>NZ_JARAVM010000001.1:0-507891 GCF_033792735.1 Streptomyces sp. PA03-3a
GGGCAGCAGGTTGCGTGAGGTCTGCTGCCAGACGAAGCCGACGACTTCGCGCTGGTAGCGCAGGCGTGCGGCGCTGTTCATGGCGAGCAGGTCGAAGCCTGCCACCGAGGCGGCGCCCGCGGTGGGGGTGTCGAGGCCGGCGAGGATGTTGAGCAGGGTGGATTTGCCGCTGCCGGAGGCGCCGACCAGGGCCATCAGTTCGCCTTGTCGCACCAGTAGGTCCAGGCCTTGCAGGGCTTGGACCTCCACGCCCTGGGCGGTGAAGATCCGCACCAGGCGGTCGCAGACGATCAGGGCGTCGTGGCCGTAGGCGGGCTGTTCCCGGCTCTCGGTGACGCGTCGTTCCAGGTCGGCCAGTGTGACGTTGCCGCGCTCGGCGGTCCCGGACGTGTGCTGACTCATGATCGTTCCCCCATCCGGAGTTCGGTTCCTTCTCCCCGTCGTCCTGTCAGCCAGGCCTGCACCGCCAGCACCACGCAGGCCAGCACCACCAGCGAGGCCGACGGCAGAAGCAGCGACAGCGGGTCCGTGCGAAGCACCGCCTCGGACACCCCGGTGACCGGCTCGCCCGCGGAGAAGGCCAGCGCGGTCAGATCCACCCCCTGACGCAGCAGCGGCACCGTGGCCAGGCTGACCAGGATGCCGCCCAGCGCACCGAGCAGGACCTGCGGCAGCGTCTCCAGGACGGCGATCCACTGCCGCTGGCGGCTCGTCATGCCCATCGTCCGCAATCGGGCGAGGAGCGCCTTGCGCTGCGGTGTGTGCACCATCAGGGACAGCAGCAGGGCCAGTGCGCTGTAGCCGGCGCCCGCCGCCACGGCTGCCAGATACACCCGGCGCGCACCGATCTGGAGGGCCGAGGAGGTGAACGAGGCGCGCTCCTGTGAGCGCAGAGTCGCCGTCAGGTCCGATGCGGCGGTGCGCGCGACGGCGTCCAGCGCCCGTCCGTCCACCCGCGGCCCGGTCACATAGAGAGCGGTGGCGGCCTGGACGGGGGAGCGGGCGGTCTCGGGATGCGTGCGGGCCAGCCCCTCGGCGGAGATGATCACGAAGTCGCCGCCCAGGACGGCCGGGGTCACGTCGCGCACGGCGACCGTGCGCACCGGCGTCGCCCCGGCGGAGGCCTGCACGGTCGTGGTCGTCGTGCCGAACTCCCCTTCCAGCCCGGGGGAGACGACGGCGGGGAGCGGACCGGTGCCGTCGCCCTCCAGGCTCGCGGCGGGGAAGGGGGCCCCGATCCCCGTCGACGCCACCAGGGCGGCGTAACGCGCCGGATCCACGACCACCAGGTCGTAGGAGGTCCCGGCCGGCGTCGTCGACAGTCCCGTCTCGATCCGCACAGGCGAGGTGCCGAGCACGCCGTGCACCCGGCGGACCCGCGCGTCCAGCCCCTTCGGGAGCGTGGTGAGGGACTCGATCCGCGCGTCGCCGCCGACCGCGCGCGTGGCGGCGCGGTCGCGGCCGCTCTCGACGCCGGTGAGGACGGAGCCGCCGAACGACGTCACCGCCAGCGCCACCAGCACCGCCACCAGCGGCAGTGCCGTGGCGGAGGGCGTACGGCCGGCCCGGGCCAGCCCCAGGTACAGGACGGTGCCCCGCAGCCGGGCCGCGGGGCGGGACAGCAGCCGCAACGGCAGCGGGTACAGCCGCAGCAGGACGAGCGCCCCGATGACGGCGACCAGCACCGGTGCCGCCGCGGTCAGCAGGTCGGCGCCGCCCTCCGCGGTGCCACGGCGCCGCAGTGCCACGACCGCGCCGGTCACGACGACCGCCACCGTCAGCTCGGCCACCGTACGGCGGCGCGAGGGCCGGGTCTGCACGAGGTCGTCGCGCTGCTCCGGTCCCGTCCGGCGGGCGAGCACCACTGCCCGCAGTGGCAGCGCCGGGACGGCGACCGCCGCCACCAGCACCCCCGCGAGCACGGACACCGCCGTCCGTTCGGCCGGTACCAGCAGCAGCGCGAGCAGTACCCCGGCCGCCGCGCACGGGACGACCACGACCGCGCTCTCCGTCAGCAGCCGGGCGCACAGGCCCGTCAGGCTGCTCCCGCGAGCGCGCAGCAGCCGCAGTTCGGTCCGGCGGCGGGTCGCCGACAGTCCGCCCGCCATCAGCAGCACGATGCCCGCCACCGTGCCCACGCCCACCGTCGCTATCAGCACCAGCGGTGCGGCGGCCTCCCGCTCCCGTACGAACGGCCCCAGCAGTTCGGCGAGTCCGTCCTGGTCCACGGTGATGGCCGGGCTGCCCGTCGTCAGGCGCAGCCGGGTGGAGTCCGGCCCGCCCGACAGCGACGCCAGCCGGTCGCGCAGCGCGGGCACGTCGCGGGCGGAGAGCGCGCCGACGTCGGCGGGGTGGTGCCAGTACAGGCGGGCGCCCTCGGGCAGGTCGAGCACCACGCCCGCCGCGTCCTGGCCGATCAGCGCGGTGAAGTGCCAGTAGTGCTCGGGGTCCTCGCCGGGCGGTCCGGGGACGCTCACCAAGGTCGGGGCGAGCAGGTCCTGCTCGGCGTTCCAGAAGGCCTCGCCGGGCGAGCGGGGCTGGACGATCCCGGTGATCCGCACGGTCAGTCCGGCCCCGGTCGTGTCCATCAGGCGGACCGAGGAACCCGCGCGCAGACCCATCACCTTCGCGGTCCGGGCGGTGAGCGCCGCCTCCACCTCGCGCTCACCGGAGGTGGACGCGGGCATGCGCCCCGCGAGGAGCCGGGAGCGGGCGGCGAGGCCGGGCTGCGAGACGAGCGTCGCCCGCGGGTCGCGCTCCTTGGTCGGTCGCGGCAGGCCGGGATCGGTCGCGGCCGCCGCCACCGCGTTGCGCACCCCGTACACCGTCTGCGCGGTGTCCAGGGCCAACGGGGGCCGCACCACACCGCGGAACGCGTCCTCGGTCCTGGCGAGGGCGCTCGCCCGGAACGGTGAACCGCCTCCGACGCGCACCCCGGAGTACGACACGTCCAAGGTGGCGGTGACGCTGCGGTCGGAAAGGGAGGCCCGCCGCAGGGTGTCCCGCAGCGCGGTGTCCTCGTAGCCCTCGACGGTGCGCGGCAGCGCGGCCGCCAGGAACGCGGTCACCAGCACCAGGGCCGCCAGTGCCAGCGCCCCACCCGGGGCGGCGCGCAGACGGGCGGCGGTCCACGAGGACTGCCGGGCCGAACGCGTCTCGGTCAACTCACTCCCCTCCCTGCCGGCGCAACGCGCGGACCGGATCGGCCGTGCGCAGTGCCGCCACCGCCACCGCGAGCAGCGGCAGCACCGCCACCGCGGCCAGCAGCTCCAGCAGCGGCACGGCCGGCAACTCCACGCGCACCGCGGGCACCGGGCTGTCCGCCCGTGCCGTCAGCACGATCAACGGCACGATCGAGCGGGTCAGCAGACCGCCCAGCAGCGCCCCCACCGCGACGGCCGTGAGCACCAGCAGCCCCTGCTCCGCCGCGATGACCCGGGCCAGCGACCTCCTCGGCGCCCCCAGCGCCCGCAGCACCGCGAACTCCTCAGAGCGCTCCCGTACGGCACCCGCCGCGGCGACCGCGAAACCGACGGCGGCCAGCACGGCGGCCGCCACCACCGCCGCCGGCAGGGCCGACAGCGGACCCGCGCCCAGCGGATCACGCCGCAACTCCGCCCGCGCCTCGTCGCGGACCACGATCGTGGCGGCGTCGCCCCGGGCCCGCAGGGCCGAGGCCACCCGGGGCGCGCCGGCCGGCCCCGCGGCGAGCCACCACTCGGTGGGTTCCAGCGGGCGCTGTTCCTGGAAGGCGAGCGCGCGGTCGAGGCTCGCCAGGTCCAGCAGGACGGCGCCGCCACCGGTTCCGGTGGAGCCGTCCCGCCCGGTGGTGGGCAGCGCGAGGACCGACCCCGTGATGCGCAGGGACAGCCGTGTGCCGCTCAGTTCGACGGGGACGGTGCTGCCGGGCCTCGCGTCGACCGCGTCCAGGAAGGCGTCGGTGACGACCGCGGGCAGCACCGCGGGCGGCGGAGGCCCCGCCCGCAGGGTGAGGGAGGCCGCGTCGGCGCCGCCCGGTGTGTCCTTCTGGAAGGGCTCCTCGCCCGTGTCGTAGCGGACGCTCAGCGGGGCTCCGGCCGTTGAGCGCGGTGTGCCGGCGTGCGAGGGGCGGTAGCCGAGGCCGGGAGCCTCGGGGAAGTCGGGGTTGTCGATCTGCGTGCGGGCGGACCACGTCGTCGTGGTAGGGGCGGGCACCTCGCGCGGGCCGCCACCGGTCACCGCGTGTACGCCGGTGACGGTCAGGCTGTGCCGCTCGTTGCGCCGGGGCACCGGGTACTCGGCCCGCAGGCCCGTCAGACGCAGCGGCCCGGCCGGGGCCGCGCCCCGCGCGCGGCCGGTCACGTATCCGAAGTCGGCCTCCAGCACGTGCTGCTCGCCGTCCGCCCGGACCTCGCCCAGAGGGAGGGTGTACGGGACGCCGTAGCGGTCGGTCAGCGTCGCGAACAGCAGGTCGGTGACGGTGCCCGCGACGGTACGGTCCCCGGCCCCCAGGGACCGGAGGCGGACCGCCAGGCGGAGCCGGTCCGTGCCGTCGGGCAGTGCGAACCCGGCGCTGCGGGCGGCGGGGCCGCCGTCCGCCCGCAGCGGCCGCATGAGGTCGGCGAGGGGCTGGGCGGACAGGTCGTCGCGCAGTCGCAGGACACGGGCGGCCGAGGTGGTGTCCACGGCCACGACGGTGGCGTCGCGGTCGCGGGGCAGGGACACCGTGTCGCGGACGGCCGGGGTGACGGCCGCGATGCCGGGTACGTCGTCGTAGCTGCCGCCCTGTCCGAACGCGGGTGTGGCGGAGCCGGACACGCGAAGGTCCGCGCCGACCGCGAAGTCCGCCTGGTCGGCCTGCGAACGCGTCCAGGTGCCGTTCTCCCCGATCGCGAACATGCTGATCGACACGGCGAAGACGAGCAGCAGGGCGGGCCCCGCCCCGCGCCCCGGACGGCGCGCCAGCTGCCAGCCGACCAGGGACGCTGGCAGCCCGCGGGCCCTCGCCGCGCGGCGCTCGCCGAGCCGGGCCGCCAGCGGCAGCAGCCGCAACGCCAGCACCGCACCCGCCAGCAGGCACAGCGCGGGCGCCCCGACCAGGACCGGGTCCAGCCCCAGCCGTCCCGAGGTGTCCGTGCTCAGCGCCCCGCTGCCCGCCTCGCGACGGGACAACTGCCAGAACGCCAGGCCGGCCACGAGCACCAGACCCGCGTCCGCACCCGCCTGCGCGGCGGCGGGCAGCGCCCGCCGACGCCGCCGTGCGGTGGACTGCTGCGCGTACGTCCCCGAGTGCCGCAGTACGGGTCCGACGACGGCGAGCGCACAGGCGAACGCGGTGAGCGCCGCCACCCACCAGGCGGTCGCCGGCGAGGGCTCCAGCCGTACCCCCGCCCTGGAGAGCGCACCGTGACCGGCCAGCAGCCGCACCAGCGGCCCGGCCAGCAGCGGGGCCAGCACCGCGGCCGGCACGGTCAGCAGCAGGGCCTCGGCCGCGGCGAGGCCGGTCATCTGGGCGCGCGAGCCGCCGCGGGCCCGCAACTGCGCGGTCTCGCCGGAACGTTCCTCCACGAGCAGCCCGGCCACCAGCAGCAGCGACAGCGCCGCCAGCAGCATCAGCTGCAGCACGCTGATCAGCAGGGTCGACCGGCTGACCAGCAAGGTGCCGCGCAACTCGGTGAGCAAGCCGGGCAGTTCGCTGTCCGCCGTGACGGAGTTCGCGGCCCGCAGGGTGTCCAGCCGCTGCACGGTCCGCCGGACGCTCCCGCTGACGTCGTCGGCGCGGGCGGTGGTCATCGCCGTGAAGTCCCCGCGGGTCTGCCACACCATCTGCACCGCGGGGACGCCGCCGGAGCCGAAGGCCGCCGGGTCGGCGAGCATCGGCCCGTACGTGGTGAAGGAGAGCGTGCGCACGCCGCGGCCCTCCAGCGGGTCGAGCCGCCAGTACAGGGCGTACCGGTCGACCGGCCGGTAGGTCCCGGTCACGCGCACCCGCAGCGCGCCGCGGTGCAGGCGGTCGGTCAGGGAGATCACCTGCCCGGTGCGCACCTTCAGCGCCGCGAAGGCCGCTTCCGGCAGTGCCACCGGGACGGGGCCACCGTCCGCAGGCGGACCGGGCAGGGCGCCCTCGGTCATGGTCACCCGCGCCCGGTCCAGCGTCGACAGCACCGTCAGGTCCGGGTCCACGGTGCGCGGGGAACCGGGCGGGCGGAGCGCCGCCGGCAGCCCGTACGGGCCGGAACGGGTGACCCCGGCGACGGAGACCGGCAGGCCGTCGTAGGCGCCGCTCAATGTCGCGCGCACGGCCCTGTCCGCGGCGCCCGGGTCCTTGCCGTCCACGTCGGCGGTGATCTCGACCAGCGTCCGTGCGGCCGACTGCTCCTGTAGCGCGCGGCGCAGACCGGCGTCCCCCACGGCCGAGCTGAACGCGGCGAGCGCCGCGACCGCGCAGGTGGTGAGGAGCACGGAGAGCACCGCGGCGCCGAGCAGCAGACGATGCGCGCGCAGACGCAGGAACACGAACGCCGACACCACGCCCCCCGTTCTCGATGGCCCGTGCAATGAGATGGCACAGACTAACGCCCGCCCGGCCCGGGTGAGAGGCCTCGTCGGTCACCGGTTGCGGACCCAACACGCTGTGCCCTGGGCGTTGTTGGACGCACGACGCGGACGGTGCCCCCCGGCGGTGGCCGGGAGGCACCGTGCGGCCGGTGCCGGCGACTCAGCGGGTGGCGCGCCCGGCGCGCTCGGCGCGCTCGTAGAGCGGCCCGGTGACGGCGGAGGTGAACTGCGGGCCCACGAGCCGGCGGGTGCAGTCCGGGGCGGGCTCCCAGGGATCGCAGGTGTTGCCCCCGGCGTCGAGCCGGCTGCCCTCGGAGTTGTCGCCGACGACGGTGCCCACTCCGGACTCCGGGTCGAGGCCGGCTATCCGCGGGCCGCCGCTGGAGCCGCCGCCCATGACGCACTCGGCCCCCCACAGGCCCTTCGCGGCGGGGAACTCGGCAGTGCCGACGACCTGTTCTGCCCGGCCGGTGCAGTAGGCGAGCCGCTCGCCGGTGTACTCGGGCAGGCCCTCGCGGTCCGGGTCCGAGGCCGAACGGGGGTAGCCGAACTGGTGGACCGTCCGGCCCCCGGGACGGTCGAAGCCGATCCTCTGCGCCGCGCCGGCCGCGGCCTGCACGGTCCGGCCCCGCGCGTCCGCGTTGAGGACGACGAACCCCTGGTCGTAGGCGCCGTACACCTCGCCGTGCTGCTGGTCGTTCTCCAGCCAGGCCGGGGCGACGACGCCCAGCCGGCCGGTGAACTTCCCGTAGGGCGCCCGTCCGTCGCGGTAGCCGGGCACGAACAGCACGTTTCGCGTCCACTGGTCGTCCTCACCGATGAGGTCGGTGTTGTTCACGCAGTGCCCCGCGGTGACCACGGTGCTGCCGTTGGCGCTGTCGACGACGGTGGCGGTGCAACTGGCGTCCTCGCCGTGGTCGGTGAAGAACAACCGGCCCACCGTACGGGCGAGGGCGTTCCTCGCCGTCCACGGGGCTCCGTCGGGGCCGCTCCTGGGCGGGTTGCCGGACGACGGCCGGGTCAGCGCCGCGATCCGCTCCGGCGTCCAGTAGTCGAGGACGGCCCGCCGCTCGGCCCGGCTGACCGCCTGGTCGTGGGTGGCCGCGGCGGCAGTGTCCGGCGGGACGGCCCCGAAGGCGTCCGCCGCTGGGGCCGTGACGAGCACGGCCGCGGCGGCGAGGACGGCCGCGAGGAGCGGCCGGTGGAAGTGCGCGGAACGCGGTGGCTGATGTGACGGCATGCTGCTCCTCGGGACGCCGATCGCCCGCCCGGGAGGCCGCGTGCCGGACGGCACGGGGACCTCCGGGCGGAAGGACGTGCGATACAGACGTCCGGGAGGGGCAGTCGGTGGGGACGGATCCCGGGGCGCCCGCGGCGGGGCGGGCCTCAGGCCTTCGGCTGGGTGAAGCGGATGCTGTTGCCGAAGGGGTCGCGCAGACCGCAGTCGATCCCGTACGGGCGCTCGGTCGGCTCCTCGGTGAACTCCACGCCGAGGTCCCGGAGCGTCTCGTACGTCTTGCGGCAGTCATCGGTGCTGAAGATCAGGTGGCCCCCCATGGCGCCCTTGGTGACCAGCTCGCGGACCTGCTGCGCGGTCTCCTCGGACAGCGCCGGCGGGCCCGGCTTCTCCAGCAGGATCTGGCGCTCCGGGTGGCCGGGGACGCTCACCGTGAGCCAGCGCATGAAGCCCAGGTCGACGTCGGCGTTCACCTCCAGGCCGAGCTTGCCGACGTAGAAGTCGAGGGCCTCGTCCTGGTCGAGGACGTAGATCTGCGAGTGCGTGATGGCGTTGAACATGGACATCACGCTACTGGCCGGGCCGGCGGAAAACTTATCCAAAACTGCTCGGTCGGCCGGGTCGGCCGGGTCGGCAGGGCTTGCCCGGCCCACGAGGTCCGCCCGCCTCCGCCGGCAATCAGGCCCTCGGCCGCATCCAGGCCTTGGCGAAGCAGGTCGGCACGTCCACCGCCGTCGCCTGCCCGCGGTACGCCCGCGGCGACGTGCCCACGATGTCCCGGAAGGTGCGGCTGAAGGTCCCCGGGCTGCCGAAGCCGACCTCGAAGCAGATGTCCGTCACGCTGCGGTCGCTCTCCCGCAGCAGGAACATCGCCCGCTCGACCCGGCGGCGCTGCAGGTAGCGGTGCGGCGTCTCGCCGAAGGTGGCCCGGAAGGTGCGCGTGAAGTGCGCCTGCGACACATGGGCGATCCGCGCCAGCGCCGGTACGTCCAGCGGCTGCGCGTACGCGCGGTCCATCGCGTCCCGTGCCCGGAGCATCCGGCGGTTGGTCTCTTCTGCGGCGCGGCTCACGCAGCCCATGAGACCACAGGTTTCCGGCGCCCCGAACAGGGGCGGTGGACGGCGTGCGCGACGGCCGCCCTCACACCGGGTTCACCAGGACCGGCACCCGTCGGGCGAGCCGAAAGGCCGGACCGCCCGGTGGACGCCCGGGGCCGACCGGCGGGTCCGGCATTCCGACGACCCCGGCCGGCGGCCCTGGCCGTCCCGGCACGAGTCGGTGCCGTAGGAGCAGTACTCGGCCGGGGTCACCGTGACCGTCGCCTTGGCGTTCGAGGCGAAGCAGTTGACGTTCCCGTTGTACGCGGCCGTGATCGTGTGTGTCCCGCTGGTCGCGAACCTGGCCACGTAGCTGGCGAACCCGGTGGCCACGACCGGCCGCGTATCGAGGATGTTCCCGCCGTCGAAGAGCGTCACTCCGAGGCCGACGCCACCGCCCGGCTCACCGGGACAGAACACCCGCGCGGTCAGCTGCACGGGTGACCCGGCGGCGGCTGTCGTGGGTGAGATCTGGAGCGTCGTCGTCGACTGATCGGCCGCCGCCGCCGGCGAGGCGGCACCCACCACCGCGGTCATCGCGGGACACGGCGTGCGGCAGGGCGTCCGTCAGGTCAGACCGCGACCGGGTCCGGTGCGCAGGCCTCCATCAGGTGCGCCGCGGTGTCCGGGGCGAAGAGCGCCGCCGCGGCCGGGGAGGGGGTGCGGCGCTCGCGGCGCGGACGGGTGAGGCCGTCCAGGACGTCGATCAGCGTCCACGGGTCGGGGGCGAAGCGGGTCAGCCCGAGCGCGGCCATCTGGTGCGCCCCGGCCTTGCCGTGGCCCGGGATGGGGCGGTGGCCGACGACGGGCAGGCCCATCGCCAGCGCCTCCAGCGCGGTCTGCCCGGCGGCGTTGTCCACCAGCGCGTCCGCCGCGCTCATCAGCGCGGGCATGTCCCGTTCCCAGCCCAGCGCGAGCGTCCCGGGGACGCGGGAGAGGCGGGCCCGCAGCCGCCGGTTCTCGCCGCACAGCGCCACCGGCAGGAAACCGGCCCGGGCGAGCAGGGCGGCGGTGTCCGCCAGGTGTGTTCCGGCTCCCCAGGCGCCGGCGGAGAGCAGGACGGCCGGCCGCTCCGGCGCCCGGGCACGGAACACCCGCTGCCAGGGCCCGGCGTCCGGGGCGGGCGCCAGGAAGCGGGAGGCCACCAGGGGCCCGGTCGCCGCGGCCGGCCGGCCGGTGGCCTCCCGCACCCGGCGGGCGGCGCTCTCCGTGAGGCAGCAGTACAGGTCGTTGCCGGGGTGCAGCCACTGGCCGTGCACGTCGAAGTCCGTGACGACCACCGCGCTCGGCACCTGGAGCGATCCGCGCGCCCGCATCCCGCCGGTGAGCTGGGCGGCCAGGTGGAAGACCGGGACGACCAGCCCCGGCCGCTCGCGCCGGACGAGTTCGGCGAGCCCGCGCTCGGCGAGCCCGGCGAGCCCGCCCGGGCCGGGGGTGCGGCGTGACCCGCCCGGACGCAGGAACGTCGCGTAGATGCCCGCGTAGAGCAGCGGGAGGTGCAGGACGGTGGCGCGGTAGAACCCGCGCAGCGCCGCGCCTGCGTGCGCGGGCAGGAGGTCCAGGACATCGGCCCGTTGGGCCTGCCCGCCGCGGGCGGTGAGCCGCGCGACGAGCTCGTCGGCGACGGCGTCGTGACCGGCGCCCATGGAGGCGCTGAGCACGAGGAAACGCCGGGGCGTACGGGCCGCCCGCCCGGTGTGCGTCACCGCGACACCACGTCCCGCCGGGAGGAAGCGGGCGGGGCAGCTGCGAGCACATCCGGCACGTGATCACCTCGTACACCAGTCGCGGACTACTCGGGTCTAACCGATTTGCCCCGTCTTGAAACGAATCGTGGATACCTCTCCGTGTCACCCCCGACGATCCGGTGACGCGCGTCGCGGTGCGGCGGGCGGCAGGGCCGTCCGCGTCGCACGGTCGCGGCCCGCCGGACGTCACCCCTGGCCCGGGCGCACCGGCCCCTCGTCTCCCGGCGGGTCGCCCACAGAGCCGGTCCGGCGATCGGGCGGTTTACTGAGACCGGAGGGGGACGTGCCCCGGGGAGCCGCACCGGCCCTCCCGGGCGGCAGCTGCAGCGGCAGGGACAGAAAGCGGTGCCATGACCTCTCACCCTCCCCAAGCGGTCCCCGACGGCGGCAAGGCCGTGCACGGCGAGCCCGTGCGCGGTCCGGCGGACACGGGCGGCGGACCGGCCCCGGTCGCGCTGGTCACCGGCGCGTCCTCGGGCATCGGCGCGGCGGTCGCCGACCGCCTCGCCGCCGAGGGCTGGCGACTGCTGGTCAGCGGCCGCGACCACGAGCGACTGCGGGCGGTGGCCGAGCGCACCTCGGCGACCGCGCTGCCGGCCGACCTGGAGGACCCCGGGGGCACCGGCCGGCTGGTGCGTGACGCCGCGCTCGTGACGGGCGGCCGGGTCGACCTGCTGGTGGCCGGGGCGGGCATCGGCTGGGCGGGCCCCTTCGCCTCGATGCCGCAGGGCGTCATCGAACGGATCTTCATGGTGGACGTCGTCTCGGCGATGGAGCTGGTCCGCCGGGTGCTGCCGGGCATGCTGGCGCGGCGCGGCGGCCACATCGTGCTGATCGGCTCCTTCGCGGGCACCGTCGGCGTCCGCGAGGAGGCCGCCTACTCCGCGGCCAAGGCGGCACTCGGCGCCTTCGCCGACTCGCTCCGCTACGAGCTGGCCGGCAGCGGGGTCAGGATCACCCATGTCGTCCCGGGCGTCGTCGACACGCCGTTCTTCGCGACGCGGGGTGTGGCGTACACCCGCTCCCGGCCCCGCCCGATGCCCGTCGAGCGGGTGGCCAGGGTGGTGACCGACGCGATCCGCCGCGGACGGGACGAGGTGTATGTGCCCCGCTGGCTGCGTGTCCCGGTCGCGGTGCGCGGTGTGATGCCGTGGGTCTACCGGCGCCTCGCGGGCAAGTACGGATGACGCGGTGCCCGTCCTGACGGTCGTGCTGGCGCTGCTGGCGGCCCTCGCGAATGGCGCGGCCTCCGCGCTGCAGCGGCGCGCCGCCCTGCAGCAGGAGGAGGAAGGGGGCGCGGGGCACGGTCTGCGCGGGCGGCTGCGTCACCTGCTGGAACTGGTCCGGCGCCCGTTCTGGGCGGCCGGGATGGCGGCGCTCGTCGTCTCCGGGGCCCTGCAGGCGAGCGCCCTGGCGGTGGGGCAGCTGTCGGTCGTGCAGCCGCTGATGGCGACCGAGCTGCTGTTCACCCTGATGGCGGGAAGCCTCGCGTTCTCCCGGCGGCCCGACGCCGGGACCTGGTTGTGGTTCCTCGCGCTGGCCGGGGGACTGGCCCTGTTCCTCGGCGCCGCGAGGCCCTCCGGCGGCGAGGCGCAGGCCCTGCCGGGCACCTGGCCGCGCGCCGCCGTGCCGCTGGCGGTGCTGGTGCTCGTCCTGTGGCTCGTCGGGAGGGTGCTGAGCGGTGGCGCGCGGGCCTGCGTCCTGGGGTGCGCCACCGCTGCGTGTTTCGCCTGCACGGCGGCGCTGATCAAGGACGTCACGGGCCTCGTCCCGGACGGCCTGCCCCGGGTGTTCGCCTCCTGGCAGCTGTACGCGGCGGGCACCGTCGGGCTGCTCAGCCTGCTGCTGCTCCAGGTCACCCTGCGGGCCGGCAGCCTCGCGGCGTCCCAGCCGGCGCTCACCATCGGGGACGCGGTGGTGAGCGTGGCGCTGGGCTGGGTGCTCTTCGAGGAGCGGATCGCGCTCGGGGCGCAGGTGGTGCCCGAGGCGGCGGGTGTCGCCCTGATGGCCGCCGGGGCCGTCGGGCTGTCGCGCTCGCCCGCGGTTGCCGGCGGCTGGGACGTGCCGCGGGGGCACGGCCCGGGCGCGGCGCAGGGCCGTCACCGTCCCGTCCACGGCGGGCCGCGGTGAGGCCCGGCGGCGACGTCCGGCGGGCCGCGCTCGCGGCGGGCGTCCTGGCGGCTGGCCACATCGTCCCGGCCGCCACCTGGCTCCCCGGACTGCGCCGCCGCGCCTTCCCCGCCCTGGCCGGCCTCGGACGTCCCGACCATGTGGCCCTCACCTTCGACGACGGACCGGATCCGCTCTCCACACCGCGCTTCCTGGACGCCCTCGACGAACTGTCGGTCCGTGCCACCTTCTTCGTCCTGGGCGCACGGGTGGACGGCCATCCCCGGGTCGTGCGCGAGGCCGTCCGGCGCGGCCACGAGATCGCCGTCCACGGCTGGACCCACGACCGACCCTGGCTGCCGGACGCCGCACGCGAGCGGGTGGGCCTGGCCCGCGCCGTCCTGGCGGTCCGCGACACCTGCGGCACCGCGCCGCTCTGGTACCGCCCCCCGTACGGCATCCTCACCGGCGGCCGATGGGCGGCGGCCCGCCGCGTCGGCCTGACCCCGGTCCTGTGGAGCGCCTGGGGCCGCGACTGGACGCCCGGCGCCACCGCGGAATCCGTGCTGGCGACCCTCCGCCCCGATCTGCGTGCGGGCGCCACCGTCCTGCTCCACGACAGCGACCACGCCTCGGCGCCGGGGTCCTGGCGGGCGACCCTCGCGGCGCTCCCCGCGCTGGTCACGACCTGCCGGGAGGCCGGTCTGACGGTCGGTCCCCTGGGGGACCACGGGGTCGGTGCGGGCGTTTGACGCCTGGCACTAGCCGACGGAGACTCGATAGATAGGTGCCCGATACATATCACTCGGAGTGACAATCGCGCCTCGGAGCCGGCCAGGGCCGACCCGATCCGTGACGCAGCGGACGACGGTCGGGCACAGCTAGCGCCCGGAGGCATACGCATGTGCGGAATCGCCGGATGGATCTCGTTCCGCAGGGACCTGCGGAACGAGCAGGCAACAGTCGACGCGATGACCGAGACGATGGCCTGCCGCGGGCCCGACGACCGCGGCACCTGGGTGGACGGGCCCGCCGCGCTCGGACACCGAAGGCTCGCGATCATCGACCTGCCGGGCGGCCGGCAGCCGATGAGCGCCGAGGGACCCGAGGGCGGCGCGGTGGCGATGGTCTACTCGGGCGAGGCCTACAACTTCGCCGAACTGCGTGAGGAACTGACCGCGCGCGGCCACCGCTTCACCACCACCTCCGACACCGAAGTGGTGCTCCGCGGCTACCTGGAGTGGGGTGAGGCCGTCGCCGAACGGCTCAACGGCATGTACGCCTTCGCCATCTGGGACAGCCGTGAGCAGAAGCTCGTGATGATCCGCGACCGGATGGGGATCAAGCCCTTCTACTTCTACCCGACCGACGACGGCGTGCTGTTCGGGTCCGAGCCCAAGGCGATCCTGGCCAACCCCCTCGTCCCGCGCCGCGTGACCCTGGACGGGCTGCGGGAGCTCTTCGCCTTCGTCAAGACGCCCGGTCACGCGATCTGGGACGGCATGCGCGAGGTCGAGCCCGGCACGGTGGTCACCGTCGGGCGGGGCGGCATCCGCACCCACGTCTACTGGTCGCTGCGGACCGAGCCGCACACCGACGACAAGGAGACCTCGATCGCGCGCGTGCGCGAGCTGCTCGAGGACATCGTGCGCCGCCAGCTCGTCTCCGACGTGCCGCGCTGCACCCTGCTGTCGGGCGGCCTGGACTCCTCGGCGATGACCGCGCTCGCGGCGCGGCAGCTCGGCGAACAGGGCGAGAAGGTGCGCAGTTTCGCGGTCGACTTCGTCGGCCAGACCGAGCACTTCGTCCCCGACAGCCTGCGCGGGACCCCCGACACCCCGTTCGTCCACGACGTCGCGGAGCTGTGCGGGACCGAGCACCAGGACATCGTCCTCGACTCCGACCAGCTCGCCGATCCCGAGGTGCGGGCGAGGGTGATCCGCGCCCGCGACATCCCGGCCGGGCTCGGGGACATGGACTCCTCGCTCTACCTGCTGTTCAAGGCCATCCGGCAGCACTCCACCGTCGCCCTCTCGGGCGAGTCCGCGGACGAGGTCTTCGGCGGCTACCGCCAGTTCTTCGACGAGGAGGCCCGCAGGGCCGACACCTTCCCCTGGCTGGTGCGGTTCTCGACCGAGTTCGGCGACGACGGCAACATCCTCACGGACCAGATGGCCAAGGCCCTGGACCTGCAGGGCTACGTCCACGACGGCTACCGGCGCGCGGTCGCCGGGGTCGATCGCCTCGACGGCGAGAGCGACTTCGAGTACCGGATGCGCGTCATCAGCCACCTGCACCTCACCCGCTTCGTGCGCATCCTCCTCGACCGCAAGGACCGGGCGAGCATGGCGAACGGGCTGGAGGTCAGGGTCCCGTTCTGCGACCACCGACTGGTCCAGTACGTCTACAACGCGCCCTGGTCGCTGAAGTCCTTCGACGGCAGGGAGAAGAGCCTGCTGCGCGAGGCCACCGCCGACGTGCTGCCCCGTTCGGTCTACGACCGGGTCAAGAGCCCCTACCCCTCCACCCAGGACCCGAGGTACTTCGTCGCGCTCCAGGACAACGCCAGGGACCTGCTGGCCAGGCCCACGCACCCGGTGTTCGACCTGGTCAGCCGGACCTGGCTGGAGGACGCGGTGAGGACCGACACCCCGGTCAGCACCCACGCCGCCCGGCACGGCCTGGAACGCGCCCTCGACCTGGCGCTGTGGATGGACCTGTACTCGCCGACGATCGGGATTCCCTGACCCGACACGGACGAAGCGAGGGGGCGGAGGATGGCGGCGGTCAGCGAGGACGAGGCCCTGGACTTCGTGGTCTCCCTGCACCGCCTGGTGCGGCTGCTGCGCCGGGCCCGCCCCGAGCCGCGGGTCCAGCCGACCCCGCTGATCGTCCTCGCCCTGCTCAACCAGTACGGTCCCTGCCGCGTCGGCGTCCTCGCCGAGCGGGCCGCGTGCACCCAGCCCACGATCACCGCCGCGGTGGGCCGGCTGGAGGCGGGCGGACTGGTGCGCCGCGAACCCGACCCGGCCGACGGCCGTGCCACCCGGGTGGTCATGACCGCGCCGGGGAGGCGGGAACTCGTCCGGATGGCCCGCGGCGAGGCGGAGGCGCTCGCCGGGCGCCTCGCCACCCTGCCGCCGGAGGACGTGCGCAAGGTCCTCGAGGCGGGCCGGGTGCTGCGCCGCCTCACGGACTGCGACTGACACACGGACGCGACCGGCACCGGACCCGACCGGCACCCGGACGCGACCGACGCTGGACGCCACGGCCACGCGCCACCGGCCTGGCCGATCACCGCGGGTGACGGGCGATGGGCCTGGAGTACGCTCCCGGCGGGAGCACCCTCCGGCGGGGCGGGCTCCACCGCACCCGACGATGCGATGGGGAGGCCCCGTGACCGGTACGGACGCCCGCCGGCGCGCGGACGCGCTCCGGAACCGGGAGCACATCCTGCGGGTGGCCCAGGAGGCCTTCGCCGAATCGGGCGCCGCCTCGCTCAACACCATCGCCAAGCGGGCGGGCGTCGGCGCCGGCACGCTGTACCGGCACTTTCCGACCCGCGAGGCCCTCGTCCTGGCCGTCTACCGGCACGACGTCCAGCGCCTGATCGACTCCGTCGACGACCTCCTCGCCGCGCACGGCCCGCTGGAGGCGTTCCGCATCTGGTTCACGTCCCTCGCGGACTGCGTCCGCGTCAAGCACGGACTCGGCGAGGCCCTGCACGGCGCGGCGGCCCGGGACACCGTCGTCCACGAGACCTGCGGCCGCGTCGTCGGCGCCGTCGGTACGCTGCTGCGCGCCTGCGAGGCGGACGGCAGTGTCCGCCCCGGACTCGCCCCGCAGGACGTGCTGCTGCTGATGGGCTTCCTCTGGCGCGTCGGCGGCGACACCCTCGGCCGGGACCGGGACCGGGACCGCCGTGTCACCGAGCTGGTGGTCAACGGACTGCGGGCCACCGGCGGTTGACGAGCCGGCGCGCCGTGCGCGCGGGTCCCGCGATCACGGGGGACCGGCGGGACCGCTGCTTGATCGGCGCGGGTTGGTCTGTGCGCGTCCGGACGTCAGGAGTGGGGAGCTGGGTGTGGCCGAGATGACGGACCGTCGCCGGCGGGCGGCGGTTCTGGTGCTGGTCGGAGTCGCGGGGTTGCTGATCCTCGGCGCGTGGACCGGGCGGCGGGAGCGGCGCCGCTCGGGCGGGCTGCTGCTCGCCGCCCAACTCCTGGACCATCCTGTGGTGTTCACCGTCGCGGTGGGGGCAACCCTGACCGCGGCGCTGCTCCTCGCGGTGCGGGGCGCCATCCTGCGGACCCTGTTCCTGGTGGCGGGCGTCCTCGGCACGCTGGTGGTGACGCTGGCGGCCGGCCTGTTCGGGTTCTCCGGCGGGCAGGAGACCATGCGCGCCGGGGCGCCGGACCGCCCCGACCGGCACCTGGTGGTCGAGGAGGGAGCGGCCATGGTCGACCCGCTGTGGTGGGTCTACGTCGACGAGGGGTCCGGGCTGACGGCGCGCCGCCGGCACGTCGGCTTCGTCGACGGGGACTACTACGCCCTGCGCGCGGCGGAGTGGCACGGGCCGGACCGGGTCCGCCTGACGGTGGACGTCGGAGAACGGGACGAGGTCCACGTGGTCGAACTCTCCCCGTCCGACGGCAGGCCCCATCGCTTGGTGGACAGGGGCTGACGAGCCCGCGGCTCAGCCCCACTGCCCGGTCGCCGTCCCCGTGGGGGGCAGCGCCGTGCGCAGCTGCCGCCGCCCGGAGACGCCGAGCTTGGTGAAGACGTTGCCGAGGTGCCACTCCACCGTGCGCGGACTGATGAACAGCTGCGCGGCGATCTCGTAGTTGGTGTGCCCGTCCCTCGCCCGCGCCGCGATCTGGGCCTCCTGGCCTGTCAGCCGGTCGGCGGCGCCGACCGTCCGCTTGCGTACGGTCTCCCCGGTCGCCAGCAGCTCGCGATGGGCGCGTTCGGCGAAGCCGTCCGCCCTGAGCCCGCTGAACACCTCGTGGGCGGCGCGTAGTTGGATGCGGGCTTCCTGGCGGCGGTTGCGGCGGCGCAGCCACTCGCCGTACAGCAGCCGGGTGCGGGCCAACTGCACCGCGATACGGCAGCGGCCCAGGTGGTCGACCGCCTCCCGGTAGAGCGCGTCGGCGGTGCGGTCGTCGTCGCTCAGCAGCGCGCGTGCGCAGGCCTCGGTGCCCAGCGCCCACTCCGTGCCGCTGGCGCCGGTGCGTTCGCAGAGCCGTTCCAGCGCGGTGGCGGCCGCCTCGGGCCGGCCGCTGCGGGCGGCCGCCTCGATCAGTTCGAACAGCGTCCACCCCAGGAAGCCCAGGTCCTCGTACCGGCAGGCGCGCGTCGCGGCCTGCAGCGCGGCGTCGTAGCGGCCGAGTCCGTTGTGGAGCACGGCGGTCGAGTACTCGGCGAGAGTGAGGGCACGGCCCTCGCCGCGGTCACCCACCTCCCGGATGTGGTGCTCGATCAGGTCCAGCGCCCGGGACTCCTCCCCCCGCCAGGCGGCGAGCAGGAGCGAGGTGTACACCATCGGTACGCTGCCCGTCGCCTCCGAGATCGCCGCCGCTTCGTCGATCAGCGCCTCCGCGGTGTCGAACTCGCCGGCGTGCACGTGGAAGCACGCCTGGAAGCTGAGCGCCATCGGGAGGACGGCAAGTGCTCCTCCCGCGCGGGCGACGCACACCGCTCCGGACGCCAGTTCGCTCCACGCGGCGTCGTCCCACAGCTCCAGTGCCAGGGGTTCGGGCGTCACCGGGCAGGCCAGCCAGAGCCAGCGCCGGTCGCCGTCCGCGCGCACGGCGCCGGAACGCAGTTCCTGGCGGACGCGGCCCAGCGCGTCCCTGAGAGCGTCCGCGCTCGCCGCGAAGCCGTCGAGCACCAGAGCGGCCACGCTGTCCAGGAGCACGTCGAGCGTCCGCGGCACCGGGGGCGCGGGCGCCGCACGGGCCTCCTCCGCGATCTCGCGCAGCCCGGGCCCCTCGCTGAGGCCGCCCGCGAAGATCGCCGCGCCGACCGCCTCGAGCAGCGTGTCCCTGGCCAGGGCGCTGTCGAGCGGCTCCAGCCGGCGCGCCGCGTCGAGCAGGAGCCGGGGCGCGACGCTTCCGCGCACCTGCGAGAACTCCAGGCGGGCGCGCAGCCGCTCCAGCCGGGCGCGCTGCAGTTCGTCGAGCGGGCCGGCGTCGGCAGTCGCCAGCAGGGTGCGGGCCCGGTCGACCCCGCCGGAGTCGATGGCGGCCTGGGCGGCGGCCAGGGCACGGCCGGCGCGGCGCGCGGGATCGGGGGTGAGCTCGACCGCCTGACGCAGGAACGCGGCAGCGGCGGCGGCCCCACCCCGCCCCTGCGCGCGGCACGCCGAACGTTCCAGGTCGAGGGCGACGCTCTCGTCGGGCCGCGCTGCGGCGTGGGCGCGGTGCCACGCCCGGCGATCGGGGTCGAGGCGGGGATCGGTGGCCTCGGCCAGCGCGTGGTGCGCCGCCCGGCGCTCGGGCGCCGGCGTCCGCCGGTAGACGGCCGAGCGTGCCAGGGGGTGGGGGAAACGCACCGTGGCGCCGAACTCGACCAGCTCCGAGGCCTCGGCCGGACCCGCAGCGTCCGCCGGTATGCCCTGCGCGGCGGCCGCGCGCCACAGCAGCGCCACATCGCCGGTCGGTTCGGCCGCGGCGGTCAGCAGCAGCCGGCGGCTGTCCCGCGGCAGCGACAGGAACCGCCGGCGGAACGCGCTCTCCACGTGGCCCGCCGCCGCACACCTGCCCGGGAGCCAGAAGCCGCCTGCCAGCTCGGAGGGGGTGAGCGTACTCGGCAGGTGCAGCAGGACCATCGGGTTGCCGTGGGCTTCGGCGACGATCCGGTCCCGCACCAGCGGGTCGAGCGGCACGCGGACGGCCGAGGCCAGCAGGGCGCGTGCGTCGGGTTCGCTGAGCCCCTTCACGGTCAGCTCGGGGAGTCCGGCCAGCTCCCGGTCGTCGTCGGGCTCGCGTACGGCCAGGACCAGGGCCACGGATTCGGCCACCAGACGTCTGGCGACGAAGGCCAGCACCTGCCGCGACCCGTCGTCGAGCCACTGGGCGTCGTCGACGAAACACGCCAGCGGGCGCTCCTCCGCGGCGCCGGCCAGCAGGCTCAGCACGGCCAGGCCCACCAGGAACCGGTTGGGCGCGGTGCCCTCCCGCAGCCCGAACGCGACGGACAGGGCGTCCCGCTGCGGTCCGGGCAGCCCGTCGAGCCGGTCCAGCAGGGGTGCGCACAACTGGTGGAGGCTGGCGAACGGCAACTCCATCTCCGCCTCGACGCCCGCGATGGCGGCGGTGCAGAACCCGGCGGCCCGGGCCGCCGCGTGGTCGAGGAGCGCGGTCTTGCCGATCCCCGGCTCGCCACGTACGACCAGGACGGCGCTGGTGCCCGACCGCGCCGTGGCCAGGACCCGCTCGAGCGCGGCCATCTCCTTCTCCCGGCCCCGCAGTCCGAGCTGTGCGTCGATCGCGGGCACACCCATGAGTCGATCTTCCTGATCTCCTGCCTGACGTGGTCATTTTAGTTCATTCATGCGTTTTGGGGGAGTTGCTCCGGGCTGCTGCCCCCCGGGGTGCCAGGGACACCCCGGGGGCGCGGCCCCGGGGTGATCCCCGGGGGTTCCACTGGGGCGATACCCGCTCCTTTCGGCCACCTTGGGTGAGCCGGCGACGCAGGGTCGCCGCAGACGACGAGGAGAGCCAGATGTCCTTCACTCCGCAGAACCCGGAGATCCGTCCGTTCACGTTCGAGTTCTCCGATGCGGAACTCGCGGACCTGCGCGCACGCATCGAGGCGGCGCGCTTCCCCGAGAAGGAGACCGTCGACGACCAGTCGCAGGGCACCCAGCTCGCCACGGTCAAGGAACTCGCCCGCTACTGGGCGACGGAGTACGACTGGCGCAAGGTCGAGGCGAGGCTGAAGGCGCTGCCGCACTTCATCACCGAGATCGACGGGCTGGACATCCACTTCGTCCACGTGCGCTCGAAGCACGCGGACGCCCTGCCGGTGATCGTGACGCACGGCTGGCCGGGCTCGATCGTCGAGCAGCTGAAGATCGTCGAGCCGCTCACCGACCCCACCGCCCACGGCGGCGACGCCTCCGACGCCTTCCACGTGGTCATCCCCTCGATGCCGGGCTACGGCTTCTCCGGCAAGCCCACCGCCAAGGGCTGGGGGCCGGAGCGCATAGCCGCCGCCTGGGGCGAGCTGATGAAGCGCCTGGGCTACACCAAGTACGTCGCGCAGGGCGGCGACTGGGGCGCGGTCGTCACGGACCTCATGGGCGTGCAGGAGCCCGAGGGCCTGGCCGGCATCCACACCAACATGCCGAAGGTGATCCCGCCCGCCATCGAGGAGGCGATCGTGGCCGGCAACCCGCTGCCGTCCGACGTCGTCCTCGCCAACGACGAGGAGAAGGCCGCCGTCGAGCAGCTCGACTTCGTGTACCGGCACGTGTACTACGCGTACATGATGGGCTCGCGCCCGCAGTCGCTGACGGCCCTGGCGGACTCCCCGGTGGGCCTGGCGGCCTTCATGCTCGACCACGACAAGGCCAGCCTGGAGCTGATCACCCGCTCCTTCGAGGGCGTGAGCGAGGGCCTGTCCCGCGACGACGTCCTGGACAACATCACGCTGTTCTGGCTGACCAACACGGCGGTCTCCGCGGCCCGCCTGTACGGGGAGAACACGACCCCGTTCTTCGGTGCGAAGGGCGTCAAGCTTCCCGTCGCCGTCAGCGTCTTCCCGGACGAGCTCTACCAGGCCCCCAGGAGCTGGGCCGAGCAGGCCTACCCGAACCTGGTCCACTACAACCGGCTCCCCAAGGGCGGGCACTTCGCCGCCTGGGAGCAGCCGGAGCTGTTCGTGAACGAGCTCCGCACGGGCTTCCGCGCGATGCGCCAGGGCTAGGCCTTGTCGTCACCTTGGCTCCCCCAGCTACCGCTGGGAGGGGCCCCCGGTGCGGTGCATCGCAAGGCGGAGGATCGTCCTCGTGGTGGGCTGCTCGGACGATGCGACAACGCAGCGTGGGGGCACCTCCCGGCGTCAGTTGGGGGAGTGCGGTGCCAGGCGCCGCGGGGTGAGGACGCCCCCGGCCGAAGGTGGGGCGAGGGCATGTGACGATACGGCCCAGTCGTCCCGGGTTGCGGAATCCCACCGTCAGCGCGGACGGTGGGATTCCGGGCCCATCACAGAGGAGGTTCCGCCATGGACGTTCCGACCCTGGCCGGGCTCCTGCACGAGACCGAGGACCGCCACGGCGCGTACGAGGCGACCGCACCGGAGCACCACTGGTGGGACTGGTACGCCGCCTACCTGTTCGCCCGTGAGCAGGGCCGCACCCCGGACGAGGCCGCCCGCGAGGCCGCGGCCCACATGGAGGCGCTGCTGAAGTAGGCCGCCGCCGTCCCGGCTCAGGACGTGAGTGCCTCGGCCCAGTCCCGGTACCACTCCCGGGGCCGCAGCCCGGCGATGCCGTGCCGGCCGGAGACCCAGGTGGGCGTGGAGTGGACGCCGTACCGCACGGCGAGCGACTTCGACGCGGCCAGCGCGCCGTTCATCGCCGGGGAATCCCATGCCGCGCGCAGTCCGTCCGCGTCGCCGCCGGACTCGGCCGCGAGGGAGAGCAGCAGCTCCCGGGACTCGATGTCGAGGCGGTCGGCGAAGTTGGCGTCGAACACGGCGACGGCGAAGCGGCAGGCGGCCTGCGGGGCGGTGGCGGCGAGCCACTCGTGGGCCGCCAGCGCCGGGCGGGAGCAGGCGACGCGGTCCGTCCAGTGCAGCGGGAGGCCGGCGGCCTCGGCCTCCCGTGCGAGGAACGCGTAGCCGGGGCCCGTGCGCGGGCCGGCCGGTACGCCGCCGGGCCCGATCCCGGGGTGGATCTGCAGCGCGTGCCCGACCACGTGGACCCCGTGCTCCCGGAGGATCCGGGAGCGGTCCTGGGCGACGTAGCAGTAGGGGCAGATGAAGTCGAACCAGTGCTCGGCGGTCGCGATGCGCGGCGGCGAGCCGGTCCCGGGGGCGAGGGTGGCAGGCATCGGGTCCTCCTCGATGGGGTTCCCATGTTTCGTTACGATTAATGTCCGTAACGAATTCCTCTCCCGTCCTCTTCCCCTCACCCGGGCGCGCGTGCGTGCGGAGGTCAGGAGGCGACGAGCGTGCGCAGTGCCGTCGCGACGAGTTCCGGGTCCTCCTCCGCCATGAAGTGGCCGCAGCCGACCGTGGTGTGCGTCAGATCCGGTGCCCAGGCCTGCCAGAGTGCGCGGGCGTCGTAGCCGAGGGCGGCGCCCCAGTCCTGCTGGAGGACCGCGACCGGCATCCGCAGCCGCCGCCCCGCTGCCCGGTCGGCGCGGTCGTGGTCGATGTCGACCGTCGCCGAGGCGCGGTAGTCGGCCACGATCGAGGGGACGGCCGCGCGGCACGCGTCCAGGTACGCGGCGCGCACCGCGGGCGGGACGGCGTCCGGGGACGGGTTCCACACGTCGAGGAAGTGGCCGAAGAAGGCGTCGGGGGCGGCGCCGATCAACGCCTCGGGCAGGCCAGGAGGCTGGGCCATCAGGTAGAGGTGGAAGGCGACGGCCGCGCCGGCGCCGCGCAGCACGTCCCACATGTCCAGGGTCGGCAGCACGTCGAGACAGGCCAGCCGGCTGACCGCGTCGGGATGGTCGAGCCCGGCGCGGAAGGCGACCAGGGCGCCGCGGTCGTGTCCGGCGAGCGCGAAGCGGTCGTGACCGAGCGCGCGGGCCAGCGCGACGACGTCCGCGGCCATGGTGCGCTTGGCGTACGTGGCGGGTCCCGTCGCGGCCGGCTTGTCGCTGGCACCGTAACCCCGCAGGTCGGGGCAGATCACGGTGTGGTCGGCGGCCAGGTCGGCGGCGACGTGCCGCCACATGAGATGGGTCTGCGGGAAGCCGTGCAGCAGCACGACGGGGCTGCCCGAGCCGCCGACGGCGACGTTGAGGGCGACGCCGTCGGCGACGGGGACGCGGTGGTGGGTGAAGCCGGGGACGACCGGTGTCATGGTGCGTTCTCTCGTTCCGTGGTCGGGGGAGTCGGGTGCCCGCCGGCGGCGGACGAACCGAGCCTCCCGCCCGCGAATCAGCAACCGGTCAGCGCGTACCGTGGCAGCGGGGGATGACGGCCGGAGAGGTGGGCAGGGTGCGGGTCGCGTTCGGTGTGCTCGGGCCGGTCGACGCCTGGGACGGCGACGGTCGCGCGCTCGCGCTCGGGGGACCGCGGCACCGGGAGGTGCTGGCCCGGCTGGTCGTTGCACGCCGCCGCGTCGTACCCGTGAACCGCCTGGTGGCGGATCTGTGGGACGAGCCGCCGGCCGGAGCCGTCGGGGCCGTGCAGACCTTCGTAGGGGCGCTGCGCCGCGAGCTGGAACCGGGGCGGCCGCCCCGGGCACCGGCCCGGCTCCTGGTCACCGCGGGCACCGGGTACGCCCTGCGGGCTGACCCGGACAGCGTGGACGCCTGGCGGTTCGAGGCAGCCGTCGACGCCGCCGCGGCCCTGTCGCCCGCGCCGGCCCTGGCGCGGCTCGGCGAGGCCCTGGAACTGTGGCGCGGTCCCTCGTACGGCGAGTACGCCCACCGGCAGTGGGCCCGCGGCGAGCGCTCCCGCCTCGCCGAACTGCGGTTGCGGGCCGTGGAGCGGCGCGCCGAGGCCCGGCTGCGCCTGGGCCTGGCCGCCGAGGCGGTGCCCGACCTGGACGCGCACCTGACCGAGCACCCGTGGCGTGAGGACGCCTGGCGCCTCCTGGCGCTCGCGCTGTACCGCTCGGGCCGCCAGGGGGACGCGCTCGCCGTGCTGCGCAGGGCCCGGGCGATGCTGGCCCAGGGCCTGGGGCTCGACCCGGGACCGGCGCTGCGCCGCCTGGAGGCGGACGTACTCGCCCAGGACCCGCGGCTGGACGCGCAGGCGCCGTTGCCCGCCGACCCGGGCGACACGGCCGCCCGCGTGTGGACGCGGGCGGCCGAGGCGTACGACCGCACCGTCGCCGCCGGGGCCCGCGCACGGCTGGAGTCGACGGTCGGCCTGCTGCGCAATCTCGCGCTGACCGGGGGCGGCGGCCTGGAAGCCGCCCGCGAACACCGTCTCGCGGCCGTCACCGCGGCGGAGGAGACCGGCGACCCGGAGCTGGCCGCCCGGGTGATCGGCGCCTACGACGTGCCCGCGATCTGGACCCGAGGGGACGACCCGGAACAGGCCCGGAGCGTCGTCGCCGCGGCCGAGCGCACCCTGGCCGCACTGCCCGCCGATGCCGCGCACGAGACGGCCCGCTGCCGGCTGCTGGCCACGATCGCGGTGGAGACCCGCGGCGTCCGCACCCCGCGCGGACCGCTGGCGGCGCGGCAGGCCGAGGAGGCGGCCCGCCGGCTCGACGATCCGGCGCTCCTCGCGTTCGCCCTCAACGGGGTGTTCATGCAGACGTGCACCCGGGCGGGCCTCGCCCCGCGCAGGGACGAGATCGGCGCCGAACTGGTCTCGCTGTCCCGGCGGCACGGCCTGACGACGTACGAGGTGCTCGGGCACCTGATCCGCCTCCAGGCCCGCAGCGCCCTCGCCGACTTCCCCGCGGCCGACGTGCACGCCGCCGCGGTCGACGTCCTCGCCGAACGTCATGAACTGCCCCTGGCGGGCGTCTTCACCCAGTGGTACGGCGCGCTGCGCACGGCCGCCTCCGGGGACGGGGGCGCCGCGCGGGCCGAAGCCGCCTACCGGGCCGCCGCGGCGCGACTGGAGGGCGCCGGGATGCCGGGCGTCGAACGCGGCCTGCTCCCGCTCTCGCTGCTCTGCCTCGACCTGGCCGACGGCGCCGTCCCGGCGGCGCGGCTCGCCGAGCGCGTGGACCCGGCCGCGGACTGGGGGCCGTACCGGCCGTGGGCGGAACCCTTCGCCCTGCTGCGCTCCGGCCGCCGCGCCGAGGCCCTGGCGGCCCTGCGGGTCCTGCCCGAGCCGCCTCCCGACCTGCTGTACGAGGCGCTGTGCTGTCTGCAGGGCGTGCTCGCCGTCGAGCTCGGCGACCGCGAGGTCCTCGAGGCAGTCCACGCCCGCCTGCTCCCCGCCGCCGGGCAACTGGCGGGAGCCGGCAGCGGTCTGCTCACCGCGGGCCCGGTGGACCGCCACCTGGGCGCCGTCGCGGCGGCGCTCGCCCGGTAGACCCGGGGCCCGCGCCGCCCCCAGGGAAGAGGAAGGGCCGGCACCCCGAGAGGTACCGGCCCCTTGCATCCCCGGTGGATCAGATGGGGAGGATGTTCTCCGCCTGCGGGCCCTTCTGGCCCTGCGTGACGTCGAAGCTCACCTTCTGGCCCTCCTGGAGCTCACGGAAGCCCGAGGTGGCGATGTTGGAGTAGTGAGCGAAGACGTCGGCGCCGCCGCCGTCCTGCTCGATGAAGCCGAAGCCCTTTTCCGAGTTGAACCACTTCACGGTGCCGGTCGCCATGGGAATCTCCTTTGGGAGCAGTACATGAAGGCCGCACTTTGCGACCTCCCGTCGCCGCAATGACCCCTCCGGAAGGACCGGAAAACAAAAGTGCACCTGTCGGTTACATCCCGGCAGGTGCACGTAAAGTTCATGGGTACCAAAACTGCAACGCGCTTAACGTAGCACAGGTGTCACCACGTGGCCGTGGAGGCCGGGTCCGCCGTCTGTGCGTGGCGGACCCGGCCCCGTGGGCCCGCGGTCAGTAGGTGAACCGCTGGAGCCCGTTGGCCCAGGGGTTCACCAGGAAGACCGTGCGCGTGTCGGTGTCGAGGAACAGCCCGCGCCGGCCGGTGAAGTCGAAGTTGCTGGTGCTGAGCGTGGAGTTGACGAGGTTGGCGACGGGGTGCCGGGCGAGCACCCTGCCCGTGTCGGGGTCGAGGACGGTGATCTCGCTCAGGGCGTTGTTGTCGCCGGTGGTGGCCTCCTCGTAGAGATGGGCGACGAGGGCGACGTGGTGCCGGGTGTCGAGCACCGGCCACATGACGCCCCGGGTGCCCAGGTCGGCCGGGGCGGCGGTGGCCAGGGACTTCTGGTCGGCCGAACGCCAGGTGCTGGTGGGGAACTCGCCCGTGGTGTAGCTGGGCGTGGCCGGCCCGGCTGCGACGTAGACCCGGTCGCCCTTGCCGTCGGGCAGGAGCCCGGCGGTGCAGGCCGGCATGGTCGTCAGCGGCGACACCTTGCGGGTGCCGGGGTCGACCGACACCGCCCAGTAGGGGACGCGTCCGGACAGGCAGGGGCCCATGGTGCCGGTGGTGGCCGCGAAGAACGTGCCGGTCGACGCGTCGACGGAGACGTTGCCGAAGGTGCGCCCCGGGTTGTCCGCGTTGAGCGGGATCGGCGTCGAGACCTCGCCGGTGGCCATGTCGACGGTCCACAGCGAGGCCACGCCCGAGACCCCGTCGAAGGTCGTCACGGCCGCCCGGTGACGGGCCGGGTCGACGACTCCGCCCTGGAAGTAGACCGACGCCGAGCCGGTGCCCGGGTCGAGCGTGCTGAGCTTCACGCGCTCACCGGTCGCAGTGTCGCGCAGGTCGACCTCGGGGAGCACGCCGCCGTCGAACGGCCGGTGGCCGATGAGGGTGTGTCCCGTGCCGAGGTCGGCGCCCAGCACCTCCTGCATCATCGAGGTGCCGGTCTCGCGGGACACCGTGGTGCCGAGGGTGCCCTCGGAGAGCGAGTACGCGGTGGTGGTGGAACTCTCCAGGTGGATCCAGCCGTCGTCGCCCTCGGCGAAGTCGTCGGTGGAGAGCAGCGCCTTGCCGCCGCTGACCTCGATGTTCTCCAGGGTGCCGGAGACCGTGTCGCCGTCGAGGTACTGCACGAACGACGTGGGCGAGGCCTGCCCCACGGGCTTGCCGGCCCGGGTGGGGAGGATCCGGACCGGGTACTGCAGACCGGTCGGCAGACCGAGCGCCCTCAGGTCGAGCACGGTCCGGCCCTTCACCGACGGCAGGGGCCGGAAGAGGGTCGAGGCGTGGTCGACGCCGTTGTCGTCACGGCCGCTGCCGTTCTGGTTGGTGGCGGTGTTGAGCGCCCCGTACAGGGTGGGGGCCGGGGTGAGGAACTCGATGGCCGCGCCGTCGGCGTGCCGCACCGAGGAGGCGTCCCAGGAGACCGTCAGCCTCGGCTCCGGGCGGCTCAGTTCGACGGCGTGCGCCGTGGCGGACCTCCCCTGCCCCAGCAGCGGTGCCTGCGGCCGCTGGTCCGCGCCGGGCCCGATGCGCAGGGCGCGGAAGTCCCCGAAGACCTGGCCGTCGTAGAGCGTGACGCCGATGCCGTAGAGCCCGGCGCCACCCGGCCTGAAGGCGGAGGCGGGGATGGTCACCGTGCCCTTGGTGCCGGCGAGTGGTGTGCGCCACTGGGCACGCCACTTGTCGCTGGTGGTGAAGGGCGTCCAGTGGCCGACCGAGGAGAGCACCAGCTCGGGGGAGGTCGCGTCCCGCAGTCCGGTGAGGTCGTAGTGCACGGTGACGGGCTTGCCCAGCGGGGCCGAGCCGGGCGCGGTCGGGGCCTTGGGCTGCACGTAAGTGCCGTCGGCCGCGCCGAAGGTGAGCCGCCGGCCGGTCGAGGCGACCACCTTGCTCCCGGACAGCGCCTCGAACGTCACCTGCAGGGTGCGCGGTTCGCCGGAGGCCAGCGGCAGGCCGGCGGCGGCCAGCAGCTCACGGGGCAGGACGCGCAGGCTCGGGCCCGCGGACGGGATCGTGCCCCTGTCGCCGACGCGCAGACGGTACGTCAGCTTCCGGTGGGCGCCGGTGAGGTCCAGACCGAAGGTGATGGGCGAGACCGCGTTCTGCCCGGACGGGTTGCCCCAGGCGTCGGCGGGGCCCGCCAGGTCGATGGCGGAGGGGTCGGTGGCCTCGACGAAGGCGGTGGTCGGGCTCACCGACAGCAGTTGGCGTTCGGCGACGGACAGCCGCACCGCGGCCGGGCTGAGGTCGTGGCGCTTGGCGAGCACCTTCTCCACCGCCGCGGTCACGTCCAGCTGCGGGCCCATGCGCAGTTCCCGGTCGGCCTGCGGGGGCTGGGCGATCGGGCGGCCGGTGTCGACCAGCAGCTTCCTGACCTCACGCGGGCTGAGCTTCTGCCCGGTCGCCTCGGCGGCCGCCAGCACGTTGGCCGCCGCGGCGGCGATCATCGGGGCGGAGGCCGAGGTGCCGCCGTTGAGCACCACGCCCGGTCCCTCCGGGGTGTGGATCAGCGAGGGCAGGTTGTCACCGGGCGCCGCCAGGTCGATCCGCGTGCCGAACCCGGAGGAGTATCCGGCGGACCCGTTGTAGCGGGTCGTCGGGTAGACGGCGGTGCGTACGTCGTCCGAGCTCAGGGTGTCGTCGACGGTGGTGCCGCCGGCGGCGATCACCCCGGTGTCGCGGACCAGGGTGGGGGTGGTGGTGGGTGCGACGTCGTCGATGGACGTCTGCGCGCTGCCGTTCGACGTCACGTCGGTCGGGGTGCTGCCGCCGTCGGGGCCCACGGAGACCGGAAGCCCCAGGCGGGTGCCGTCGTTGGACGAGACGACCACGACGATCCCCGAGTCCACGATCGAGCGCAGGGTGTCCCTGATCTCCGGGTCGTCCTCCAGCCACCGCGAGGGGAAGCCGATCGAGCCGTCCGTGCCGAAGCCGAGGCTCGCGGTGATGACGTCCGGCCGGGGCTTCTGGGCGGCCGCCGCCCGCAGCGCGGCGGCGATGCCCACGGCGGAGGGCTCCTCGGGGATCACGAGCCGGTACTGCGCGCCGGGCGCGATGCCCAGCAGGTCGGTGGCGCCGCTCCCGGTGGCCTCCGGGCGCTGCCGGTCGTGCGGCAGCGGGGCCATCATCGAGAAGTCCAGGAGCACTTCGGCGAGGTTGGGGTCCTGGCCCTCGATGGCGCCGGCCGGGTCGAGGCGGCCTTTGTTGTCGCTGGTGTAGGTCGGTATCAGCGGCAGGGAGGGGAAGTCCAGGTAGCGCCTGCCGTCGCGGAGCACCGTGGTCGGGCCGTTGAGGCGCACGTACTCGTCGCCCGCGTCGGCCATGCCCTGGTCGGTGAGGTCGCCCAGCGACACATTGGTGACGATCTGCCCCTTACCGGGCAGCGCCCGCAGATACGTGGCGGTGTCGTGGAAGGCACCGACCGCGTTGACGCCGCCCGCGTTGAGGTACGACTGGAAGGACGTCGTCAGGCCCTCGTTCGAGGGCAGGTCCTTGGCGGCGGTGGCGGGAGCCGCGGTGCGTGCCGCGGCCCGGTCGCCGATGCCGTCGACGGCCGCGAGGACGTCCTTCGGGAGCGGCGCGGCACCGGAGTTCATCGTGCGGGGCCGGACCGCGGAGCCGGGGCCGGTGGACGCGCCCACGCTGTACGGCGTCAGCGCGGCGGCGTCGGCCCGGCGCCGGAGGATCTCGGCCGAGGGGGTCAGCGGGTCGCCGAACGCGCTGCGGCCCTTGCCGGCCGCCACGGGGAACGCACGGGTGGTGCCGTCCCTGCGGGTCAGGGTGCCTGAGCCGTCGTCGGACCAGCGCAGCACCGAACCGTCGGAGAGGGTGAGGGAGTGCGCCGAGGGGGCCGCCTGCGCCGCGGACCGGGACGCGGGGGCGTCCGGGTCCGCGGCGTGGGCGACGGAAGGCACGGCGATCGTGGACAACAGGGCGGCGAGCGCCGTCAAGCGCGCTCGTCTGAAGCGGTGGGACATGCAACGCCCTTCGGGATCGGGTGAGGAACGTGCAGAGGGCCGGCGGGTCTTCGGGACGGGCGGACGGAGCTCACCTTGACGGTGTCACGTCACGTCGGACAAGCTTCGGCAGCTGCGGGTTTGTGCAGTTGCCCACATGCGCGGGGCGTCGCCGCGGCCAGGCCGCGCGGTCACGCGCCGTCCCGCTCCGCGAGGCGGACCAGGTGTACCGCCGAGCTGGCCCAGTCTCCGGGCGGCAGGTCGAGCGAGAGCCCGTACCCGCCGAGCACGGTCGCGTGGTGCACGGTCCCCGTGCGCGTGTCGCGATAGCGTGCCCCCGGCGTGAGACCGCCCAGCCGCACCGGCCCCCGCGGGCCGCCGTGCCGCTGGACGCGCTGCCAGGCGAGCACCAGCGCCTCGCTCCCGTCGTGCGCGGCGTACTCCACCACGGTGGGGCCCTCGTCCCCGGGTCCGCGCAGGCGGTGCAGCGCGCCGTGCTGGACGAGGTGCCGTACCCGCTTGTACCCGGCCACCAGCTCGGCGCCTTCGGCCAGTTCCTCCTCGGACCAGCGGGTGAGGTCACCTCCGATGCCCAGCAGCCCGGCCATCGCGACGTGGAAACGGAAGCGCAGCGGCACCGTGCGCCGGGTCAGCTGGTTCGGCACGTCGGTCACCCAGGCGGCCATCGTGCGCGCGGGATAGACCTGGCCGAAGCCGTGCTGGATGGCCACGCGGTCGGCGGCGTCGGTGTTGTCCGAGGGCCACGCCTGGTCGGTGCGGGACAGGATGCCGAGGTCCACCCGCCCCCCGCCGCCGCTGCAGGACTCGATCCGCAAACGCGGGTGGTCGGCGCGGAGCCGGTCGATCACCCCGTAGAGGTTGTGCACGTACCGCGTCCACAGCCGGTCCGCGCCGTCGTCGCGGCCGGGCCAGCCGGCCTCGCTGAAGGCGCGGTTCATGTCCCACTTGAGGAAGTCCACGCCGTTCTTCGCGACGAGCCGGGTGAGCCAGTCGTACGCCCAGTCGGCGACGTCCTGGCGCGCGAAGTTGAGGACCAGCTGGTTGCGCAGCTCGGTGCGGGTGCGGTCCGGCACGTGCAGCACCCAGTCCGGGTGCTCGCGGTACAGGTCGCTGTCGGGGTTGACCATCTCCGGCTCCACCCACAGGCCGAAGCGCATCCCGAGCCGGTGCACCTCGTCGGAGAGGGGGGCGAGCCCGGAGGGGAAGCGGTCGGCGGCCGGTGCCCAGTCACCCAGTCCCGCCCGGTCGTCGCGCCGCGCCCCGAACCATCCGTCGTCGACGACGTACAGCTCCACGCCGAGCGCGGCGGCCCGGGCGGCGAGCGCCGTCTGACCGGGTTCGTCGACGTCGAAGCCGGTGGCCTCCCAGGAGTTGTAGAGCACCGGAGCCGTCTCCCGCGGGTGCGGCAGGACGTGGGCCAGGGCGTGGGCGTGCCAGGCGCGGCTCGCGGCACCGAAGCCACCGTCGGTGCACACGCCGGCGAAGCCCGGTGTGGTGAACTCCTCGCCGGGGGCGAGCGGCACACTCGTCCCGTCGTGCCCGGCGCCCCCGGTGAAGCCGGCCCGGCCGTCCGGGGTCCGCTGCGCGGTGATCCGCCAACTGCCGCTCCAGGCCAGGGCGGCGCTCCACACCCGGCCGTGCGTCTCGGTGGCGTCGCCCGCGTCGAGCATCACCCAGGGGTTGGCGTGGTGGCTGGTGATGCCGCGGCGGCTGGTCAGCACGGTCTCGCCGTACGGCAGCCGGTCCCGGCGCAGTTGGCTCTCCGCGGACCACTGGCCGGTCACATGGCTGAGCCGGTAGTCGGGCAGGGGCGGCAGACTCCACGCCGCGGAGTCGGCCCGGAGCACGGTGAGGCTCCGGTCGCCCGCGTTGCGCAGGACGGTGTGCCGCTCGATGACGTCGCTGTCGTCGTGCACGCGGTACCGCAGGGTGACCTCCAGCGGGTGGAGGCGGTCACGGAACCGCAGCGACAACTCGGCCGCGCCGGGCGCGGGTTCGCGTACGTCGTGTCCCACCGGCTGCCACTCGAAGGCCCGGGTCCCGTCGGCGAAGCGGACCTGGAGTGACGGCGGCCCGAAGCGGGCCCCGCCGTCGACGGGGAGCTCCTCGCCCACCGGGGACCGGCCCTCGAAGCTGCTCGCGTCCGGCCCCGCGGGGACGGCGAGTTCCGCCGCCTCCTCGAGGGTGAGCCGCGGACCCCAGGCGACGTGGCAGGGGGCACCGGTGGCGTCGATGCGCAGCGCGTACGACGTGCGCGGGGTGCTCAGCAGCCAGATCCCGGTGTCCGGGGCATGGGAGATCACGGGCATGGGTCCTCACGTTCGGGTGGTGCCAGGGGACAGGCGGCAGCCAATCCTTACCTTGGATCAGATGTCAACACCCATCCTGGTCCGGTCTTTTCCAGTTGACAGGGCCTCACAGAGGCAACTTACGAGGAACCTTGATTCTTTTATTGACAGCAGAAAAGAACCCACCTAGGTTCCCGGCCATGCGCTCGATCCTGCCGGGGGAGGCGTTCCCGGCCCACACGCCGGCCGCCTCCCAGATCTTCACCACCGTCCTCTGCCACGGTCCGCTCACCCGCACCGAGGTCGCCAAGCGTGCCGGGCTGTCCGCGGCCGCGGTCACCAAGGCGGTCCGGCCGCTGATCGAGGCCGGTTACCTCGTCGAGGACGTGGACGAGGAGGCGCGTCCCTCCCTGGGGCGGCCGGCCAACCCCGTACGGGTGGACGGCGGCCGGGCGCTGTTCATCGGCCTCAAGATCACCGGGGACGAGATCATCGGCGTGCTCACCGACCTGTGCTGCCGGATCCGGACCTCGCGCCACGTACCGCTGGCGGCCCCCGGCCCCCGGCCCGTGCTGGAGTCGGCGGCGGCCCTCGTGCACGAACTGCTCGCGGAGGCCGACGGTTTCGGCGTACCCGTCAGCGGCGTGGGCATCGCGGTCTCCGGCGACGTGGACCGGGCCGGCGGCGTGGTGCGCTACTCGCCGTTCCTCGAGTGGCGCGACATCCCGCTGGCCGAGTTGGCCGGGATGACCACCGGCCTGCCCGTCACCGTCGACAACGACGTCAGGGCGCTCACCGTCGCCGAGCAGTGGTTCGGCGCCGGGGTGGGCCTGTCCGACTTCGCCGTGGTGACGGTCGGCGCCGGCATCGGCTGCGGTCTCGTCGTGCACGGGCGGGTGGTCTCGGGCGCGTACGGGGTGGCCGGTGAGATCGGGCATCTGTCCATCGATCCGGCGGGACCGCTGTGCCACTGCGGCAACCGCGGCTGCGTGGAGGCGATCGCGGCGGACCCCGCCATCGTCCGCGCCGTCCGCGAGGCGACGGGCATCCCCGTGGCCGACGCCGCCGAGGCACTGCGACTGGCCCACGGGGGCGACCCCGGGGCCAGGGAGGTGTACGCGCGGGCCGGTGAGGCGATCGGCCGGGCCATCGGTTCGGTGGCCAACCTCTTCGGCCCCGAGCGAGTGATCATCTCGGGCGAGGGCCTGGTGGCCCACGACCTGTTCGCCGACCAGATCCTCGAGGCGTTCGCCGCCTCCGCCTTCGGCACCGCCGGGCAGTGCGACCTGCGGACCCGGCCGCTGCCCTTCGAGGAGTGGGCGCGCGGGGCCGCGGCCACCGCGATCCAGTCCTTCATCAGATCAGACACGTACTAGGAGTAGCGATGACGCTGCAGAGCCGCACCGTCCTGACCGCGCCTCAGCCCAGCCGCCGCACCGTCGTCGGCGGGCTGTTCGGGCTCGGCGCCGCGGCGCTCGCCGCCCCCCTCCTCACCGCCTGCGGCGGCGGAGCGGCGGCCGACCCCAAGACGGTGACGTTCGGGTCCAACGGGGCCGACGCCACGCCCAAGTCCGCCTACGCGGCCGTGACCAAGGCCTTCGCCAAGGAGAGCGGACTGACGGTCAAGACCAACACCGTCGACCACGACAGCTTCCAGAAGGGCATCTCCAGCTATCTGCAGGGCACCCCGGACGACGTCTTCACCTGGTTCGCCGGCTACCGCATGCAGTACTTCGCCAAGAAGGGGCTCGCCACCCCCCTCGACGACGTGTGGGAGAAGATAGGCGGCGGCTTCAGCGAGGCCACCAAGCAGCTCTCCCGCGGCGAGGACGGCAAGTTCTACTTCGTCCCGCTGTACAACTACCCCTGGGGCGTCTTCTACCGCAAAAGCCTCTTCCAGGAGCGCGGCTACACCGTCCCGCGCACCTGGTCGGAGTTCACCGCGCTGGCCAAGCGGATGAAGAAGGACGGCCTCTCCCCGATCGCCTCCGGCTACGGCGGCGGCGACGCCTGGAGCATCCTGGGCGCCTTCGACTACCTCAACCTGCGGGCCAACGGCTACGAGTTCCACATGTCCCTGATGCGGGGCGAGGTCTCCTGGACCGACAAGCGCGCCGCCACCACCCTCGACCTGTGGCGCGAGATCAGCCCGTACTACCAGCAGGGCGCCGGCGGACGTTCGTGGCAGGACGCGGCCCAGTCCCTGCTGGACAAGAAGTCCGGCATGGCGGTCATCGGCCTCTTCCTCGGCCAGCAGGTCTCCGACGAGGCGCTCCGCGCCGACATCGACTTCTTCCCCTTCCCCGAGATCGACCCGGCCAACGGGCAGGACGCCGTCGAGGCGCCCACGGACGGCTTCATGCTCAGCCGCCGCCCCAAGAACGAGAAGGGCGCCAAGAAGCTGCTGGAGTTCCTCGGCAGCGCCAAGGCGGAGGGCCTCTACATGGGCGTCGACCCCAGCAACGTGGCCGTCCACGCGCAGGCCGACACCGGTTCCTACAACCCGCTGCAGAAGAAGTCCGCGGAACTCATCGCCTCCGCCAAGCACATCACCCAGTTCGCCGACCGCGACAGCGACCCCGGGTTCATCTCCACGGTCGTCCTGCCCGGGCTCACCCAGTGGCTCGGCCACCCGGACGACGGCACCGCCCTGCTCAAGCGCATCGAGTCGCAGCGCTCGCGCTTCTTCACCTCCTGACCGGACCTGGAAGGTTCACCGTGCCCTCCGCGTCCCCCACCGCAGCACCCGTCCCCGGGCCCGAGACCCCCGACACCGGGGCGCCCCGCCGCCGCCCCCGCCGGCTCGGTCCCGGCGACCGGCTCTTCCTGACCGTCGTCATCGGCGTGCCGCTGCTCGCCCTGCTGGTCTTCGTCTGGCTGCCGGCGCTGGCCTCGATGGGCCTGTCCTTCACCAGCTGGGACGGCATCTACCTGTCCGACATCCACTGGGTCGGGCTCGACAACTACCACCAGATCCTCACCAACTACCCGCCGTTCTGGCCGGCGGTGCGGCACAACGTCGTCTGGCTGCTCTTCACCGCGCTGCTGCCCACCCCGTTCGGGATCTTCCTCGCCTACCAGCTCGACCGGAAGCTCCGCTTCACCCGGGTCTACCAGACCGCGATCTTCCTGCCGATGGTGCTCTCCCTGGCCGTCGTCGGCCTCATCTGGGAGATCATCTACAACCCCGACACGGGCCTGCTGGACGGCATCCTGGGCGCGGTGGCCCCGGGCCACCACATCGACTGGCTGGGCGACCCCGACCTCAACCTGTGGGCCGTCCTGGTCGCCTCGGCCTGGCGGCACACCGGCTACATCATGATCCTCTATCTGGCCGGGCTGAAGGGCTTCGACCCGGCCCTGAAGGAGGCCGCCGCCCTCGACGGCGCCAACGGCCGCCAGACCTTCCTGAAGGTGGTCTTCCCCGCCCTCAAGCCGGTCAACGTCATCATCCTGGTCGTCACCGTCATGGAGTCCCTGCGGGCCTTCGACGTCGTCTACGTGCTCGGCGGCGGCGTCGGCAGCAAGCCCGGCATGGAACTGCTGTCCCTGCTGATCACCGACAACATCATCGGGGAGTCCAGCCACATCGGTTACGGCTCCGCCCTCGCGGTCGTCCTGCTCCTGGTCTCCCTCGCCGCCATCGGGACCTTCCTCGTCCAGAACTTCCGCAAGGAGGACCGGTGACCACGACCGCCCCCGCGCCCGTCACCCCGTCCCACCCCCGCGACGAGCCGCCGCGCGCCGCCGCCTCCAGGCCTCCGCGGCAGACCGGCCGGCACCTGATGCTCGCCACGATCGCGCTGCTCTGGCTGCTGCCGCTGCTGTGGGCCGTCTACACCTCGCTGCGCCCCTACGCGGACACCAGCAAGCACGGCTACCTGTCGTGGCCGCGCGGCATCAGCCTGCAGAACTACACCGACGCCTGGAACCAGTCGGGCATGCCGCACTTCTTCTGGAACTCGGTCCTCATCACCGTCCCGTCCGTCCTGGGCACCCTGCTGTTCTCCGCGGCCGTCGCCTTCTTCGTCTCCCGCTTCGACTTCCGCTGGAACATCGCGCTGCTGATGCTCTTCACCGCGGGCAACCTGCTGCCCGCGCAGGTGCTCATCACCCCGCTCTACCGGCTCTACCTGCTGGTCCCGCTGCCGGCGTGGATGAGCGACTCGCTGCTCCTGTACAACTCGACGTGGGGCATCATCGCCATCCACATCGCCTACCAGTGCGGCTTCTGCACCTTCGTGCTGAGCAACTACATGAAGACGATCCCGGGGGAGATCTCCGAGGCGGCCCTCGTGGACGGCGCTCAGGTGTGGCGGCAGTTCTTCCAGATCATCCTGCCGCTGTGCCGGCCGGCCTTCGCCGCGCTGGCCACCCTGGAGTCCATCTGGATCTACAACGACTTCTTCTGGCCGCTCGCCCTCATCGAGACGGGTGACAAGCGCCCCATCACCTCCGCCCTGGCCAACCTGCAGGGCCAGTACTTCACCAACCCCAACCTCATCGCCGCCGGCGCGCTGATGACCGCCGTTCCCACCCTGCTCGTGTACTTCGCGCTCCAGCGGCAGTTCATCAGCGGCCTGACCATCGGCTCGGGCAAGGGCTGACGCCCGGGCCCGGAACACCCCCGCACCGCACCCGCCGTACCCCCACCCCCAGGAGGCCCGACCCATGCGGTCACCCTCGCGCTCCACCCTGCCCTCGACCGCCGCCAGGACCCTGCTCGTCCTGGCCCTCACCGCCGGAGTGTCGGCGGCCGTCCCCGCGGCCGGGGCGACCGGCCCGGACACCGCGCCCAGCGCGCCCGCGGCCACCGCGCACCAGGCCGCCGCCAAGCCCTACATGGGCTGGTCGAGCTGGAGCATGCAGTCCTCGAAGTACCCCGGACTCAACCCCACCGGCGACTACAGCTACCTGACGGAGGCGAACGTCCTCAAGCAGGCCGACGCCATGGCCGCCAAGCTGAAGAAGTACGGCTACGACTACGTCAACCTGGACGCGGGCTGGTGGCGCGACCAGTCCTGGAAGCCCGAGTTCGACGCGTACGGTCGGCAGACCCCCGACCCCGAGCGCTTCCCGCGCGGCATGAAGGCGGTCGCCGACCACGTCCACGCCAAGGGCCTGAAGGCCGGTATCTACCTGCCCGTCGGCCTGGAGAAGGAGGGCTACGGCGACGGCAAGGTGCCGATCTGGAACACCACCGACTGCACCACCGCCGACATCGTCTACGACGACCTGCGCACCACCAACGGCTGGGACAGCTCCTACAAGATCGACTTCTCGAACCCCTGCGCGCAGAAGTACGTCGACTCCCAGGCGCGGATGATCGCCGACTGGGGCTACGACTTCCTGAAGATCGACGGCGTCGGTCCCGGCTCCTTCAAGAGCGGCGACAACTACGACAACCGCGCCGACATCGCCGCCTGGCAGAAGGCCATCGCCGCCACCGGCCGTCCCATCCACCTCGAACTGTCCTGGTCGCTGGACATCGGCCACGTCGCCGACTGGAAGAAGTACTCCAACGGCTGGCGCATCGACACCGACGTCGAGTGCTACTGCGACACCCTCGTGTCCTGGGAGAACTCGGTCGACGACCGCTTCGACGACGCCGCGGCCTGGAGCCGGCACGGCGGCCCCGGCGGCTGGAACGACCTGGACTCCCTCGACGTGGGCAACGGCGAGATGGACGGCCTGACCAAGGCCGAGCGACAGACCTACATGACGCTGTGGGCCATCGCCAAGTCCCCCCTGTACACCGGTGACGACCTCACCCGCCTCGACGACTACGGGCTCTCCCTGCTGACCAACCGCGAGGTCATCGCCCTCAACCAGTCGAGCACCCCGCCGGCCCGCCCCGTGACCCCCGCCGACGACCGGCAGGTCTGGGCCGCGAAGAACGCCGACGGCAGCTACACCGTCGCCCTGTTCAACCTCGGTGACACCCCCGCCGCCGTGACCGCCGACTGGACCTCGCTCGGCTTCTCCGGCCGGGCCGCCGTCCGTGACGTGTGGAGCCACGAAGACCTCGGCTCGTATCGGGACGAGATCACCAAGTCCCTCCCGGCGCACGGCTCGCGCCTGTTCACCGTCACCCCGCACGGACCCGCCCAGCGCACCACCGGCTACGAGGCGGAGGCCGCCGGCAACACCCTGTCCGGCAACGCCTCCCTCGCCGACTGCTCCGCCTGCTCCGGCGGCCGCAAGGCCGGCAACCTCTATCTCGGGGGTTCGCTCACCTTCAACGACGTCGTGGTCAAGAAGCCCGGCACCTACCTGGTCAAGGTCGCCTACGTGAGCGGTGACGTCCGCACCGTCCACGTCTCCGCCAACGGCAACGCCGCCACGGGCCACCGGTTCCCCGCCACGGGCGACTGGGGCACCGTCGAGACGGTCAGCCTCCCCGTCACGCTCAAGGCGGGTGCCAACACCATCACCTTCGACAGCGGCACCGGGTACGCCCCGGACATCGACCGGATCGACGTGCCCAAGCTGTCCTGACACCCCGTGGGGCCCGGCACGCGCCGGGCCCCACGGCGGCCGGAAGGCAGGTCGGGCCGGCAGACACGGACGGGGGAGCGCGTATCTCCCGACCCACGATCACCCTAGGGCCCCTCGGGGGGCAACCGCCCGCTCATCGCGGATGTCCGCCGGTTCCGGCCACGAACCCCGCGGGAACGGCCGCCACCCTTCGCTCACCCCTTCAGCCGGGCCCCGCGTGCCTCACACGCGGGCGGCGGAGCGCAGGTCGTGGTCGAAGGCGCGGATGTCCTCCGTCGTGAGGGTCGCACGGGTGCGGGCGACGGCCTGCAGATAGTCCTCGGTGCGGTGCGTCAGGTCCGCACTGCTGCGGGGGTCCGTCGCCAGGTGCCGCTCGAAGGCGGTCTGCGCGGCGGCCTGGGCCGCGTACTCGATGTCCGCGGGCGTGAAGCGGTCGCTGGCCTCGACCAGGGCGTCCAGGTCGATGTCCGCCACCCGGTCCGGCCCGATGTAGCGGATCCAGATGGCCCTTCGGGCCGAGGGGTCCGGCGGACCGACCGGGATCAGGAAGTCGAAGCGGCCGGGCCGCAGGAAGGCCGGGTCCAGCGACCGCACCGCGTTGGTCGCGCAGATCAGCAGCCGGCGCTCGCCGCGCCGGAACTGCGGGATGAGCTTGAGCAGCTCGTTGGTCACCCGGTGGGCCAGGGTGGAGGGGTCCTGCCGCTCGGAGGCGATCTCCTCCGCCTCGTCGAAGAAGAGCACCACCTGCTCCAGGTGCTCGACCCGGGCGAAGAGGCGCCGCAGCCCGTCCGCCACGCCGTGCGCGTCCTCGGCCAGCTGGTACGGGAGCACCTCGATGAACGGCCACGCCAGCCGGGAGGCCACGGCCTTGGCGAACGTCGTCTTGCCCGTACCCGGCGGACCGAAGAGGACCACGGCACGCGGCGGCACGAGGTGGTAGCGCTCCGCGACCCCCGGGTTCTCCAGGGGAAGCACCAGCCGCCGCTCGATGAGCGTCTTCTCCGCGGTCATGCCCGCGATGCGGTCCCACAGCCCCTCCTCGGGGACCGCGCCACCGAGCTGGTCGAGCAGGGTGTCCTGCGCGGAGTCGGCCGACAGCAGCTTCTCGAAGTAGCCGAGCCCGGGGCGGAAGGAGTACCCGGAGTTCCGGAACGCCTGCTCACCGACCTCGCCCTCGGGTAGCAGCGCCCCGATCCGGCGCATCCCGGCCTGGCTGAGGCTGCCCTCGAGGGCGGCCAGCAGCGCTGAGCCCATCCCGTGGTGGCGCCACTGCCGGGCGATGGCCAGCCGCAGCACCCAGGCGCGCTCCTGGGCCGTCGAGGACACCGCCGCCCCCACGACCCGGTCACCGACCATCGCCACCACGGCGGGCGCTCCCGCGCGCAGCGCGCCGACCACCTCCGCGAGGGTCACGGCGGGATCCTCGGTCGTGTCGCGCGACTCCTCCCAGATCCGCACGACCTGGTCGAGGTCGCCTTCCTCCAGATCACGAACCCGCCAAGGCGTCATGGCGCTCACCTCTCGACCATTCTGGCCCAGCCGGCGCCGGAACGCTCAGCCGGCGGGGTGGCTGACGTGCTCGTCCGCGTGCGCGGGCGGGGCGTCGGCCTGGCGGAGTTCCGCGAGCAGCTCGGTCTGGCCGGCGAGGAGTTCGGTGAGGATGCGGCGGGCCGCGCGCAGGAGTTCGGCGACGTCACCGCCGGCGAGCGCGTAGCTGACGGTGGAGCCCTCGCGAATCGACACCACGATGCCGGACCGGCGCAGCACCGCCAGCTGCTGGGACAGGTTTGACGGCTCGATCTCGATCTCGTTCAGCAGGTCCCGCACCGGCACCGGGCCGTTCTGGAGCAGCTCCAGGACCCTGATCCGCACGGGGTGCCCGAGCATGCGGAAGAACTCGGCCTTGGCCTGGTACAGGGGTACCTGCATCGTCTGATCGCTCCTGCCCGGATTCCGACGGCCCTTCCCGCACCCGCCGGCGGCGGCTCCCGCTGCCACCGGCGCGACGCTGCGTCCAATCCTTCCCTCTCCGGGGCCCGTGCACCGCCGTGCTTGTGCGGATCAGGATGTGCCGAATTGAAGGAATCTTCAATTCCCGGGCGCACGGAGCCCCGAGGAAGGACCGGCGGCTACAGCTCGAGGTCGGCCTCGATGCGCCTGAGGCGGTGCCGGGCCATCGCCAGATTGGCGTTGCGCCGGTCGAGCACCAGGTAGAGGAACAGACCGTTGCCGTCACGGCTCTTGAGCAGCCGGATCAGGTGGTACTGCGTGCCCATCGTGATCAGGACGTCCTCGATCTCCTCCTTGAGGCCCAGTTCCTTCATCGTCCGGGCCTTGGCGCGGATCACGTCGGTGTTGCCGGCGGCCGCGACGGTCAGGTCGAGGTCCTTGCCGCCACCGATCGTGCCCAGCGCCATGCCGCTCGTGTAGTCGACCAGGGCAGCACCCACGCTGCCCTCGATCGACGTCATGGTCTCCTTGAGGGAGGTCTCCACATTCGCCATCGGCGTTCGCTCCTTGCCGTCGCTCTCCGGCGTCCGCGCGTCCGCGCGCCGCCGCCCCGGTTGGTGACGGTGAAGCTACTGAAAGTGACGCCACCGGTGGGGGAATCGCCGATGCCGGCGAGCGGCCCGGCGGCCCCCGGTAGGATGCGCGGCCCCCTTCGGTCAGCCTTCCCCGCCGGCGAGTTCGCCGAGGACGGACCGGGCGATCGAGGCCATCCGCTCGTGGGTGCCCCGGTAGTGCCGCAGCTCCATCAGCGCGATCGACAGCGCCCAGCCGCGACCGCGCGCCCAGGTCGCGTCGTCGGTGCCCAGCGCCGCGCGGAACGCACCGCGGGCCGCGGCGGGCAGCACGTACCACGCGGCGATCGTGTCCACGGCGGGGTCGCCGAGGCCGGTGCAGCCGAAGTCGATGACCGCGCACAGGCGACCGTCCGCCACCAGGAGGTTGCCCGGTTGCAGGTCCGCGTGCACCCACACCGGCGGCCCCTGGGGTTCCGGAGCCGCCAGTGCGGCCTCCCACACCGCGTCGGCCGCCGCCGCGTCCACCTCCGTGCGCAGTACGTCGATCGCGGAGCGCGTCGCGCGATCGCGGGCCGCGAGGGGCTCGCCGCGGTACGCGGGCGGTACGCGGGCGGTACGCGGGCGGTACGCGGGCGGGGCGCCGGCGGGGCCGACACGCTGCAGGGCGGCGACGGACGCCGCCAAGTCGCCCGCGAGCGCGGCGGGTCCGGCGAGACGGCCCACGACCGGGTTCTCGCCCGCCGGCCAGCCGTACACCGACCACGGCCAGGGGTAGCCGTCGACGGGAGCCCCCCTGCCCAGGGGCGTGGGGACGGAGGCGGGGAGCCCCGGCGCGAGCCGCGGCAGCCAGCGGTGCTCCTTGTCGACGTCGTCGGCGGCACCCGCGGTCCTGGGCAGCCGCACGACCATGTCCGTTCCCAGCCGGTACATGTCGTTGGGAGGTGCCGGCCGACCCGGTGGGGGTGAGCGGGAGGTCCGCCCAGTGCGGGAACTGCGCCTGCAGCAGTCGGCGTACCAGGGCCGTGCCGTCGCCGGCCCCGTCGCCGTCAGGGGTGCGTGGGGGCATGCCCGCCTTCCGACGTGGTTGTGCCGGATCACGATGAGCGCACAGGGGATCTGCGCGGCAACGCATTTTCCGCGTGCCCGGAGCCCCGGCCGCGGGGTTGCCGGGGCCATGGGCTTGGATGTGCGCGTGACCGTCCACGATGTTGCCCCGCTCCTGCCCTCCATCGCCGAACTGCGCGACCACTGCCGCGCCCTGGCGATGCTCGACGCGATCCTCAGCCCCGAGTGGGAGATGCGCTACCACTCCTTCGACGCCGCGTGGGACACCGGCGAGGAGATGGCCTCCCTGCGCAACGGCTCGGGCGACGAATACACGATCGTGTTCTCCGCCGCCGGGGCCTTCGTCCGCGGCTTCGACCACGAGTCGCCCATGAGCCCCTACGGTCCGGGGGGATCCAAGCCCTGGCCGGGCGTGGTCGACGAGGTACCCGAGGTGTTCCGGCCGTACGTCGAGGAGCCGGCCTTCTGCGACGAGGACGGCGTGCCGGTCGCGACCGTCTGCCTGTGGCGCGGCGCCGGGGACGACGCGTGGCGGCACGGCCCGGTCGACCTGCCGGCCGACCGCGAGGACCCCGACGGCGCGTCGTACCTGTTCGAGCTGCTGACCGACCGTTCCCCCGAGGCGTTCCGCGCGTTCGCCAAGGACTACTACGAGGTGCCGGTCGACCTCGACGCGGTCCGCCATATCAAGGCGCTGCGCCCGCTCACCCCGGAGGTCGTCGCGACGCTGAACGCGGACGTGACGATCGAGGGGCTGGCCGAGGACGTCGCGGGCATCGGCTATCCGCAGGGCGGCGCCTGACGATCGGTCACGAACGTGCGGGGGCCGCGGTGCGCCGCGCGACGTCCCGCAGCGCGTCGAGCAGCCCCCGCACCGGGGGCTGCCGCAGCGACGCCTCCCGCACGGCCGTGTGGACCGCCCGTACGGGCTCCGGGCCGCGCACCTTGCGTACGACGACCCCGGGATGGTGGCGCGCCAGGGCGGACCGCGGCAGCAGGCTCACCCCGAGGCCGGCGGCCACGTGGCCCTGGGCGGTGGCGCTGTTCGTCACCGGCACCGGCGGTATCGCGATGACGCTCCGATCCTCGGTGGCGGTCCTCGTCCTCGGCGTCCTGTGCCCGGGCGTCACCTTCCACCCGACGGTGCGCGTCATCGCCGACGAGGGACCGACCGACGCGGCCACCGTCGGCTACCTCCTTCCCGTCGTGTCCGTGGGGCTCGGCGCGCTCGTCCTCGACGAACCGGTGGGCGGACGGGTGGTGGCCGGGATGCTCGTCGTCCTCGCCGGGGTCGGGCTCACGCGGGCCCGCGGCCTTCGGCTACCGCGTCGGCGGAGGCATGTCGACGGCCCGGGCGAGCACGCCGACGAGCTCGGGGGCGTGTTCGGGCAGCCGCACGGCGGCCCAGTGGGCGGCGGCACCGAGGAACCCTGCCAGGTCCCGCTCGGCGCCGGCGACCCCGCGGCGCAGCACGTCGACGGCGACCTCGAACGCCGGGCTGTCGGCCCGCCCGGCGTCGACGGTCAACCGGACGACGTCGCCGTGCCGTTCGGCGAGCGGTGAGGGGCCGTGGCCGAGCCACGCGTGGCCGCTGCCGTCGAGGAGGTCGAACCATGCCTCCCGCCATTCCTCCAGGCCGCTGCAGCAGCCGGGCAGCAACGCCGCCCCGCGGGCGGTGTCGGTGACCCGCAGTCCGCCCGGCGCCTGGACGTCCTCCGCGTCGAGCAGCGCCCGCACGAAGTGCCCGACGGGATCCACGGACCGGGTGGGCGCGGCCTCGTCGTCCGCCTGCCACCGGTTGTACGCGGCGACGGTCATCACGGCCGTGCCGACCCCGGCCGCCGACAGGGCGGCGTGGAGCGGCATGAAGGTGAACGGCTTCCACTCCGCCACCGGCCAGAGGGCGAAGCCGTCCGCTCCTTCGATCTCCAGCACGGGCTGCACGACGATCACCGCCCGAGTCTGCACCGGGGCACGGCGCGGCCACCTCCCGTTTTTCGCGGGTCGTGTGCGCGGGGAAACGAAGCGGCGGGCTGCTGTCCGGAGTGGGTTGCCCCCAGTACCCCGGGTTCGGGGAGGGCCATTCGGTACCCGGTGCTCGTGACGCGGTTCCCGGCGGCGGCCGGCCCTCCGGGGGAGGGGGTTCACACCGGGGACGTCACTTCGCGGGGGCGAAGACCCGCTGCGCGGCGACGGCCGCGCCGCCGCGCGCCCACTCCTCGAAGGGCAGCGGACGCACGACGAGGTCGCAGTCGGCGGCGGCGCCGAAGGCGTGGTCGGCGAAGGTCTGCCGGATCTGGTCGGCGAACAGGTCGTAGGAGGCCGCGCCCTCGCCGGAGATGATGATGCGCTCCGGGCCGATGAGGTTGGCCACCGAGGCCATCGCCAGGCCCATCACATGCCCGGCGCGGGAGAAGACCGCGCGGACGGCGGCGTTGTCGGCGTGGGCCAGCCGCACCGCCTCCTCCATCGTGAGCGCGGGGTCGCCGGTGGCCTGCCGGGCCTGCTCGGTGATGGCGTGCGTGGAGGCGACGGTCTCCACGCACCCGGTGTTGCCGCAGGTGCAGGTGCGCTCGGTGCCGCCCACCGGAAGGTGCCCCACCTCGCCGGACACCCCGTGGGCCCCGGACACCACCCGGCCGCCGATGGACAGCCCGCAGCCGATGCCCGCGCCGACCGTGACCAGGGCGAACGAGGACAGCCCCACCCCGGCGCCGAACCACTGCTCGGCGACGGTCAGCGCGCGCACGTCGTTCTCGATCACGGTCGGTATCCCGGACGCCGACTCCACCAGTTGCGCGAGCGGCACCCGGCGCCAGTCGAGGAACGGCGAGTACTGCACGGTGCCGGTCTGCCCGTCCACGTCCCCGGAGATCGTCACGCCGACGCTGTGGACGCCGCCGTCCTGCTCCGCCCCCGCGGCGGTGCGCAGTCGCCCGACGAGCCGGGCGATCGCCAGCACCACGGTCCCGACGTCGCGGGAGTCCAGCGCGGCGCGCAGGGAGGCCAGCGGCCGGGCGGTCAGATCGGTGAGCACGCCGATGAGTTCGTCGCCGGTCACCTTCACGCCGACGAACCGCGCGCGGTCGGCACGTACGGCCATCGGCGTCGCGGGGCGGCCGCTGGACCGCTCGCCGGCCGGTCTGCCGAGTTCGGTGATCCAGCCGTCGGCCAGCAGGGGAGTGGCGGCCTTGGTCACCGCGCCCGCCGACAGCCCCGTACGCCGCCCGATCTCGGCCCGGGTGAGGGAGCCGTGCACGAGCAGCGTCTGGAAGACCAGGACGGCGGCGGGGGGCTGGTCGGCGAGGCTCATGCCCGCGACCATACCTTTCCAACGGAAAGCAAGGAAGGGGCTCACTCATCCCATCTTTCGCGCGGGGTGAGGGGTTCAGAGGCGTGTTTTGCGCCTGCAGGCCGCAGTCCCGCGCAGTAGACATCCGATTTTTGCCGCCGAATATGTTGACGCTGGAAGGAAAGCCTGGCTACATTCGCCGCACTCCTCGCCCGGAGCGGACGAAGTCCCCCCGCCGAGGAGCGTGACCGGAGCCTCCCCCGGTCGCGGCACGCCCGCCCTCGGTGGTGTTCCGGGACGACCGCCACCGGGGGACCCCCTTGCCTCCCGTACCCCCTGCCCCCTCGAAGCGGACGCCGTCGCGCCGGGATGGAGTGCCCCCATGGCCCGTTCAGCTGTACTCGCACGTCTCAGATGGCCAATGACACGCAGCCGCGGCGGCACGCGCAGGGCCGCCGTGCCCGCGCTCGTCGCGACCGCGCTCGCCACGGCCCTCGCCGTACCCGCCGCGGCGTCGCCCGCCGCACCCGCGTCCTCCGCACCCGCCTCGACCGCGTCGCGGGCCGGGGCCGCCGTCTCCGAGGCCGCCCCCGTGGTCGGCGCCAAGCCCTACATGGGCTGGAGCAGCTGGAGCCTGGAGTCCACCAACTTCCCCGGCTACGGCGGCTCCTGGCTCACCGAGCCGCACGTGCTGCAGCAGGCCGACATCCTCGCGTCCAAGCTGAAGCGGCACGGCTACGAGTACGTCAACATCGACGCCGGCTGGAACGTCGGCAGCGAGACGAACAAGAGCCTGTCCGACGAGTACGGCCGGCCCGTCGCCGACCCCGTCAAGTTCCCGCACGGCATGAAGTGGCTCGGCGACCGACTGCACGCCAAGGGCCTGAAGTTCGGGCTCTACCTGGCGGTCGGCCTGTACATCGACACGTACAACGACGGCAGGACGCCGATCCACGGCGCGCCGGGGTGCACGACCAAGGACATCGTCTACCCGGACCTGCGCAAGACCAGCGGCTGGGACAACGTCTCCTACCAACTGAACTTCTCCAGCCCGTGCACCGAGAAGTACATCCAGTCCGTGGCCGACCAACTGGCGGGCTGGGGAGTGGACTTCCTGAAGATCGACGGAGTCGGCCCCGGCTCCAACCAGGGTGACGCGGCACACGACAACGTCCCCGACATCAAGACCTGGCACGCCGCGCTGGAGAGGACCGGCCGGCCCATCCAGTTCGTCCTGTCCTGGTCACTCAGCCACGACAAGGCGGACGTCTGGAAGGAGAACTCCAACGGCTGGCGCGTGGACACCGACGTCGAGTGCTACTGCGACACCCTGGTGACCTGGAACAACTCGGTCAAGCAGCGGTGGAACGACGTCGTCCCCTGGATCGACGACGCCGGGCCCGGGCACTGGAACAACCTCGACTCCCTCGACGTCGGCGCGGGCCCGCTCGACGGCCTCAACGAGGTCGAGCGGCAGAGCTACATGACGCTGTGGGCCATCGAGAGCGCCCCGCTCTACATCGGCGACGACCTCACCAAGCTCGACGCGTACGGCCTGTCTCTGCTCACCAACGACGAGGTCATCGCCGTCGACCAGGCCGGCAACCCCGCCAGGCCGCTCAGCCAGGACACCCCGCAGCAGGTCTGGTACGCCCGCAACGCCGACGGAACGTACACGGTGGCCCTGTTCAACCTCGGCAAGGGCTACTCCGACGTGACCGCCGACTGGAGCGAACTGGGCATCAGCGGCAAGCCCGCCGTCCGCGACCTGTGGAGCCGCAAGAACCTCGGCACGGTCGCCGACGGCTTCACCGACAACCTGCCGCCGCACGGCTCCCGGCTGCTGCGCGTGACCCCGGCGAAGACGACCGGGAAGCCCGGGGTCCCCCTCGGTGTGCGTGCCACCGCCTCCACGCCCGGCAGCGTCTCGCTCGCCTGGGACGCGGTGAACACCGGCACCGCGACCACCGGTTACGAGGTGTACGCCGACGGAGCCAAGGTCGCCACGGTGGACGGCACCTCCGCCACCGTCACCGGCCTGCACGCCGCGACCGGCTACACGTTCACCGTCGTCGCCCACGACGCCAGGGGCCGTACGTCCGCACCGGGCAACGCCGTCTCCCTGACCACCCCCGCCGCCGACGGGCCCACAGCCTACGAGGCCGAGGCGTCCGGGAACCCCCGCACCGGCAACGCGAGCATCGGCGAATGCTCCCGCTGCTCCGGCGGCAAGAAGGTCGGCAACCTGGGCGTCGACGCCTCCGTGACGATCAAGGACGTGACGGCGCCGAAGGACGGCACCTACCTGATGACGGTGGACTTCACCGACGGTTCCTCGGGCCGCACGGCCGTGGTCACCGTCAACGGCACCGCCTTCCAGCTGCCGCTGCACGGCGGCAACGACAACGACTGGGGCCGCCCGCGGTCGGTCACGGTGCCCGTCCACCTCAAGGCCGGGACCAACACGATCGCCTTCGGCAACCCGTCCGACTACGTGTCCGACGTCGACCGGATCACCGTCTGACCGACGGCCGGCCCGGCAGCGGGCCGCCGTCCCACCCGTCCGACCCGACGCACACGAGAAGGAGAGTGCCGTGGTGGTCACATCGCAGGGCAACCACACGGCGCCGGCGGCACCACCGTCCGGCGCGGCCGGTACGGGGGCCACCACGGCCTCTTCCGCCCCGAGGACCCGCGGACCCCTCAAGGTCCGCGGCAACACCGGCGGCCGCCGGACGCGGCGCGTGACCGCGACCCGGTCCGCGGCGGCCCGGCGGCGGGACCTGCCGGTCGCGCTGCTGCTGATCCTGCCCGCCGTGGTCGGGTTCGCGATCTTCTACGCCTACCCGACCCTGCGCGGCATCTACCTGGGCTTCACCGAGTTCCACGTCCTCACCCCGCCGCGCTGGGTGGGACTGGCCAACTTCCGCGAGATGGCCGGTGACGGGGTCTTCTGGCACTCCCTCCTCGTCACCCTCTGGTTCGTGGCCCTCTCCGTCGTCTTCGGCACGCTGATCTCCCTGGTGACCGCGGTGGTGCTGCACCGCGTCACCGACTCCTCGCTGCTGCGCGGCGTGATGCTGCTGCCGTTCCTGATCTCCAACGTGATCGCCGCGCTGGTGTGGCAGTGGATGCTCGACCCGCACCTCGGGGTCGTCAACATCGTGCTCGACCACCTGATCGGCCACCCGGTGCTCTTCCTCGGCAGCGGCCCCTGGGCGATCCCCTCGCTCGCCGCGATCAGCGTCTGGAAGTGGATGGGCTACTACTCCCTGCTGATCTTCGCCGGGCTGCAGACCATCCCGTCCACGATCTACGAGGCCGGCCGGGTGGACGGCGCGAGCGAGTTCCAGATGTTCCGCCGCCTCACCGTGCCGCTGCTGCGGCCGATCCTCGTGATGGTGGTCGTCCTGACGGTGATCAACGCCTTCCAGGTCTTCGACATCGTCGCCGTCACCACCAGGGGCGGCCCCGCCAACGCCTCGAACGTGCTGCAGATGTACATCTACGACAAGGCCTTCCGCCAGTTCGACTTCGGCTACGCGGCGACGATGTCGCTGGCCCTGTTCGCCCTGCTCATCACGGTCACCTTCACCCAGCTCCGGCTCGCGCGGGCCGACGAATCCGACCTGAACTGAAGGAGGCCCCCGATGACGCTTCCCCTCGCTCCCCGCACGACGAGCGTGCGGCGCACCCGCTCCCGCACCCGCAAGGCGACCCCCGGCCGGATCGCGGCCTGGGCCTACCTCGGCCTCGTCTCGCTGATCACGCTCTTCCCCTTCTACTGGATCGTGCGCACCGCGCTGTCCAACAACTACCGGCTCGCCACCGACCCCTCCTCGCCGCTGCCCGTCGGCTTCACCTTCGGCGCCTTCAAACGGGCGCTGGGCCTGGCCTCCACCGCCGAGGCCCAGGCCCAGGGCGGCTCGGGCGCGTCCCCCGACATCGCGCTCTACCTGCGCAACTCGGTGATCTACGCATCGGTGCAGACCCTGCTCATCGTGCTGTTCTCCGCCTGCGCGGCCTACGCCTTCTCACGACTGCACTGGCGCGGCCGCAACCTGGTGTTCGGCGTCCTCATCAGCGCGCTGATGGTGCCGAGCGTCTTCACGCTGCTGCCCAACTTCGTCTTCATCAAGGACCTCGGCCTCACCAACACCTTCGCCGGCCTCATCCTGCCCGGCGGGCTCTTCCAGGCGTTCACGGTGTTCTTCCTGCGCCAGTTCATGCTCGGCCTGAGCAGCGAGATCGAGGAGGCCGCGATCATCGACGGCGCGGGACCGCTGCGGATCCTGTACCGCATCATCCTGCCGATGTCGGCGGCGCCGATCGCCACCGTGTCGCTGCTGATGTTCGTCAACGCCTGGAACGACTACATGTGGCCGCTGCTGGTCACCAACGACGCCGGGGTGCAGCCGCTGACGCTCGCGCTCGGCGTGTTCAAGCAGTCCTCGCCGCAGGCCGCGCCCGACTGGGCGGGGCTGATGGCCGCCGCCCTCATCGCGGCGCTGCCGATGCTGCTGCTCTTCCTCGCCTTCGGCAAGCGGATTGTCAACTCCATCGGCTTCTCCGGGCTCAAGTGACCGCGCACACGCCCCAGGACGGCACCCCATGAACCCCACTGACCTGCTGCTCCGCTGGCCCGCGCCCGCGGCCGACTGGAACGGGGCCGCACCGGTCGGCAACGGCCGCCTCGGCGCCATGGTCTTCGGCGGCACCCACCGCGCCCGCATCCAGATCAACGACTCCACCGTGTGGTCCGGCACCCCCGGCGGGCCCGCGAAGGCGCTCGCCGGCGTCGTCGCCGCCGGTGCCGGTCCGCGGCGGCTGGAGGAGGTCCGCGACGCGCTCCGCGCAGGGGAACCGCACCGGGCCGAGGAGCTCCTGATGGCCTTCGAGGGCCCGTACAGCCAGGAGTACCTGCCCTGGGCCGACCTGTGGCTGACGGTGCCCGGCGCGCGGGACGCCACCTACCGGGGCCGCACCCTCAACCTCGACAGCGGGATCGCCGAGGACGCCTTCGACCTGCCCTCGGGCGCGTCGGTCACCCGCCGGACCTGGGCCGACGCGAGCACCGGGACGCTGTGCACCGACCTGGTCGCGGCCGGCGGCACCGTGGACCTGCGGCTGGAGGTCACCACCCCCCTCCGGGAGGTGCACCGCGCCGCCGGTCCCGAGGGCGTCGTCATCGGCATCGAGATCCCCGTCGACGGGGCACCCGCCCACGAACCCGACGTCCCGGAACCGCTGCGGTACGGGGACGGCCCCACCGACGGGTACGACCCCTTCGGCGCGCTGGCCCTGCGCGTGGTCACCGACGGAGAGGTCACCGCCGACGGGGGAGTGCTGCGCGTCACCGGAGCCACCCGGCTCCTCGCGGCCGTGGCGAGCTCCACCGAGGCGCTGCGGCACTGGCGGGGCCTCGACGCGCCGGCCGGCCGCGCGGCGCACCTCGAAGCCGCCGCCGACAGCGCCGCCCGGGCCGTGGAACGCGGCACCGACGTGCTGCTCAAGGCGCACGAGACCGAACTGCGCGCACTCCTCGGCGGCACCTCGCTGCGCATCGGACCGCGCCGCCCGGGTATCCACGACGTCGCCCGCGACATCCTCTCCGGCGAGGACGAACTCCTCACCGCCACGGTGCTGTTCCAGCTCGGCCGCTACCTCCTGGCCGCCGCCTCCCGCCCCCACGCCGGACCGCCCGCCAACCTCCAGGGCATCTGGAACGCCGACCTGCGTCCCGCCTGGTCGTCCAACTACACGATCAACATCAACACCCAGATGAACTACTGGGGTGCCGAGGCAGCCGGTCTCGGCCCGTGCCACGAGCCGCTGTTCGACCTCCTCGACCGCGTCGCCGCGCACGGCCGGGGCGTCGCCCGGCAGTTGTACGGCGCCCGCGGCTGGGTCGCCCACCACAACACCGACATGTGGGGCTGGGCGCTGCCCGTCGGCATGGGCCGCGGCGCCGCGTCCTGGGCGATCTGGCAGATGGGCGGCGCCTGGCTCGTACAGCACCTGTGGGACCACTGGGAGTTCTCCCAGGACACCGCCTTCCTGCGCGAACGCGCCTGGCCGCTGCTCAGCGGCTGCGCCGAGTTCCTGCTCGACTGGCTGGTGGACGACGGCACGGGGCGGCTGGGCACCCTCCCCTCCACCTCGCCGGAGAACCACTACCTCACCCCCGACGGCTCCATGGCCTCGCTCACCCGCTCCTCCACCATGGACACGGCACTCACCCGGGCCGTCCTCGAACGCACCCTGCGCGCCGCCGCGGTCCTCGGCATCGACACCCCGCTGGGCGACCGCATCTCCGCGACGCTGCCGCGCCTGCACCCGCCCCGGATCGCCGCGGGCGGCTGGCTCCAGGAGTGGGCCGACGACCTCCCCGAGCAGGACCCCCACCACCGCCACCTGTCCCAACTGGTCACCGTCCACCCGCTCGGCCAGATCGACCCGGACGGCACCCCGGAACTCTCGGCCGCCGCGACGGCCCTGCTGGACCGGCGCGGTCCCGGCGCGATGGGCTGGTCCTGGGCCTGGAAGATCGCACTGCGCGCCCGGCTGCGCGACGCCGCGACCGCCCGCTCGCTCCTGCTGGAGGCGAGCCGTCCGCTCACCGGCGACCCGGACACCGACGCGCCCGTCGACGGCTCGGAGTGGGGCGGTCTGCTCCCCAACCTGTTCTCCACCCACCCGCCGTTCCAGATCGACGGCAACTACGGCCTCATGGCCGCGCTCACCGAGATGGTGCTGCAGAGCCACGACGGCGGCGTCCACCTGCTGCCCGCGCTCCCCGCGCAGTGGCGCGAGGGCGAGGCCACCGGCCTGCGCTGCCGCGGCGGCCTGGCGGCCGACTTCACCTGGCATGACGGAGCCCTCACCGCCGTGACCCTGCGCCGTCACGCAGGGGACGACAGCGAGCCGGTGACGGTCCGCCACGGCGACCGCACCACCCGGGTACGCGTCGCCACCGGCATCCCCGTCACCCTCGACGCCCACCTCACCCCGCGCCAGGAGGCCAGGCCGTGCTGACCGAGGACGACGTCCCCGAACTGTGGGCCTACCGCAGCGCGTACCGCGAGCCCGCCGACTTCGACGCCTTCTGGAAGGACACCCTGGAGGCCGCCCGCGTCCACGAACCACGGCTCGAACTCACCCCGGTCGACACCGACCTGGAGACCGTGGACGTCTACGACGCCGTCTTCCCCGGCTTCGGCGGCCACCCGGTCCACGGCTGGCTGCGGCTGCCCCGCCACCGCGACGGCCCCCTGCCCGCCGTCGTGCAGTTCCACGGCTACGGCAGCGGACGCGGCGCCCCCGTCGAGGACCTGCTCTGGGCCTCCGCCGGCTACGCCCACCTGCTGGTGGACACCCGCGGCCAGGGCGGAGCATGGGCGGGCGGCGGCGCCACCGGTGACCCGGTCGGCAGCGGCCCCTCGCATCCCGGCTTCCTCACCCGCGGCATCGAGGACAGGGACACCTACGTCTACCGCCGTGTCTTCACCGACGCCGTACGCGCCGTCGAGGCCCTGCGCTCGTCACCGCACGCCGACCCCGACCGGGTCGCGGTGACCGGCCCCAGCCAGGGCGGCGGCATCGCCCTCGCGGTCGCCGGACTCGTCCCCGGGCTGCGCGCCGCGCACTTCCAGGCGCCGTTCCTGTGCGACATCCGGCAGGCCCTCCGGCTCACCGGCGAGCAGCCGTACGCCGAGCTCATCGGCTACCTCGGCGCCCGCCGGGACCGGGTCGAGCAGACCTTCCGGACCCTCGGCTACTTCGACGGACTCGCCTTCGCCCGCCGCGCCACCGCGCCCGCCTGGTTCTCCGCCGGGCTGCGCGACGAGGTCTGCCCGCCGGCCACCACGCTCGCCGCCTACCACCGCTACGGCGGGCCGAAGCAGATGCGGCTGTGGGAGTTCAACGGCCACGACGCCGGCGGCCCCGAGGACCTGGTCATCGCTCTGAGCGCCTTCCGCGCGCTCCTCAAGACGTCGTCCCACCAACCGCACCAGGAACCGTCCCGAAAGAAGGAAACATGAGAATGCGCGCAGTCGTCGCCCTCGGGGCCACGCTCACCCTCACCGCGGTGCTGTCCGCCTGCTCGTCGGGCTCGGACACCGCGGGCGGTTCGCAGACCGTGAACTGGTGGACCTGGGACGACAAGCAGGCCGCCGCGTACAAGACCTGCGCCGCGGACTTCGAGAAGGCCAACCCCGGTACGACCGTCAAGATCTCGCAGTACAACGTCGACGACTACTTCACCAAGCTGACCGCGGGCTTCGTCGCGGGCAGCGCCCCCGACGCCTTCCAGAACAGCGTGCAGTTCTTCCAGGCCTACGCCGGCCAGAACCAGCTGCTGCCGATGGACGACTTCATCGCCAAGGACAAGTTCGACCTGTCCCGCTTCTCCGTCGGCGTGAACGCCTGGAAGTTCACCGACGGCAAGCAGTACGCGCTGCCGCTGGACTGGGCCGCGGCCGGTCTCTACTACGACCGGGACGCCCTGACCAAGGCCGGCTACAGCAAGGCCGACGTCGAGTCCGTGACGTGGAACCCCGACGACGGCGGCGAGTTCGGCAAGATGATCGCCCGTCTCACCGTGGACGAGAAGGGGCGCCGCGGCGACGAGCCCGGCTTCGACAAGGGCCACGTCAAGACCTTCGGCTTCGGCCAGATCGCCGCGAAGGACTTCATCGGGCAGACCTCCTGGAGCCCGTTCGCCTCCAGCACCGGGTGGCGGCTCGGCGACAAGGAGAGCTGGCCGACGGTCTTCAACTACGCGGACCCCCGCCTGGTGAAGACGCTGAAGTGGGCGCGCTCCCTGACCGAGAAGGGATACGCGCCCAAGCTCGGCGAGTTCACCTCCAGCGTCAGCGACGTCGACCTGCTCTCCTCCCACCGGGTGGCCATGGAGATCGGCGGTTCCTGGTCCGCCTCCACCTTCGCCAAGATCCCCGGCGTCAAGACCGGCGTCGCGGCGCCCCCGTACGGCCCCGACGGCAAGACCCGCGCCGTGATGAGCAACTCCAACGGCAACAACATCTGGGCGGGCACCAAGCACCCCGAACTGAGCTGGAAGTGGGTGTCCTACATGGGCTCCGAGGCCTGCCAGTCCAAGGCCTCCCGCACCGGTACGTTCTTCCCGTCCATCCCGGCCTCCATGGACGCCGCGACCAAGGCACTGGCCGCCGACGGGGTCGACCTGTCGGTCTTCACGAGCATGCTGAAGGACAAGGTCCTGTACCCGTCCCCGGTCTACGGCAACGGCGCCGCCGTGCAGGACGCGCTGAACCCGCTGTTCGAAGGCTACTTCGCCGGCCAGAAGGACGACTCCGTCTTCGCCGACATGGAGAAGCAGAGCAAGACCCTCCTGGCGAAGAACTGAGCCACCGGAAGCGAATTGCGCCCCCCGCCGCCGGACGCGCCCCCATCCCGGGGCGTCCGGCGGCGGGGCACACCCGAAAGGAATCCCCCCATGGCAGACAGCACCGCGCGGATCGTCCCCCTGCGCGCGGCCGGCACCGCGTTCGTCGTCGAACTCACCGAGCCGGTGCCCAGGGTCCTCCACTGGGGAGCCGACCTCGGGCCGCTGTCCGCCGACGACCTGGCCGCCCTCAGCCTCACCGCCGAGCCCGCGGTCCTCAACAACTCCCTCGACGCACCACGCCGATTCACCGTCTGGCCCACCGAGGCGGACGGCTGGGCGGGCACCCCCGCGCACCACGGGCACCTCGACGGCGGTGCCGCCGCCCCCCGGCTGACCACGACGGGCACCTCCGTCCGCCAGGACGCCGAGGGCGGCGAACTGGCCGTCTCCCTCACCGACGCCGCCGCGGGGCTCGACATCACGATCACCTACCGGCTGGAACCCTCCGGCGTGCTCGCCGTGCACAGCGAGATCACCCGCCATCCGGACGCGGACCCGGCCCCGTACGACCTCTCGCAGGTCACCGCGCTGCTCCCGCTGCCCGGCCGGGCCGGTGAGATCCTCGACTTCACCGGCAAGTGGAGCCGCGAACGCTCCCCGCAACGCCGCCCGCTCGCCCACGGCACCCACGCCCGCGACGTCCGGCGCGGCAAGCCCGGCCTGGACTCGCCGTACCTCCTCGCCGTCGGCGTACCCGGCTTCGGCTTCCGCGAGGGCGAGGTCTGGGGCGTGCACGTCGCCTGGAGCGGCGACCAGCGCTACCTCGTCGAGCTACTGCCCGAGGGCGCGGGCGTCCACGCCGCGGTGCTCGGCGGCGGGGAACTGCTGCGCGCCGGCGAGGTCCGCCTCGCACCCGGGGACGCCCACCGCACGCCCGTCTGCCACTACGCCTGGTCCGGCGCCGGCCTGGACGGGCTCGCCGGCCGCTTCCACACCCTGCTCCGGGACCGCCCCGGCCACCCGCGCCGCCCCCGGCCGGTCATCCTCAACAGCTGGGAGGCGGTGTACTTCGACCACGACCCGGAACGCCTCCTGCGGCTCGCCGACCGCGCCGCCGAGGTCGGTGTGGAGCGCTTCGTCCTGGACGACGGCTGGTTCCGCGGGCGGCGCTCCGACCGCGCGGGGCTCGGCGACTGGACGGTCGACCGGGAGGTGTGGCCCGACGGCCTGGCACCGCTCGCCGACCATGTGCGCTCCCTGGGCATGGAGTTCGGCCTGTGGGTCGAACCCGAGATGGTCAACCTCGACTCGGACCTGGCCCGGCGGCACCCGGAGTGGGTCCTCGCCCCCGCGCGCGGCGCCGGTCCGGCGGCCCGGCAGCAGCACGTCCTCGACCTGTCCCACCCCGGCGTCGTCGACCATCTGCTCGGGGCGCTGGACGCCCTGGTCACGGAGTACGGCATCGCGTACCTCAAGTGGGACCACAACCGCGAGGTGCACGAGGCCGTGAACGGACCGGCGGACCGCCCGGCGGCGCGCGCCCAGGTCGAGGCGCTGTACGGCCTGCTGGACACCCTCCGGCAGCGCCACCCGTCCCTGGAGATCGAGAGCTGCGCCAGCGGTGGCGGACGCGTCGACCTGGGCATCCTCGCCAGGACCGACCGGGTGTGGGCCTCCGACTGCAACGACCCGGTGGAACGGCAGTCCATCCAGCGGTGGACCGGGCAACTGCTCCCCCCGGAGCTGGTCGGCGCCCACGTGGGGCCCGACCCCAGCCACACCACCGCACGCGTCAGCTCCGACACCTTCCGCCTGGCCACCGCGCTCTTCGGCCACCCCGGCATCGAGCAGGACATCACCCGCTGCACGGAGGAGGAGGTGGCCCGGCTCACCGCGTGGACCGCCCTGTACCGGGAACTGCGCCCGCTGCTGCACGGCGGACGCACCGTCCGCGCCGACCTCCCGGGCGACGCGACGCTGCTGCACGGCGTCGTCGCCCACGACGGCACGGCCGCGCTCTACTGCTGGGCCCGCGTGGCGACGTCCCCCGAGGGCCAGCCGGGCCGGGTACCGCTGCCCGGCCTCGACCCCGCCCGCCGCTACCGCGTACGCGTCCGCACGGACGTCGGCCTGCCGTCCTTCCACCACAGGAGCGGCCCGGCCTGGCTCACCGAGGCGATCGACGACCGCCTCACCCTCCCCGGCGCACTCCTCACCGCCGCGGGCCTGCCGATGCCGCAGCTCAACCCCGAACAGGCCCTGCTGATCGAGCTGCGCCAGGCCGACTGACCCGTCCCGCGCCCCGGCCCGGACCGCTTCGGGGGAACCGGGGCCCCTACTCCTCCTCCGCGTCCCCGGGCGCCGCCGTGGCCTGGCGGCCAAGCCAGTACAGGGCCGTGTCGACGTCGCGGGCGGTCCAGCGGTCCGCGTCGGGGCCCGAGCGGACGAGGAGGTCGTCGAGGAGGTCCATGTAGCGGCCGTAGCGGCCCGGTGCCGGTGTCAACTGGTAGCCCAGCCGCTCCAGGCCGAACTGCGCGCGGCGGTCGTAGACGGCCATCCGGTCCGGCGCGGCGGCGGTGAGCAGCGCCGAGGCCAGTGCGTCGCCGTTGCGGCAGCCGGGCAGGGGGAGCAGGGCCCGGCGGCCCTCGCGGGCGGCCGCGCCGCGCGGGGCCTGCGGGTCGCGGACCGCGTCCACGGCCGCGGACGTGACGGCCCGGACCTCCGCGTCGCGCAGGTTCATCAGCTCGACGACCCACGCGGTGCCGGCCTGCAACCGCTTCCACACCACCAGCGCGGCGACGTCCGTCTTGCCGAGGCTTCCGGTGTCCCGGGCGCGCTCCGCGATCTCCGTCAGCACCTCGTCGTACGCGGCCGGGACGGCGGCGCGGTACGCCTCGCGGGCGGCGGAAAGGGTGGACCAGACCCCGTCGGGGAGCGGGGTGAGGGCGGCGGTCGCGGATGCGTTCATACGCCGATGGTGACCCGTCTCGGCCCGCTCCGTGTGCACTTGGCCGCTTGTGATCGATTCGGTGTGATGTGCCGTCAGGAAGGATCAGATCCAGCCACGCGCGTGGGCCTCCGCCCCGGCCTGGAAGCGCGTGCTCGCGTCCAGCCGTGCCATGAGCGCGGCGATGCGGCGTGTCGCCGTCCGTGTGCTCAACCCCAGCTGACGGGCGATCGCCTGGTCCTTGAGTCCGGCCCGGAGCATCGTCAGCAGCGCGACCTCCTCCGTGGTGGGACCCTCCTCCCCGGCCGCCCGGGCCGGTGCGCCGATCGGTTCGGCCCGGGCCCAGTACGCCTCGTACAGCTCGATGAGGGCGTCCAGCAGACCGGAGGGGTGCACGACGGCGAGGCTGTCGTAGACCCCGCCGACCAGCGGGACGAGGGCCACCCGGCGGTCGATGATGTGCAGCTTGAAGGGGAGGCTGGGCAGCATCCGGGCCTGCTCGCCGAGCGCGGCCATCTCCAGCACCGTCTCGAACCGGCCGGGCCGCTCCATGGACTCCGGGCAGTACACCGACCGGATGTCGACGCCGTCGCGCGCCCACGCGGCGGTCGACGCCCTCTCGGCCTCGTTGGTGTGGGGGAGGCCGTCCGCGCGGTCGAGGTAGGGCGGCTTGTCGAGGATCCATATGTGCGTGCTGACCGAGCGGTTGAGCTCGTCGATGCGCGGCGCGACGACGTCGCGCCCCGACAGCACCTCGACCAGGCTGCCCGGGTCGCTGCGCAGCCGTCCGGCCCGGTACTCCTCGGCGAGGTCGTCGACGACCGACCGTACTCCTGCGAAGGCCGCCTCGGCCTCCAGCCGGCGCTGGTCGAGCAGGGCGGTGAGCGCGGTGCCGGGCCCGACGGGGCGGAACTCGCCCCGGCCGTCGCGGCGCAGGAGACCGAGCCCGGCCAGCCGCGCCGCGGCGTGGCGGACGCGGTCCGGGGAGACCCCCGCGGTTCGGGCGTACTCCTGTGCGTCGAGGCCGGCCCGGGTGAGGAAGGCGCGGTAGACGGCCTCGTCGAACTCGCTGATACCCAGGGCCTGCAGCACGTACGCGCTCCTTGTGATGGCGTGGTCCGCCAGCTGTCCGAAGACGCCACAAGATTATCTGGACATCGAACGGCCGTGGGCCGTTCACTTTTGAATCGTTCCTCACACCGCACCGGGAGCGGCGGTCCCGTACCCGCCCCCGCACACCCCACCGCGCCCGGACGTGCGGTGACGTCCCTGGCCTCTTCCCTCTGGAGGACCGAACGTGACCTCGAAGTCACGCATCAGACCCGCCGCCCTGGTGGCGGCCACCGCCGTCGCACTGGCCCTGTCGTCCGCCGTCCCCTCCCAGGCCGCTCCCGCCGCCGGCACCGAGCCGGTCCCGGTGGCGGGCCACCTCGTCGCGGGCCGCTACATCGTCACCCTCGCCGACCGGCCGATCGACGCCTACCGCGGCGGAGTCGACGGCATACCCGGCACCGCCCCCGCGCCGGGCGCCAAGGTCGACCTGGCCGACGCGGACGCCGTGCGCTACCGCGCGCACCTCACCGACGCCCAGCGCGCCGCGGCCGCCTCGGTGGGCGCGCGCATCAAGCGCCGGTACTCCGTGGTCACCAACGGCTTCACCGCGGACCTGTCCGCCACGCAGGTGGCGGAACTCTCCAAGGCGCCCGGGGTGCTGTCGGTCGCGCCCGACACCCTCAACAAGGTCTCCGACGACCGGAACTCGCAGGACTTCCTCGGGCTCACCGGGCGGCACGGCCTGTGGTCGGCCCTCGGCGGCACCAAGGAGGCCGGCCGCGGTGTCGTCGTCGGTGACATCGACACCGGCATCTGGCCGGAGAGCCGCTCCTTCGCCGCCGCCCCGCTGGGCACCTCGCGGCCCACGTCGAAGGACCCGTACCGCCCCTACCGCAAGGGCGACAAGGTTGTCATGCGGAAGGCTGACGGCGGTACCTTCACCGGAACCTGCCAGGCCGGCGAGGAGTTCACCGCCGGCGCCTGCAACAGCAAGGTGATCAGCGCCCGTTGGTTCGGCGACGCCTGGCTGGCCCAGGTGCCCCCGGAGCGCCGAGCGGACTACGTCTCGGCGCGGGACGGCGAGGGCCACGGCACGCACACCGCCTCCACCGCCGCGGGCAACAGCGGGGTGGACGTCACCGTCGACGGGCGGCACCTCGGAGAGGTCTCCGGCGTCGCGCCGGCCGCCGCGATCGCCGTCTACAAGGCGTTCTGGACCGGCAAGGCGGCCGGCGACAGCGGCGGCATGACCTCCGACATCGTCGCGGCCGTCGACCAGGCGGTCGCCGACGGCGTCGACGTCCTCAACTACTCAGCGGGCTCGGTCATCGAGACCGCGCCGGACTCCCCGGTCCAGGCCGCCTTCCGCACCGCCGCGGCCGCGGGCGTCTTCGTCGCCACCGCGGCCGGCAACTCCGGCCCCGAGGTCTCCTCCGCCGACAACGTCGCCCCGTGGACGACCACGGTGGCCGCGAGCACCCTGGCGCCCTACGAGGCCACCGTGCGCCTCGGCAACGGCGACACCTACGTCGGCGGAAGCACCACCGTGGACTCCCCGCTCGGCCCTAAGCCCCTCGTGCTCGCCGAGAAGGTGAAGAACGCCTCCGCCTCCGCCGGCGACGCCGCGCTGTGCCAGGACGGCACCCTCGACCCGGCGAAGGCCGCCGGCGCGATCGTCGTCTGCGACCGGGGCGTCAACCCGCGCGTGGACAAGTCCCACGAGGTCCAGCGGGCCGGCGGAGTCGGCATGGTCCTGGTCAACGTCAGCGACCTCGACACCGACGGCGACCTGCACGCGGTGCCCACGGTGCACCTCAACACCCCCGGTGCCACCGACGTACGGGCGTACGCGGCCACCGCCGGGGCCGAGGTGAGCCTGCTCCCGGGCGGCACGACGGGCCAGCCGTACCCGCAGATCGCGCCGTTCTCCTCGCGCGGTCCGTCGACGGTCAACAACGGCGACCTGCTCAAGCCCGACATCGCCGCCCCGGGTGTCGGCATCCTCGCGGCCGTCGCGCCCGCCTCCAACTTCGGCCACGACTACGACTTCATGACCGGCACCTCGATGGCGACCCCGCACATCGCCGGCCTGGCCGCGCTCTACCTGGCCGAGCACCCCTCGTGGTCGCCCATGGCCGTGAAGTCCGCGATGATGACGACCGCCGTCGACACCAGGACGGCGACCGGCGCGAAGAACACCGACCTGTTCGCGCAGGGCGCCGGTGAGGTGCGGCCGTCGGACATGTTCGAGCCGGGCCTGGTCTACGACTCCGCCGAGAAGGACTGGCTCGGCTACCTGGAGGGCCTGGGCGTCGACACCGGCAGCGGGGTGAAGGCCGTGGACCCCAGCGACCTCAACTACCCGTCGATCGCCATCGGCCGGATGGTCGGCTCGCAGACCGTGACCCGTACCGTCACCGCCGTGACGCCGGGCACCTACCGGGCCTCGATCTCGGTGCCCGGGGTCAAGGCCACCGTCCACCCGTCCGTGCTGCACTTCAGCAGGGCGGGCCAGAAGGCCCGGTTCAGCGTCTCCTTCGAGCTGACGACCGGGCGGTCCGGCGAGACCGTCACCGGTGACCTCACCTGGCGGCACGGCCGCACCGGCGTGCGCAGCCCCGTCGTCCTCACCCCGTGGAGCCTGATCGCCCCCGACCAGGTGTCCGGCACCGCGGGCAGCGGCAGTGTCTCCTTCCAGGTGACGCCGGGCACCACCTCGCTCGCCCTGGCCCCCCGCGGCCCGGTCGCGGGCACCCCGGTCCGCAATGCGGTGTCCAACGACAAGCCCGAGCAGGACTTCACCTTCACGGTGCCGGAGGGCACGCAGGCCGGGCAGTTCTTCGTCACGCCCGACAACCCCGAGGCCCGCCTCAGCCTGCTGCTCGCGTACGACCCGGGCGACGGCCAGGACCCGTACATCGTCGGTGACCTCGCCCTCGACCAGACGCGGCCGGTGGTGAGCCTGCCGAGCATGAAGGCGGGCAAGTACCTGGCCCTCGTCATGACGCTGGGCGGCCAGCCGGAGCTGACGGACTTCCCGTTCTCCTTCCAGGCCAACCTGATCGGCCCGGACAGCGCGCCGACGCAGGGCACGTTCACGGTGACACCGCGGAACCCCGCCACGAAGCCCGGCGTCCCGCTGACGCTGACCGCCTCGTGGAGCGGCGTCCCGTCCGACCGTCCCGCGACCGCCTACATCGGGTACCCCAACGCGGCGGGCACCCTCGTCACCATCGGCTGACGGGCCCCGTGCGACGGTGCCGGCCCCCTCATGACGAGGGGGCCGGCACCGCTCCGTGTCCGGGGCCGACGCCTTGACCGGGACGGCGACGTACGGCGGCGCGGCACGGAAGTCCGGCTCCCGCTCCAGCGCCCCGCGCGTCTGGAGGACCATCGCCACCCCGACGGCCAGTGCCACCACGGCGATCAGCAGCCATGCCCCGGCCGGAGACTTCTCCGGCTTCGCCGATCCCACCGTCTCTCCTCACCCCGCGCGACCCTCGGCCTGCCCCCATCCGATCACGCCGTGCGGAGGCCGCCGAGGCCCGTTGTCGGCAGCGGGCGACCCGTCCGCCTGCCGGGCCGAGACCGGCGACGGGCGCGCGCCGACGGAACGACGGCGCGGCCGGCCCCTCCGCACGGAGGGACCGGCCGCGCTGTGTGCGGACGCGGATCAGACCAGGCCGGTCGCCCGGATCACCGTCTGCGTCACCGTGTTGCCCCGCTTGTCCGAGGCGCGCACGCGCAGCGACAGGAACTCGGCCCGCCGCGGCGCGTCCAGCCGGACCCGGGCGGCGCCGTCCTCCGCGCCGCGCAGCGAGAGCCGGTGCCACGTCCGGCCGTCGTCGTACGAGGCCTCCACCGCGTCGGCGCTGACCCGTCCGGCCGACACGCCCGGCAACGGGGAGGCGCTCACCGTGAGTTCGGCGTCGCGTCGCGCGGCGCCGCCCGCGTCGGTGCGGATCCCGTAGTCGAGCTGCAGGAGCGGGAGCACCTGCGGGTCGTCCGTGCCCGACGTCGCCGAGGAGAAGCCCCACTCGGTGCGGGTCGCGGTGGAGTACGGGTACCCCTCCGTCCGCTCGGTGGACGTCACCAGGCGGTACCGGCCCGACGCCGCCGGGACGTCGCCGCCCAGCCAGCCGCCCTCGGTGCGGGTGACCAGGTCGCCGCCCCGGTAGAGCTCGTTCACCTGCGAGGTGGTGCCCGGACCGACCACACCCGCGTGGTCGCGGCCGCCGTCACCCCAGGCCGGGATGGTGACGTCGAGGACGTCACCGCTGCGCTGCGGCAGCCACTGGCTCTCGTTCATCCGCGGGTGCTCCACGGGCCCGAACCACTGGACGTCGGTGGTGCGCCCCGCCGGGTAGCCGACCAGCCCGGAGAACTGCATCGAGCGGATGCCGTTGGCGGCCTCCTCCATCCAGGTCGCCTCGCCCGACGGGGTGACCCAGTCGGTGCGCTCGGCGCCGGCGGACGACAGCCGGGTGCCGCCGACCTTGACGCCCAGGTAGGGCTGGATGTCGTAGCGGAACTCGTCGACCTCCGTGCCGGGTTCGTTGCGGAACCCGACGTCGACCCGGGCCAGGCGGTGCTCGGCCGGCGCGTAGCGCTGGGTCTGCGGGATCGTCCCGTGCCAGGTGTGCACCAGGTCGTACAGGTAGTCCGTCTCGGCGTGGCCGACGACCCGCATCGGCACCGAGCCGGAACGGCTGTCCTGGATGCGGCCGATCAGGGTCTCGCCCTCGGTGCGGGAGATGCCCGCGACGACGAGGGCGGTGCGGCGCACGGGCTCGCGCAGCCGGCCGTCCAGGTCGTTCACCACGACGAGCAGGGCGACGCCCGCCTTCTGCGCGTCGGTGAGCTGGTCGTCGTCCCCCGTGTAGCGGACCACGGCCACCTTGCCCTTGGCGCCGGCGGCCGCGTACTCGGCAGCGGTGCCCTTGCCGGCGAAGACCGCCGGCAGCGTCCCGGTGCCCTCGGCGGGGCGGCCGGAACCGGGCTGCAGCCACAGGTCGTCGAAGACCTGGTCGCCGGAGGAGAGCGCCAGCAGCGGCTGCTGCATGCGCCAACGGACCGTGTACGCCAGGTCGCCGCCGGAGGCCTTCGGCATGGGCAGCGCCCACACGCTGTCGAAGCCGTCGCCGACCGTCGCGGTGTCCGTGATGGCGGGGGACCCGTCCTTGAAGGACTGGTTGAAGTCCATGCGGATGTCGCTGTCGGTGGAGGTCTTCGGCGTGACGACCTCGGTCCGGCGCAGCTTCGTGCCGTCCAGCGTCGTGTCGGTGTCGGCGTTGCCGACCACGACGCCGGTCCTGGCAAGCAGAGCCCGCCCGTAGGAGGACTCGCCGTGGACGCCGCGTACGGCGCCCCAGGTCCAGACGGTGTACGTGCCCGGCGGGACGACGGTGTCGAGGACGCCGTCGAGGTCGGTGTAGAGCGCCTGCGCGTACTCGTCGCCCTTGCGCTGGTACATCACCAGGCCGACCATGGGGTCGCCGGCGCGGTCGGTGACGTGGACGCGCAGGTGGTGGTACTCGTCACGGGTGCTGACCGCGAGCAGGGTGCGGGTGACGGCCTTGCCGTCGACGACGCCCTCGACGTGCCCGGTGAAGCGGGATCCCGCCGGGGCCCGGTCGAGCGCGGTGGTCACGCTGGTCGACGCGGTGCCGTGCGCGGGGACGGTGACCTGGCGGTCCGTCACCGTGAACAGGCCCTCGGGCACGTCCGCCGCGTCCAGGCGCGGCGTCACGGTGACCGCGGTGTCACCGGAGTTGGCCCATTCCACGGTGCGGGTCACGGTCTCGCCGGCCGCGCCGCCCGGGGGGTGGATGCCGGCGTCGGCGGTGGCGGTGGCCACGAGCGTGCCGCTGGTGGCGGCCACCGCGTCCACGCGGCCGTTGCCGCCGGAGTCAGCGGGGATGTCCGGCGTCGCCACGGAGGTCGAGACCAGGGCGTCCTTGATCCGGGCCCCGTTCCAGTCGGGGTGCTTCGCCGCCACCAGGGCGGCGACGCCCGCGACGTGCGGGGTGGCCATCGACGTGCCGCTGAGGGTGGCGTACGACCCGGTGCCGAAGGGCGCCCACTGCGAGCGGGCCGCAAGGATGTCGACGCCGGGGGCGGTGATCTCCGGCTTCATCGCGTCGTCCCGGAAACGGGGGCCGCGGCTGGAGAAGTCGGCTATGGCGTCGGAGGAGTCGACGGCGCCGACGGTGAGCGCGGCGTCCGCGGCGCCGGGCGCCGCCACGGTGCCCTCGTAAGGGCCCGAGTTGCCGGCGGCTATGGTGAACAGGGTGCCGGTCTCGGCGCTGAGTTCGTTCACCGCCTGGCTCATCGGGTCGGTGCCGTCGGTGGGCTGGTCGCTGCCGAGGCTCATGCTGACCACGCGGGCCTTGGCCTCGCGGGCGGCCCACTCCATGCCGCTGATGATCCAGGAGTCGGAACCGCTGCCGGCGTTGCTGAGGACCTTGCCCACGTGCAGCCGCACGCCGGGGGCGACGCCCTTCTCCTTGCCGTCGGACGCGGCGCCGCTGCCGGCGATGGTGGACGCCACGTGGGTGCCGTGGCCGTGGTGGTCGTCGACGTCCTCGCCGGGCACGAAACTGCGGGAGTCGGTGACGACGCCGTCGAGGTCGGGGTGCCCGGGGTCGTAGCCCGTGTCCAGGACCGCGACGTCCACACCCTGGCCCGTGTCGCCGCCGGCCCACACGTCGGGGGCGCCGATCTGCGCGACGCTGTCCGCGAGGTCGGCCTCGACCTTGCCGTCCAGCCACACCTTGCGCACGCCGCCGGTGAGGGCGAGGCCGCTCGCCTCGGCCTTCGCGGCCGGCTGCGCGGCGGCCGGGCCGGTCAGGTCGGCCCAGAACTCCGCCGCCCGGTCGTGGTCCTGGGTGGTGGCGGTGCTGTCGATGCTGGTCAGCGCCCGTGCGCCGGTGGCCCCCTCGGGGAGGGAGGGCGCCGCGAGCCTGCGGCGGGCGTCGGAGGAGTAGGTCAGGATGACGGGCAGGCCCTTGGACCGGGCGTCGTCGTAACCGTCCGCGATCAGGCGCGTGACGTTGAAGAGGTCGGTGTCCAGCAGCCCGGCCGCCACGTACCGCTCGGCGGCGAACGGGTAGACGTAGGTGTCGCCTTGCCGCGTGGTGATGCGGGCGTCCGCGCGGTGGCCCCGGGGGCCCTCCACGGTCACGGAGGCGCGGCCGTCGCCGCCGGGGGCGACGGTGACCCGGTCGCCGGTGATGAGGGTGACGGTGCGCGGGGTGGAGCCGGCGGGGGCTCCGCCGGTCACGGTCACGCCGTCCGACGGGGAGCCGGTGGCGGCGTGGTCGCTGGCAGCCGCCGGTGGGATCGCCATCAGCACGGCCGCGACACCCGCGACGATCGGCAGGCCTGTTCGGCCTGGGAAGAGCGGTCTCACAGGGGATCCTTCACGTTAGATCCATCCAATGTCCGCCGCATGCTAGCGAGTTAAACGATTCAACGGGCGGTGAACGGCACACGGACTGCGGCGTCTTTCCGCCCTCTGTCGGGATCACGACAGGGCTGAAACCGGCCGCGCGAAGCCCCGCTCGGCCGGGGGCGGTTCGCACCGCCCGGCTGCGGGGCCGTCGTCCGCGGGTGCCCGGTTCGGTGATCCGCCCTTCGGGGGCATGTCCGGGGCCCTCGCGCGAGGGCGGCAGTGTTCCGCGGGGCCACGGACGGCCCAACGAGGGGACCGGCCGAAGGTAGCCGACCTCGCACGTAGTTACGATCTTCCCGATATGGCCGATTTGACTGGGTGTGAGCCATGGCCGGCTGTCGTCCGATCACCGGGAGCACGCGTGTTCGCACCTTCGCTGTCCCGTCGTGGATTGCACCTTTCGCGCTCCGGGGGCCGAGGCCCCTGGGAGAGCCGCGGCCGAATACGGCCCGGACGGGGCCCCCGATCCGGGCGGCTCGTGGTCGCAGGGCTCCTGGCCGCCGGTCCGTTGTTCGCCCCCGGTGGGGAAGCCGCGGCCGGCGTGCCGGTGACGATCACGTTCGCCTCTCCGGGGGAGCACGCCTTCACCGTCCCCGCGGGGGTGACGGCGGTGACGATCGCAGCCGTCGGCGCCCGCGGAGGCAACGCGGGGGGATCGGGCGCCACGGTGACCGGTTCCGTCGCCGTGACGAGCGGCAGCACCTACTACGTCCACGTCGCGAGAGGCGGAGCGGCGCCCACCGCGGGCGGTGGGGCGGGCGGCGGAGCCAGTGACGTGGCCACGTGCGGCTCGGCCGACGCGGGGTGCGTCCTGACCGGTGATCGGGCCACCGACCCGCGGTTGATCGTGGCCGCCGGAGGCGGTGGAGGGGCGGCCGTTTCCGGAAGCGGGGCGGCCGCGGCGGCAACGACCTGATCTGCGGCGGGGCCGGCAGCGACACCCTGACCGGCGGCACCGGCAACGACCGCGTCGAAGGCGGCGACGGCAACGACGCCCTGGCCGGCGGTGACGGCGACGACACCCTCTTCGGCGACGCCGGCAACGACGTCCTCTCCGGCGGTCCGGGCGTCAACGCCAACGACGGCGGACCCGGCTCCGACGTCTGCACCAACCCGGCCGCCGGTCCCGGCTGCAATCCCTGACCGCTCATCCGGCCAGGGCCTGGCCGCAGCGGCCCGGGTGGCCCCCGGCGAGGGCGCTACCGGGTCGTGCAGAGGCGGTCGACCAGGTCGTGCCAGCCGGCGTCCAGCCGCTCGGCGGGCATGCCCCGGACCGTGAGCAGGTACTCCACGAGCACGGTGTCGAGGTAGGCCTGCAGGGTGTGCCCGGTCAGTTCGACGTCGCCGGGCGCACCGGCCTGCCGCAGCAGCAGCGTCAGGTGCGTGTGCCTGAGCTGGTAGGCCGGGTGGAAGCGGCGGCTCAGTTCGCGGCGTGCGGCCATGTACAGGTCCCGGTGGGCGTGTTCGTGCCGGATCACGGCGGGGCCGAAGGCCCGCAGCCGCTCCAGCGGCGGGGCGTCCGGTCCGAGGGGCGGCGGGCCGGTGAGGAAGGCGGCCTGGATCTGCTGCTCGATGTGGTCGAGCAGCGAGAGCATCAGCCCCGCGCGGTCGCCGAAGCGCCGGAACACCGTCCCCTTGCCGACCTCGGCCGCGGCGGCGACGGCCTCCATGGTCACGTTCGCCGCTCCGTGCTCGGCGGCGAGTTCGGCCGCCACCTCCAGGAGGCGCTTGCGGTTCCGCGCGGCGTCGGCGCGCAGCCGAGGCGGCTCGCCCGCCGGTGTGAGCGAGAGGTCCATGGGCCCGGCGGAGGCGTCGCGCACGGGGAGGGTGGCGCGGGGCGGCTCGGTCATGGCCACAGCGTAGCGGCGGGAATGAAAGTGGACCGCGGTCCGTTTAGCTGGTAGACAGGTAAGCGGACCACGGTCCGTTTCCGGTTCCCAAAAGGAGATCCCCCATGTCCGTCCGCATCCTCGCTCTCGTCGGCAGCCTCCGCGCCGGTTCGCACAACCGCCAGCTCGCCGAAGCCGCCGTGAAGCACGCCCCCGAAGGTGTCGAGATCACGCTCTACGAGGGCCTGGCGGAGGTCCCCTTCTACAACGAGGACATCGACGTCGAGGGCGCGCTGCCCGAGGCCGCCGCACGCCTGCGGACCACCGCCGCGGCGAGCGACGCGCTCCTGCTCTTCTCTCCCGAGTACAACGGCACCATCCCGGCCGTCCTCAAGAACGCCATCGACTGGATGTCCCGCCCCTACGGCGCCGGGGCCCTGGTCGGCAAGCCGGTCGCCGTGGTCGGCACCTCCCTGGGCCAGTACGGCGGAGTCTGGGCGCAGGACGAGGCCCGCAAGGCCGCGGGCATCGCCGGCGCCTCGGTCCTCGACGACGCCAAGCTCTCCATCCCGGGCTCCGTGAACCGCTTCGCCGAGACCCACCCGGCCGACGACTCGGAGGTCGTCGAGGGCCTGACCCGGGTCGTCCGGCAGCTCACCGAGGCCGGCGCCGCGGCCTGACCAATCCACGCCGGGACCCCGCGGGGCGTTGCCCGCTGGGTCCCGTGTCCCCCGCGGCCCCGCGTCACCCGAAGGCGAGGCGCATGGCAGGGCCGTCGTCGTGATCGGCAAAGGACGGCGGCCCGCGCCGCGCATTCGTGCCCGCCCGCGCACCGAGCCCCTCGGACCTCGCGCTCCTGCGCCGCGAGGCGCTGCGCGTCCCGCGGCCCGGCCTCGACAGCGCGTATCTCGACGCGTACACCGACGGTGTGTGGCCGCGGGAGGTCCGGTCCCCGTACGCGGGCCTGTTCGCCCTGGCCCGGGAGGCGGTGACGGCCGGACGCGCTCAGGGAGGGACGACCCCGGAACGGGATCGACATCGACGCACGGGACGACGCGCGGTTCGGCCTGCTGCTCGACCTGGCCCCATACACGATCCACGCCGAGGGCCGGTGCGGAGGACGGACGGTGTTCACCGCCGACGATCCGGGCGACCTGTGGAGCGCCCTCACGCGGGCACAGGAGGCGGAACTCCTGGCGCGGCTCGCGGCGCACGGGATCCCGGAAGCCGCGCTCGCGGCGCGGGGGCGCTGACGGCGGTGCGGGCGGGCCGTGAACGGCCCGCCCGCACCGGTGGGGATGTGACGCCCTCCGTCAGCGCAGGCCGAAGGCCCGGTTCACGGTCTGGGTGACCGCGTTGCCCGCGGAGTCGTGCGCACGCGCACGCAGCGAGACGAAACGCGCCTGCTTCGGGGCGGACAGCTTGAAGCGGCCGTCGTGCCCGCAGGCGGTCTTCCGCCAGGTGTGTCCGTCGTCGTAGGACACCTCCAGCGAGACGGCCGAGAGTGCGCCCGCACCCACCGCGCCCGGGAGGTGCGCGGCCGTCACGGACAGCGTGCCGTTGCGGGCGGCCCTGCCCTCCGCGTCCGTGGCGACGCCGTAGTCGATCTGCGGCAGCGGCAGCACCGCGGCGTCGTCGCCCGACGGCGCCTTGGACGTGAACTCCCACTCGGTGTGCGTGGCGGAGGAGTAGGGGCTCACCGACGCGTCACGGCTCGCGTCCAGCACCAGGCGGTAGGGCAGCTTGCCCGCGGCCGGGGCGGTGCCCCCCATGCTGGTGTTGGTCGTGCTCTGCCCGAGGCGCGTGCCGCCCTGGTAGAGCGTCAGAGCCTGCTTCGTGCGGTCGTAGTCCATCGACATGCCGACGTGGTCCGCGCCGCCCCAGGCGGGGATGTCGAAGGCCAGCCAGCTCCCGCTGCGGGTGGGCAGCTTGTAGTTGTTGTTGAGGTACGGCCGCTCGACCGGCTTGAACCACTCCTGGCTGTGCCGGCTGCCCGCCCGGTACGTGGCGCGCGGCTCGATCTCGTAGATCAGGCCGTCGACGTAGGCCTCCTGGCCCCAGGAGTACCCGGCCCCGGTGGAGACCCAGTCGACCCGCCGGGAGTTCACCGGCTCCCGCATCGTCAGGCCGAGGCCCCAGTTGGAGTACACGGGCCAGTCGAAGCGGAACTCGCCGCCGCCCTTGGCCGGGTCGGGGCTCTCGAAGGTGACGTCGACCCTGGCCAGGTTGTTTGTGCCGCCCTTGACGACGAGCCGGCCCGGAATCTCGTTGTGCCACGTCCACATGAGGTCGTAGACGTACGGGCTGACCGGCTGCGAGCCGACCTTCAGTACGGCGCCACGTGCCGACGCGCGGCGCATGAGCCGTTCGCCCTCGTCGGTGCTCAGCAGCGCGACGTCGATGGCGGCGGGCGGGAGGAAGGGGTCGCCGGTGTAGCTCCGCAACTGCCGTCCCGGCTGGTCGTTCACGACGAGCAGGAGCCTGGCACCCGCCGCGACCGCCGCCGCGGCCTGCTCGGCGTCGCCCACGTTCCCGTTGCGGCGCACGACCACGGCCTTGCCGCGCGCGGAAAGGCCGGCGTAGTCCGCGCTCGCGCCGTCACCGGCGGCCACCAGCGGGAACGAGTAGTCGCCCTGGGGGAGTGCGGTGACGTCCTCCTGCCGCAGGACGTCGGTGAACTCGTCGTCGCGGGTCGTCACGGACAGCGCGGGCTGCTCCTTGCGCCAGCGGGCGCCGAGGTGGAAGTCGCCGTGGGTGACCTTGTGCGTGGTGGGCTGGGCCCAGAGGCTGTCGTAGCTGGTCTGGGTCTCCATGTAATCGCGCCAGCGGCCGCCGCCCATCGCCCGGTTGTACTCCAGGCGCTGGTAGGTCGCCTCGGTCGGCTGCGGTGTCGTCATCTCGACCCGCGTGACCTTCGTCGCGTCCAGCGTCACCGTCCGGTCGCGGTCCATGACGACCTCGGGGTCGCCGAGGAGCGCCATGCCCATCGAGTGCGGGCCGTGCACCCCGCGCACGTCCTTGAAGGACAGCACCGAGTAGACGTCGTTCGGGAGCCAGGTCTCCAGCCGACCGGTCGCGTCGGCGATGTAGAACTCCGGCTCGAAGTCACCGGAGCGCAGCACCTCGACGACCCCGGACATCGGCTTGCCGTCACCGTCCTTGAGGACCATGGTCAGCTTGTGGGCGGCGTCGCCCAGCGAGACCGCCGTGTGGGTGACCGCCTTCCCCGCCGTGTCGGCCGCGACGACCTGGCCGGACCAGCGGCCGTTGCCCGTCACCATCGAACCGTCGATGGCGACGGTGACCTCGGCGGTGCCGTGCGCTGGCACGACGACCCGGGCCGCGGACAGCGAGAACAGGCCTGCCGGGGCGTTGGGGGCCTCGACGGACAGGGCGAGCGTCACCGGGGCAGTCCCGGTGTTGGTGTACGTGACCGGGCGCCGGACCGCGGCCGCGCCGCCGCCCGCCTCCGCCTGGCCGGTGAACGCGGTCGCCGAGGCGAACACGTCGGCGCCGAGCGCCGAGGGGACGTCCACCCGGCCGCTGCCCGCCTGGAACGCGTCGTACTGCGGGGTCTGCTTCGAGCTGCTCACCAGCAGGTCCTTCAGCTGGGAGCCGGTCAGCCCCGGACGCGCGGCCGCGAGCAGGGCGGCCGCGCCCGCGACGTGCGGGGTGGCCATCGAGGTACCGCTGAGCGTCTGGTAGCTGCCCTCGCCCTCCGGCGCGTACTGCGAGCGAGCGGCCAGGACGTCGACGCCCGGGGCGGTGACCTCCGGCTTGAGCCCGCCGTCGCCGGCCCGCGGTCCCTGGCTGGAGAACCAGGCCACGTCGTCGGAGGAGTCGACGGCGCCCACGGTCAGGGCGGAGTCGGCCGCGCCCGGTCCGCCGATGCTTCCCGGCGTGCCCGCGTTGCCCGCGGCGATCACGAACAGCGCGCCGGTCTGCGCGCTCAGCCGGTCGACGGCCGCGCTGAGGGGATCCGTGCCGTCGGACGGCGTGCCGGAGCCCAGGCTCATGCTCACGATGTCCGCGTCCTGGTCGACCGCGGCCCACTCCATACCCGCCAGCACCCAGGAGTCCTGGCCTGATCCCGTGTCGGCCAGCACCTTGCCGACGTGGAGGTCGGCGCCGGGGGCGACGCCCTTCTCCCTGCCGTCGGAGGCGGCGCCGGTGCCGGCGATGGTGGACGCGACATGGGTGCCGTGCCCGTTGCGGTCGGTCACGTCCTGGTCCGGGACGAAGCTGCGCGTGGCCGCGATCCGGCCCGACAGGTCGGGGTGCCCGGTGTCGACGCCGGTGTCGAGGACGGCGACGTCGACGCCCTTGCCCGTGTCGCCGGCCGCCCATGCCCGCGGCGCGCCGATCTGGGCGGTGGTGTCGGCGAGATCGGCCTCGACCTTGCCGTCGAGCCAGATGCGGGCGATGCCCGAGGCGAAGGACGGGGCGGCGCCCGCCTTGGCGGCCCGCGCTGCGGCCCCGGACGCGGAGGTGACGGACCGCCAGAAGTCGGCGGAGAGGTCCCGGTCCTCGGTGAGGGCGGCGCCCTGGACGCTGCTGAGGTCCCTGACCCGGGTGGCGCCGCGGGGCGTCGTGGAACGCAGGCCCGCGGAGGCGCTGTCGTAGGAGACGATCAGCGGCAGGTGCTCGCGGTGGGCGTCGTCGTAGCCGTCCGCGACGAGCTTGCTGATGTTGAACAGACGCCGGTCCAGCGTGCCCGCAGCCACATAGGGGAGGGCCGACTCGGGATAGACGTAAAGGTCGCCACGCGACTCCATGATGTGCGCGCGGGCCTTGCCGCCGTCGGCTCCGCGCAACTCGACGGTGCCTCCGGCGGCTCCGGACTGCCGGGTGATAACGATGTCACCGGTGATCAGGGTGACCGTGTGAACGCCCGGCGGGACGTTGCTCCGTGGCGCCGGGGCGTCGGACCCGCTGCTCGCGGGCGTGGCGGCGTGGGCGGCGGAGAGCGCGGCGGGCTGTGCCAATGACAGGAGGGCGGCGCCGGCGGCGGCGAACACGCCCCAGCGTCCTGGTGATGGTCTCAAGGGATTCCCTGGCAGTTCCGTCGGGCCGGGTCGGCCCGGAAACGGTTAGGACTGCCCCGGTGGGGGCGGTGGCATCCTGGCCCCAAAACCGTCGTCGGAGGCCGTGCGTGCACGGTGATCTTCGCCACGTCCGCTGTGCCTCCTGGTGGGTTTGGGGTCGTCAGTCACGTTCCGCATGGGGGGAGTTGTCCGTCGCGCCGGTGGCGCGGCACACGGCTCCGCCCGACCCGCGCGGGGCGCGAGCGGCTCGCCGCGGCCGCTCCGGCGTCGCGCTGCGCCGCCCGGCAGCACCCGCACTGCTAGAAAGGGAGGAAATTCGCATACAGGGCAAAGAGGAAAGGGGGCCGGCGTGGGCTACGCCGCGTCCTTCGGAGCCGGCCTGGTCGTCGGCATCATGTACGGCCTGCTCAGGGTGCCTTCCCCCGCGCCGCCGTTCGTCTGCCTCGTCGGCCTGGCGGGCATCCTCGTCGGATACACCGTGCCGGGGTGGATCGCGTGAGGACGCTGCTCTCCCGGTGCCTCCTCGCCTTCTCCGTGGGAGCCCTGGCGGGTGTCCTGTACTGGCTGATGGGCGTTATGGCGCCGGCCCCGCCGTGGATCTCGCTCGTCGGTCTGCTCGGCATCCTCGCCGGTGAGGTGGCCACCCGGCACCTGCTGGCGCGGCGCCGGAACCGGCCCGCCGACCCGCCGGAGGGGGCGCCCCCGGCTACTCCCTGAGGGGCGCTCCCCGGTCCGGACCCAGCCGCGTCGGCCGGGCCCACCGCCAGTGGAGGGCGTCCGGCGGGCCCGCGGAGGCGTCCGCGAGTGGCTCACCGGTGATCTGCCGGAGCCGGCCGAGCCGGCCGGGCCATCCCCCCACCCGGCCCGCCGGCGCCCCACCCCCCCGATAATCCGTTGCCCCCGGCCGACACACGGGTGATCATCGCCGGATGCTCACCACCCCGCCCGACGGCCGCGCCGGAATCGATGCCTCACTGGTCACGCGCCTGCTCGCGGCGCAGTTCCCGCAGTGGGGCCACCTGCCCGTCACCCCGGTGGCGGCCGACGGCTGGGACAACCGCACCTACCGCCTCGGTCACGCCATGACCGTCCGCCTGCCCACCGCCGAGGGGTACGTCCCCGCGGTCGCCAAGGAGAACGAGTGGCTGCCGCGCCTGGCGCCCTCGCTCCCCGTGGCCGTCCCGTCCGTCCTCGCCATGGGCGTGCCGGGCGAGGGCTACCCCTACCCCTGGTCCGTACGCGGCTGGCTGCCCGGGGAGACGGCGGCCCCCGAACGCGTCGCCGACCTGCGCCGGTTCGCCGGCGCCGTCGGCGAGTTCCTGCTCGCCCTCCAGAGCTGCGATCCCACCGGCGGCCCGGCCGCCGGCCCGCACAGCTGGTACCGGGGCGCGTCGCCCGCCCACTACGACGAGGAGACCCGCCGCTGCCTGACCCTCCTCGAAGGCCATGTCGACACCACCCGCGCCCGCGTCGTATGGGACGCCGCCCTCGCCGCCCGATGGCACGGCCGACCCGTCTGGTTCCACGGCGACATCGCCTCCGGCAACCTCCTCGTCCACGGCGGCGAACTCACCGCCGTCATCGACTTCGGCACCTCCGGCGTCGGCGACCCCGCCTGCGATCTGGTCATCGCCTGGACCATGTTCTCCGGCGACAGCCGCGAGGCGTTCCGCCGCACCGTCCGCCAGGACGCCGCCACCTGGGCCCGCGCCCGCGGCTGGGCCCTGTGGAAGTCCCTGCTGGTGCTCTCCGGTTCGCTCACCACCGACCCGGCCCGCGCCGAGACCGACCGGCGGATCATCGCCGAAGTCCTCGACGACCACGACCGGTTCGCCCGGGAGGGCGCGGGCGCGGCGGGGTGAGCGTGTCCCCGCCCGGCGCAGGGCCGGCCGGGCCCCCGGCGCTCCGGCTCACGCGGGTGGCCGGCGCAGTACGAGCACGGCGCGTCCCTCGGCGTCGAAGCGGTCCACCGAGGCCCACCCCTCGACGAGGGCGCCGATCTCGTCCTCGTCCAGGGCGATGCTCCTCCGCTCCTCAGGGGTGTTCACGGCCAGGGGCGTGATCACCACCATGGCGCCCCCGGGGCGGAGACGGGCGGCGAGCCGGCGCAGCACGCGGCTGCGATCACGCAGGACCGCGACCACCAGGCGCAGCGTGATGAGGTCGTAGCCGGATTCGTCCAGTTCGGCGGGGACTTCGCCTTCGATGTCGCCGTACAACCAGCGCACGCCCTCGACGCCGTGCCCGCGCGCTCCGGCCCGCTCCAGGGCGCTCCCGGCGAAGTCGACCCCGTCCACCACATAGCCGAGTTCCGCCAGGTGCAGCGCCAACTCGCCCGTGCCGCAGCCCACGTCAAGCGCCCGCGACCCGGTCCCGGGCGGAACGTGCTCGGCGAACAGACCGCGTTCCGATGCGGTGAGGCCACGGAAGTCCCGCCCCGCGGCGTAGTGCTCGTCCCATACGGTCCGGCTCGTGGATGCCAACGGATCACTCCTGTCGCGTGGGTGACGGTCCGGCCGGGCAGGCCGCTCCACCGGACTCGACGAGCGGGCCGGCCGAGGCGACGACGGCTGAAACGCCGGTCGGCTCAGCCTGCGCGCTCCGCCGCGCTGCGCTCGACGCAGAACTCGTTGCCCTCCGGGTCGGCGAGCACCACCCAGCCCGTGCCGTCCGGGCGGCGCCGGTCGTCGACCTGCGACGCGCCGAGCAGCAGGAGGCGTTCGACCTCCTCGTCGCGGGTGCGGTCCTGCGGCTGGACGTCCAGGTGCACACGGTTCTTGACGGTCTTGGCGTCCGGCACGGTCACGAAGAGCAGCCCCGGGCCGCCGTCGACCTCGATCAGCACCTCCTCGTCACCGGGATGGTCGTCCTCGTGGAGCGGGCGGTCCAGGACGAGGGACCAGAAGCTCGCCAGACGGTGGGCGTCGGCGCAGTCGATCGTGATGTGGCGCATCGCGGAAGTCATGGGGACGGATTCTTGTGCACGGGGGAGGACCGGGGCAACGCGGTTTGTGTCAGGGGTGCGGGATAGCGTGCAGGTGTTCCCGTCCGGTCCCGTGCGCCGGGAGGAAGGAAGCGACAGCCGTGAGCGACGACGTCCTGTCGGTCATACCGACCGACCCCCGGTGGCAGCCGGGCCGTGACGCGGCGGAGCGTGCCGCCGCCCTGGTCGCCTCGCTGGTACCCGGGGATCCCGACGGCTCCGACGTCGAGATCGAGGTCAGCCGGTACGACACCATCACGCCGGTCGACTGCGGGAGCAACCTCGTCGCCCTCGGCTGCCCGTTGTGCGGCGGCTCCATCGACACGCAGTGGTGGGTCGACCTGCTGGAAGCGCATGCCAACCTGGGCTTCGAGACCCTGGCGGTCGACGTCCCGTGCTGCGGCGGCGCCACCTCGCTGGACGCGCTGCTTCATGACTGGCCGTGCGGCTTCGCACGCTTCGAGATCGCCGTGTGGAACCCCGGACGCGACTGGTTCGCCGACGACGAACTGGCCTCTCTCGGTGAGGTGCTCGGCCACCCCGTACGGCAGATCAGGGCGCACATCTGAGGCGCCCGGGGGCCGGACCGTCAGTCCACGCGGCCCGTCGCGGCGACCGTGACGCCGAGGCCGATCATCGTCAGCCCGCCGGCGCCGCCGATCGCGGAGAGGCGGCGGTCGGAGCGGCCCAGCCACATGCGGGCGGCGGAGGCGGTCAGGCCCCACAGGGTGTCGCTGACGAGGCCGATGCCGATGGGGACGAGGCCCAGGAGCAGCATCTGCGCGGGCAGCGACCCGGCGGAGTGGTCCACGAACTGGGGGAGCACGGCGGCGAAGAAGACGATGCCCTTGGGGTTGGTGACCCCGACCGCGAGGCCGTCGGCGACGGTCCGCAGGTCGCCGCGGGCCGGCCGTTCGGGGCCGTCCATCGCGCCCACCGTGAGCTCCCGGCGGTGCCGGAAGGCCTTCACGCCGAGGAAGACGAGGTAGGCGGCCCCGGCCAGTTTCACGGTGAGGAAGAGCGTCAGGGACCGCTCGAACAGCGAGCCCAGGCCGAACGCCACGGCCACCACCAGCAGGTACGAACCGATGAAGTTGCCCAGCACCGACGCGAGGGCGGTGCGACGGCCGTGCGCCAGGGCGCGGCCGATGACGAAGAGCACGCTGGGCCCCGGGACGACGATGACGAGCAGGGACATCGCCGCGAACGCGAGCAGCCGGTCTGTGGACACCATGGTCCCTCACCTCCGCGGCCATTGAACCAGGTGCCCGGGTTCCCCCGCCGGTCGTGCGGCGACCGGTGGGGGAACCCTGGCGGCCCGGGAGCGTCAGTCCCGGCCCACCACGGCCTCGCCGTACGGGACCAGCCGGACCGGCCCGACCAGCCCCGTGCGCTGCGAGGCGGCACCGCCGTACACGGACGAGTCGCTGACGCGCAGCCGGTTGATCAGCGGCGTGGCCACCTCGACCTCGATGGTGTTGGTGCCGCTGCGCAGCAGCCCGCCGAGGTCCACCACGGGGTTGATGTGGCTGGTCACCGGAGCCGGACGCCCGTTGACGCTGACCCGGAAGGTGTCGGTCACCTCGCCGAGTTCGAGCACGGCGCCGAACCCGCCGCTCCAGGACCCGTCGAGTTCGACGGTGGTGCGGTAACGGCCGATGCCCGCGGCGTCCGTCAGGTCCGGGACGGCGTTCCACGGAGCCAGGGCGTCGAGGGCGATCCGGTGGCGTACGACCGTGGTGCGGTCCGGGTCGGCGCCGGGACGCCAGTCCTCGGCGTCCAGGGTCCACGAGGTGAGCTCGCGCGGCGCGGGCACCTCCTCGACCACGGTGCCGACCGAACCCCCGCGCGACAGCGCGGTGGTGTAGGTACCGGCCGCGCGGGCGCGCAGGACGAGCCGCCCGTCGTCGAAGCGCACGTCGTCCGCGTCCGTGGCGACGGCGTGCGTCCGGCCGGGCCTGCCGTGGAACCGCCCCGGCGGCGCGAAGGCCACGACCGTCGACTCGGACGGCTGCAGGGCCACCCGGAACGTGAACAGGTCGCCGTCCTGCGCGTACAGCGCCAGCGGCCGGGCCTCACCCGTCCACGGGTCGAGCAGGTACGGCACCGCGCCGGAGCGGGTGCGGCGCACCGTGACGGCGTGGTCGATCGCGGCGACGGGGGGCTTGACGGTCTCGGCGTGCTTGCCGTTGACGAGGTAGAACCAGTCGACGCCCTCGTCGAAGCGGTGCATCGTCAGCAGCGTCGACGGCACGGCGTAGCTGACGTCGGGCACCAGACCGAGGTCCGCGAGGGCGTTTCCCACCGCCGTCTTGTCCGCGACCTGCCGGACCCGCGGCTGCGCCAGCAGCTCGGCGACGAGGGAGCGGACCTGCTGCAGCCGGGAGTCGTCCGCCACGCCGGGCGTCGTGACCGTCGTCCAGTCGCCGAGCAGGACGATCGGCAGCCCGGCCCGCGTCAGGCGCAGCAGGTGGCGCGCGTCCGCGAGGGTGAGGGTGACCGCGGAGCCGGAGAAGAAGTCGCCCTCGACGAACAGGGCCCGGTAGGCAGGGCCGTCGGGGGCGAGCCGCCCGCCGCGGACCTTCGCCGACGGCAGGTCCAGCAGGGGACCGCTGACGAACTGGTGGGTCCAGCCCAGCGGCACGCCCGTCGAGGTGAACCAGGAGGCGCCGATCCCCGTCGCGGTGTACCCGGTCTGCCGGAAGACGGCGACGTCGATCCGGGAGGTGCCGCGCTGCATCGCGTGGTGCACCCGGGAAAGGTACCCGGACACGTCGCCGACGTGCCGCCAGGTCGGATGCCGCGGTCCCCATGACTCGCCGTAGCCGACGGTGCCGTTGTACGGGGTGAAGGCCGCGTAGCCGGGCCACTTCACCCCGGGCAGCGTGGCGTAGGAGAAGCCGTGCACGACGGTCTGGTTGACGCCGGCCGCGTAGGCGCCGCCCATGGTGCGCAGGAACTTCTCCCACGTGGTGCTGTACGCGGAGCCGGTGTAGGCGCCGGACTCGCAGGACAGCACCGTGTGGCCCGCCATGTCCCGGCCGCCGGCCAGGCAGCGGTAGTCGTCGAGGTTCTTGAAGCCCAGCGACTCGCCCTCGGGGATGTCCAGCAGCGCGGCGGACTCGATCGCGTCGGTCTGCAGCCCGTACGGCTGGGCGCGCATCCCCAGGCCCAGCGTGTGCGCCCAGTCGCGGAGCGCCGTGAGGTGGTGGGTGTTGTACAGGTCGCTGACGGTGTCCCAGAAGTCGTGGCGTATCTGGCGGGTCGCGACGGCGTCGTAGGCGTAGACCTGGTTGCCACCGCTCATCGCGATCACCGGCAGGACGGGCAGCAGCGGGTAGCCGTTGCGCCTCTCGAAGGCGGCGGGGAGCCCCGGGGTCCAGGGCAGCGCCTTGGTCTCGATCTCCAGTGAGTCCTCGAACAGGACGCCGCCGGCGCTCTTGAGGAGTCCCCGGATCTCCTTGGTGAGGAGGTTCCGCTCCCAGAAGCGGGTGACCGCCGCGGTGCCCGCCGCGCTGAAGTGGTCCACGACGTACGCGGTCGGCGAGGTGTGCGGGCCGCCCTCGGGGGTCTGGCCGGTGCCGCGCTGCCAGAAGGCGGTCAGCACCCAGTCGCCCTCGGCCGGGGAGGTCCAGTCCACGGCGCCGTCGACGACCTGAGCGGTGAGGTCCCGGACGCTCGCCCGGTCCAGGCCGGTCTCCTTGCGGGTGGCGTTCCCCGGGGCGATCCGGGTGGCCAGCACGCCCAGCAGCCGCTGCCGGGTCACCCCGGAGGCGGGAGCCGCGGAGGGCGGCGGCACGGGGCCCGAGTAGGCGGCGCCGGCGGCCACGGTCACGGCGCCGAGGGCGAGTTCCTGCACCGCGGCCTCGCTGTCGGGGGTGATCCCGGGAACGGCGGCGGGCCAGCTGGGGCCGACGGTGAGGTCGATGGTGACGCCGCGGCGGCGGGCCTGGTCCAGGGCCGCGCGGACGCCGGCGACCCAGGCGGGGCTGCCCCAGCCGTGGTGCTCGGTGTCCAGGACGGAGGTGTCCTTCACGCTGTGGTGGACGGCCGCGATCTCGGCGCCGCCGAACCCGGCGTCGGCGATCTGGTCGACCTCGCGTCTGATCTCGTCGGGGTCCACCAGCCCGTCCGGCCACCACCAGCGGAACTTGGGCCGCACCGCGCCGCCCGGCTCGGCGAAGGAGCCGGGCGCACCGCCCTCGCCCGCGGCCCCGGTTGCGGTCGGCGCCTCGGCGGCGGCGGGCAGCGCGGGGGCCAGGGCCGCCGCGGTGCCCGCGACGGCGGTGGCGATGAGGAGGCTGCGGCGGGAAACCCCGCCGCCCTCGGGGCGGTTGCTGTCGTCGTGCATGGTTCCGTGGCTCCCCGGAGTGAGAGGTGGAGGTGCTTTTTCACCTCGGAGTGATCAGTGCCGAGGTGAACGTGCTGACGGATTGAACCGTTTCAATCCTCGCGGAGGCTACGCGACTTCCCGGGCGGGGGCAAGGTCCGGGCGGACACGAACCCCGACGGGCGCGGTGGGGGCGGTGCTCGCGGCGACAGGGGGTGGGGTCCCGGCGGCCTGCGCCAAGGCGTCGCGGCACGTGTGTGCCACGAGATGAGAACGTTTCAGACAGGGGTCCCGCCGGACGGCGTCCAGTGCCGTCCGGAAGGGGCGGCGCAATCCGTCACCCGGCCGGCTCCGCCGGAATCCGGGGCGCTCGGCGGCCGTTTCCCGCGTTTCCACCGTATAGCGCACGGGGGGCCTTGCGGCAAGGCCCCCATAAGGGATGAAAATCGCTCCTCGCGCGCCGACGGAACGGCGCGGGACGGGAGCGAGATGCGTTTTCTGTTGTCCACGATCGGGACACGTGGAGAAGTCCAGCCGCTGATGGCGCTGGCGGTGGAACTGAAGGCCATGGGGCACGGCGCGGTGGTGTGCGCGCCCCCCGATTTCCGCGAATGGGCCGGGTCCCTGGGAATCACGTACGTACCCGTCGGGCCCGAACTCCGCGGGACGGCGAAGCGGAGTGCCGAAGCGATCCCGACACCGGACCAACGCCGTCGGATGATCGAGGGCACGGTCGCCGCGCAGTTCGAGGCCGTGAGCGCGGCCGCCGAGGGCTGCGACGGCGTCGTGGCGGGCGGCGCACTTGCCGTCGCCGCCCGATCGGTGGCCGAACAGCGGGGGCTCCGCTACGTCTATGCCGCCTTCGCCCCGGTCACCCTGCCGTCCGCGCACCACGCGCCGCCGGTCTTCGGCATGCTCGGGCAGGAGCCCGCGGAGGGGGACGCCGGCAACCGCGCGCTGTGGGCCGAGGACGCCGCCCGGTGGGACGCCCTGTGGGCCGCGCCCCTCAACGCACGCCGCGCCGCCGCCGGACTTCCACCGGTGCGGGACGTACGCGCCCACATCTTCACGGCCTCCCCATGGCTGGCAGCGGACCCGGCGCTGGCGCCCTGGCCAGAGCCCTCCGCCTCGTTCGACGTCCTCCAGACGGGCGCCTGGCTGCTGCCGGACGAGCGTCCGCTGTCCCCCGAGGCAGAGGCGTTCCTGGACGCCGGAGAGCCACCTGTCTACTGCGGCTTCGGCAGCATGCGCGCACCGGACGGCGTTGCCAGGACGGTGGTCGGCGCCGCCCGCGCGCTCGGACGGCGCGTCATCCTGTCGCGGGGCTGGGCCGGTCTGGAGGCCTTGGACGACGGATCCGACTGCCTGACGATCGGCGAGGTGAACCAGCGGGCGCTCTTCCCGCGCGTCGCGGCCGTGATGCACCACGGCGGCGCCGGCACGACCACCGCGGCCACCGCGGCGGGGACGCCCCAGGTCGTCCTCCCGCAGATGTTCGACCAGTTCTACTTCGCCGATCGGGTGTCCCGGCTCGGCATCGGCAGCGCCCACCCCGCCGGCACCCCCGACGCGGAATCCCTGCACGCGGCCCTGAACGCCGCCCTTGCCCCCGAAGTGGCGGTCCGGGCCCGGTCCGTCGCCGCGGCGGTCCGCACGGACGGCGCGCGGACCGCCGCCCGGCGCCTGGTCGAGGCGGTGTAGCGGGACGTCTCGCGGAGCCTCCGCGGCGGGGATGTCGCCCACGGCACGGTCCTCGCCCGCCCCTCGCCCGCCCCTCGCGCGGGCGAGGGCGGTGCCCCGTGCCGCCTACTGACCGACGGTGAAGATCACGGCTCGGCCCTCCCGGGTCGCCGCACCGTGGAACTGCTTCAGCACGGGCAGGAACGCCCTGCGTGTAGGCGATGTCCTCCGCGTCTGCCGTGCCCTGATAGGCGTCGAAGGTGAGCGTGGCGTAGCGCTCGCGCAGCCACTCGCCGTCCAATGGCTCCAGGGCGTCGGCGACCGCGGGAACCTGCTCCGCGGTGACGTGGCAGACGATGTAGCCGCCACTCTCGTGGAGCGGTACCCCGCCGAGGACGGCGTGCGACAGGGGAAGTCGCCGTTGCCGAAGGCCGGCTCGCCGTCCGTGAGGCACCGGTGCGGCGCGTCCCAGAACGAGTCGAGTTCGCAGAGGCGGTCCGTGTCCCGGCGCTCCTCGATCTCCGCGGCAACACGGATGAGCGCGTCGTCGTCCGCGCAGGCCAGGCCGCGTGCTGAGTCGGTGGCGTCCAAGGCGAAGAGAACGGCGCGAGTCCCCAGCGTCCTCTCCCTGCCGGGGTCCGGATGCGGTGCCGTGCGATCCCACCACACAGCGGTGCGGGCTCGCGCTACGTTCGGGGCCATGCGGATCACGAAGTACACCCACGCCTGTGTGCGCATCGAGCACGAGGGGCGCGTGCTCGTCATCGATCCCGGGACGTGGAGCGAACCGGCCGCGCTGACCGGGGCGGACGCCGTGCTGGTCACGCACGAGCACACCGACCACGTCGACGTCCTCCGCCTGGCCGGGCTCGGCGTGCCGGTCCACGCCCCCGCCGGGGCGGACATCCCGCGGCTGGAGACGAGCCGGGTCACCGCCGGCTCGGAGTTCACCGCCGCGGGCTTCCGCGTGCGCGCGGTGGGCGGCCGCCACGCGCCCGTCCACGCCGGCCGGCCGGACTGCGCGAACCTCGGCTACGTCGTCGAGGACGCCGTCTACCACCCCGGTGACGCGCTGCACCTGCCCGGGCTGCCGGTCGAGACGCTGATGGTCCCGCTCCAGGCCTCCTGGCTGAAGACGGCCGAGGCGATCGACTTCGTCAACGCGGTCGCCCCGCGGCGGGCGTTCGGTATCCACGACGGCCAGATGAACGAACGCGGTCTGAGCAGTGTCAACGGCTGGCTCGCTGAAGGGACCGACCACGGCTACCGGTACCTGCGGACCGGCCGATCGCTCTGACCCCGCGTGGGGCGGCGACGAGCGGGTCGCCCACGCACGGCCCACGGGTGAACGGCGTTCGCCGGGACGCGGTAGGAGCGGGCCGGGCGCACTACGATCGCGCGATGGCTGACGACACCTTCCTCGCCCACGGTCCCCGGGTGGCCATCCGGCGGATCACCGTACGGGACCACGCGGAGATCGACGCGCTCGCCCGGGCCAGCGCCGCACTGCACGCGCCCTGGGTGCCCCGGTGGGAGCACACCCCCGAATCCTTCGCCGCCTACGTGGAGCGCTTCGACCATCCGACGCACAAGGGCTTCGTGATCTGCCTCCACGAGACGGGCGCCGTCGTCGGCGGGGTCAACATCAACAACATCGTCAGGGGCACCATTCAGAGTGGCTCCCTGGGCTACGCCGCGTACGCGCCGACCACGGGCCGCGGCTACATGACGGAGGGGCTGCGGCTAGTGATGGCGTACGCCTTCGACGACCTCGGCCTGCACCGGCTGGAGGCGAACATCCAGCCCGCGAACGTCGCGTCGATCAGGCTGGTGGAGCGGCTGGGCTTCGAGCGCGAGGGGTACTCGCCGCGCTTCCAGTACCTGGACGGCGCCTGGCGAGGTCACGAACGGTGGGCCGTGACCGCGGAGATGGCGCTCGGAGACCCCCGCGACGGCGAGTGAGGCGGCACCCCGCGTGCCGGACGGGACGGGCGGGCCGCGGTGTTAGCGTCCCGGCCATGGACGACAGCGTTTACGTGGGCAATGCCGGTGAGGACGCGCCGCTCGACCGGGGCTGGCTGCTGGGGCACTTCAAGGAGGCCGGGGACCCCCGGCACAGTGACGCCGTGGAGATCAAGTGGGGCTTCCACCCGGCGGGGGACGAGCGCGGCGAGTGGGTGCGGGGCGAGGAGCGCACCGCGCTGCAGGTCCTCGTCAGCGGGCGCTTCCGCGTCGAGTTCCCGGGGCGGTCGGTGGTGCTGGCCCGTCAGGGGGACTACGTCGTGTGGGGCAAGGGCGTGGACCACTCGTGGGTGGCGGAGGAGGACTCGACGGTGCTGACCGTCCGCTGGCCGTCCGTGGCCGGGTACGCGGTCCCGGACGCCGGGGAGGCGTAGGGCCTGTCCCGACGGGTCGGTCGTGCCGCTCTCGGGACCTTCCCCCTGCGACCGCTCCGCTTCACTCGGGCCCCTGGCGGGCCCGGCGTGCGGCTCGTGCCTCGGGGAGCGGCCCTGTCAGTGGCCCCTGCGATGCTGCGCACATGACCGACATGACCACCGCCGCCGGCTACGCATGGTTCAGTGAGCAGTACGAGGAGTTGATGGAGGCGTACTGCATCACCCTGGTCCAGGGGCTTGCTCCCGAGGAGCTGCTCGGGGCCCTCGGAGTCGGGTCCGCGTCGCGGATCGCGGGTGTGGCCGGGCTGGGTGAACCGTCATACCGACTGGGCGGCGGCGACGAGCTGTTCGTGGGCGCCGCTTCCCTCGGCGGCTGGTCCCTGATGGTCGAGTACAACGGCTATCTGGGTGTCACTGATGAGGCGATGCTTCCGTTGTCACGCGGGCGCACAGTGGTCTCGCACTTCCGCAACGTCAATGCCGTGGACCATTTCTGCTGGTACCAGGACGGCGCGGTTCGCCTGCATTTCGAACCGCTCTTCCCCTACCACCGCGATGGGACTCATCCGGACGAACTGGTCACGGTCATGCGGGAGTCGAGTTTCAATCTCAGCGACGCGGACGACCGGGACTTCGACGAGCACAACGAAGCCGCCTTCGCGCTGGCTCACCGCATCACGGGTGTCCGTCTGGCACCGGAGCTCCTCGCATCCGCGGAATTCGTCTGCGGGCTCGCCCCGGTGCCCCGCACGTAGCTTCGATCCACCGGTGCCGGCGGTCGGCCCGTCGGCTTCTCCCCCCGTCCGCCCGGCCCCGCGTTCCCCGTGAGCGCGGGTTCCGTCCTGCCGCGCCATCGCCAACCGCGCCGACCGCGCGGCGAGTTGACTACGGTGATCGGATTCCGGGACCGCCGCTCGGCCTCTTGGACGTTGGCTCGAAATTTTCGCCTCCGTCGCTGAATTGGACCGCCCGATGCCCGTAGCGGCCTCATCGACACCGCACTGATCAGGGGAAACACCCTCAGATCCGCATCATCCGGGCGGTGAGGGGTGTCCGCCACCGTGGCTGAATCTTTTCGGTCGCCACTGTCACCTCACTGTTGCCGCACCGTAAATCCGCACGTGGTCGGCACCGCGTGGGACCGCTCCCACGATGCGCACTCGACCGACTTTCGGACAATGATCTCCGCAGTGATGACAGCGGACGAACATGCTGAAACGATCCACCACGTCGCGCGAGCATCACTCGCACGTCACCTCGCGGAGGCCTCATCGGCCTCCAATGTTCCCGTCCCCAGCGGCCGTTCGCCTGGCCGCTCACAAGGAGCTCCACGAGTGACGAACCATCCCGCTGTCACGGGTGCCAGTTCACCGCCGAATCCCTCTCCCAACCGACGTGCGCACGGCGCACGCGGCCGTGTCGCGGCGACCGCCGCTGTCACGCTCGCCGCACTGCTGACCCCCCTCCTCCCCGCCACCGGCGCCGTCGCCGCGTCCGACGGGGACGGCACGGCGCCGCGCAGGATCGTGGCGGAATCCCGTCCCGAAGCGCGCGCCGTCGCCCTGTCCGCCGCGCAGCGCAAGCAGTTGCTCAAGGCGGCGTCCGACGGACGCGCCACCACCGCCCGCGCACTTCGGCTGGGCGGCAAGGAGGCGCTGATACCCAAGGACGTCATCAAGGACGCCGACGGCACGGTGCACACGCGCTACGAGCGCACCTACGCCGGACTCCCCGTCATCGGCGGCGACCTGGTGGTCCACGAGCGGGCGGGTGGTCGCACCGTCAGCAAGGCGTCCTCCGCGCCGGTCGAGGTGCCGAGCACCAAGGCCGCGATCAGCGCCGCGAAGGCCGAGAAGTCCGCCCTCGCCGCGGCCAGGAGCGAGCGGACCAAGGCCCCGGCCGCCGACGGCGCCCCCCGCCTGGTCGTCTTCCTCGCCGACGGCAAGCCGACCCTCGCCTGGCAGTCCTTCGTCAGCGGGACCCAGAAGGACGGGACCCCGAGCCGGCTGAACGTCGTCACCGACGCCACGACCGGCAGGGAACTCCAGAGCGTCGAGGAGATCCGCGCCGGCACCGGCAACAGCCAGTACAGCGGGCAGGTTCAGCTCGGCACCGTGAACAACGGTGGCGTCTTCGAGATGACCGACCCGGAGCGCGGCGGGCACAAGACGTACGACCTGACCGGTGTCGGCGGCATCGGCAACCTGCTGACCGACGACGACGACGTCTGGGGCGACGGCACGATCGCCGACCGCCAGACCGCGGCCGTGGACGCCGCCTACGGCCAGCGCGAGACCTGGGACTTCTACAAGGAGCGCTTCGGCCGCAACGGCATCGCCGACAACGGCGCCGGAGCCTTCTCCCGCGTCCACTACGGCGACAACTACGCCAACGCCTTCTGGGACGACGGCTGCTTCTGCATGACGTACGGCGACGGCCGCGGCAACGCGCACCCGCTCACCGAACTCGACATCGCCGCCCACGAGATGACGCACGGCGTGACCTACGCCACCGCCAACCTCACGTACGAGAGGGAGTCCGGCGGCCTCAACGAGGCGACCAGCGACATCATGGCCACGGCCGTGGAGTTCTTCGCCGACAACCCCGCCGACGTCCCCGACTACATGCTGGGCGAGCTCGCCGACGTCCGGGGCACCGGCAAGCCGCTGCGCTACATGGACCAGCCGTCCAAGGACGCCGACCCCGTCAAGGGCACGTCACTTGACTACTGGACGCCGGACCTGAAGAAGGAGGACGTCCACCACAGCTCGGGCCCGGCGAACCACTTCTTCTACCTGCTCTCCGAGGGCAGCGGCAAGAAGACGATCAACGGCATCGCCTACGACAGCCCCACCTACGACGGCCTGCCGGTCGCCGGCATCGGGCAGCACAACGCGATCGACATCTGGTACCGGGCGCTGACCACGTACATGACCAGCAGCACCGACTACGCCGGCGCCCGCACCGCCACCCTCCAGGCGGCCGCCGACCTGTTCGGGCAGGGCAGCGACACCTACGAGGCCGTGGGCAACGCCTGGGCGGCGGTCAACGTCGGCGCCCGCTACGTCAACCACATCGCCATCGTGACGCCCTCCACCCGCCCCGTGGCCGTCGGGCAGCCGATGACCCGTCAGATCGAGGCGGTGGGCTCCAGCCCCGGTCGGCTGGCCTACTCCGCGCAGCAGCTGCCCAAGGGCCTGTCGATCGACGCGCGCACCGGCCTGATCAGCGGCACGCCGAAGAAGGCCGGCACCTACACGACGGCCATCACCGTCGAGAACACCGCGCAGCGCGAGGCCAAGCGCACGGTGCGCTTCGACTGGCCCGTCCTCGCCTCCGGTGGGCGCTTCTTCGTCAACCCCGACCGCTACGACATCCCCAACTGGAAGACGATCGAGTCGCCGCTGATCGTGACCGGCCGCAAGGGCAACGCGCCCAGCGACCTCAAGGTGACGATCGACCTCGTCCACCCGTGGGTCGGCGGCCAGATCGTCACCCTGGTGAGCGAGACCGGCACGGAGATCCCGGTGAAGCCCTGGTACTGGGACACCGGTGAGGGCGCGGTGCACGCCACGTACACCGTGGACGCCTCGGCGGTCCCCGCCAACGGCACCTGGAAGCTGCGGGTCACCGACAACACCCCGGGCATCTTCACCGTCGACCCCGGCTACCTGGACCGCTGGAGCCTGACCTTCTGACCTTCCACCCCCGCGCGGCCGGTGCCGATCCGGCACCGGCCGCGCCGCCGTCTTGCCCTCGTGCCCCGCCGCCACGCGGGGGCGAGGGCCGTGCGCCGGAGCTGACGGGTAATCAGGACAGGTTCCGCCCGGGTGCCGGGCAGCGGGTGGGCGGCCGCGTCGACCGCGGTGATCACCACCCGCAGCCCGTCGGTGCGCAGCGTGTCGACGGTCCGTTCGGCGGCGCCCGCTCCGCCGTGCGAGCACGTCGCCGGACCGCGGCCCCACCGATCCCGCCGGAGCCTTCCGCGGGGCCGGCGCGGCCGGCCGACCCTGACCGCGCCGGGTGTGAGCACCCTGGCCGGGCGCGCGGACGCGGCGCGGGCGGACCGGTCGGGAGAAGCTGCCGCAGGGCCCCAGGCGGCCAGGGGCCCCGGTACCGTCCCGGAGCGTCGATAATCGACGTATGAGTCAGCGGAACGCTTCGAACACCACGCTGGGTGACTTCCTGCGGGCGTGCCGTGCCCGGGTGAACCCCGCGGACGTGGGCCTGCCGGACGACGGGCGGCACCGCCGGGTCCCGGGGCTCCGGCGGGAGGAGCTGGCGCAGCTGGCGAACGTGAGCGTGGATTACGTGGTGCGCCTGGAGCAGGGCCGCACGGTGCACGTCTCGACGGCGGTGCTGGAGTCGCTCGCGCGGGCGCTGCGCCTGCGCCCCGACGAGCGCGCCTACCTGCTGCGGGTCGCCGCGGCCGGCGCCGCACCGCTCGCCTCCGCGCCCGGCCGCATCCGGCCGCAGACGCAGACCCTGCTCGACGGTCTGCAGGAGTACCCGGCCCTGGTGCTGAGCCACCGGCTGGACGTGCTGGGCTGGAACGCCCTGGGAGCGGCGCTGCTCACCGACTTCTCGGCCGTCCCCGAACCGCAGCGCAACCTGGTGCGCATGGCGTTCCTGGACCCCGCCTTCCGCGAGCTGTACGTCGACTGGCGAACCGTCGCCCGTGAGTGCGTCGCGTACCTGCGCATGGGCACGGCGCGCGACCCGCAGGACCCGCGGCTGGGGGCGCTGGTGAAGGAACTCGCGGACGCCGACGCCGACTTCCGCCGCTGGTGGTCCGACCACCGGGTGCGGACCCGGGCGGCCGGCGAGAAGACCTTCCGGCACCCGGTGGCCGGCACGATGACCCTGGACTTCCAGAGCCTTGTCGTGGGCGACGACCCGGACCAGACCGTGTTCGTCTACACCGCGCAGCCCGGAACCCCGGCTCACGAGGCGCTGCGCTTCCTGGCCACGTGGTCGGCGAGCCCCGCGGCCGTGCGACCGTGACCGGATCCGGCTGGTACTGCCGGTCCCAGGCAGGCGTCTCCTACGGTTGATCCTTCTCTGGTCCGTCCCCCGCCGGATGCGGACGCTGGGACACGTCGACAGAACGACCCCCAGTGATCATGAGGAGCACATCACATGACGACGTGGTTCATCACCGGCGCATCCCGCGGGTTCGGCCTGGAAATCGCCCGGCAGGCCCTCGAGCGGGGCGACAACGTCGTGGCCGGCGCCCGCACTCCCCGCGCGGTGGAGGACGCCCTCGCGGCCCAATCCGAGCGGCTGCTGGCCGTACCGCTCGACGTGAACGACGAGGAGCAGGCCCGGGCCGCCGTCGAGGCGGCGGTCGAGCGCTTCGGCACCATCGACGTCCTCGTCAACAACGCCGGCCGGGGCCTGCTCGGCGCGGTGGAGGAGACCAGCGACGCCGAGGCGCGCGCGGTGTTCGACACGAACGTCTTCGGACTGCTGACGGTGACCCGAGCCGTCCTGCCCGTCATGCGGGCCCGGCGCTCGGGCCGGATCGTCAACCTCAGCTCCGTCGGCGGCTTCGTCGGGTGGGCGGGCTGGGGCCTGTACTGCGCGACCAAGTTCTCCGTCGAGGCGGTGACCGAGTCGCTGCGGCTGGAGCTCGCGCCGCTCGGCATCCAGGCGACCGCCGTCGAGCCCGGCCCGTTCCGCACGGACTTCCTGGACTCCTCCTCCCTGCACCGCACCGAGCGGGTCATCGAGGACTACCGGGAGAGCGCGGGCGGGATGCGCGCCTGGGCCGACGACAGCAACCACGCCCAGGACGGCGACCCGGTGAAGGCGGCGGCCGCCATCATCACCGTCGTCGGCGCGCAGGAGATGCCTGCCCGGATCCCGCTCGGCAAGGCGAGCGTCGCCGACGTGGAGGGCAAGCTCGCCGGTGTCGCCCGTGACGTGGAGACCTGGCGGGACCTCGCGCTGTCCACCGACTTCACGTCGTGATCCAGACCGCTCCCGCGGTTGCGTGAGAGGCCCCGGGTCCCCCGCCGTCGCGGCGGGGGACCCGGGGCCCCGGTCCGTCCGGCCGGCCTCAGCGCACCGCCTCGGGGCCGCCGCCCAGCGCGGTGAGCAGTGCCAGCGGCGTGGCCGCGGCCCAGGCCTGGGGCGAGCAGGAGTGCGGGTACGGCACGGGGACAGGGTGCTCGTCCCGTCCGTACCCGGCCATCACCTCCGGCAGGCGCCAGTCGTGCGCGGCGGCCGCCTGGACCAGCCCGTGGGCGATCCGCGAGGCCTCCTCCGCCAGACCGCTGCGCGCCAGGCCCAGGACGACGATCGCGTTGTCGTGCGGCCAGATGCTGCCGCGGTGGTACGACAGCGGGTGGTACGGGACCTGGCCCGCCGCGAGCGTGCGCACCCCCCAGCCGGAGAAGAAGTCGGGCTGCAGCAGCCTCCGGCCCACCGTCCGCGCGTCGGCCGGGTCGAGGATGCCGGACCACAGCAGGTGCCCGGCGTCCGAGGCGAGTGCGTCCACCTGCCGGTTCCCGCCGTCCAGGGCGAGCGCGGGGAAGTCCCGGCCGCTCATCCAGAAGTCCCGGCGGAACCGCTCCCGCAGGTCCGCCGCGGCCTTCTCCAGCCGGTCCGCCTCCCCGGCGTCGCCCCAGACCCCACGGGCCAGGCGCGCGGTGCGGACCAGGGCGTCGTACGCGTAGCCCTGGACCTCGGCGACGGCGAGCGCGCCCTCGGGCCGGCGGCCGTCGGCGAAGCAGATCGCGCCCTCGGAGTCCTTCCAGTTCTGGTGCGCCAGCCCGCCGCGCGCGGCGTCGGAGGTGTAGCGGAGGTAGCCGCCCTCGCCCAGCCCGCCGTCGCGGAACATCCACTCCACCGCGGCACGCGCGTGCGGCTCCAGGCGCCGCGCGAGCCCCGGGTCGCCGGTCGCGGCGCTGTGGGCCTCCAGCAGCACCAGGAACAGCGGCGTGGCGTCGGCACTGCCGTAGTAGCGGCCGTACGGCACCTGCCGGAAGTGGGCGAGTTCGCCGTGCCGGACCTCGTGCACGATCCTGCCCGGCTGCTCGAGTCGGGCCGCGTCGCGCCGGGTGCCCTGGGTCGCGGCGAGGGCGAGGAGGGTGTCCGCGGCCAGCTCCGGACGGTACGGCAACGCGAACAGGGAGGTCAGCAGGGAGTCGCGGCCGAACAGGGTGAGGAACCAGGGGATGCCGGCCGCGGGCACCAGCAGCGCCTCGCCCGCCGGGCCCGTCGCCGGCACGCGCAGCCGAGCCAGGTCGGCCAGGCCCGCCGCGCAGGCGCGCGCGAGCTCGTCCCAGTGGGTGAGCGAACGCGGCCGCGGGCGCGCCTGGACGAAGGCGTCCTCCTCGGCGGCGTGCCGGTTGCGCACGGACATCGGGTCCGCGGGCGCGGCCGGTTCCGCGGCGCCGGGGGGCACCGCCCGGACGCTCAGGGCGAGTTCGGCCGCACCGTGGCCGGGCAGCGGCAGGCGCCAGGTCAGCAGGCGCGCGGTGCCGGACGGCTCCAGCGGGCGGACGGCGGCGGGGGCGGGGGAGGCGGTGACGGTGGTGCGGGCGTCCCAGTCCTCGCCGCGCCGGTAGCGGAAGGCGACACCGTCCGCGCGGTCCTCGGCGGTGCGCCGGCCGTCTGCCTTGTCGTAGCGCCGGTGGTCGCCCCGCAGTTCGAACTGGTCCGCGAAGTCCGCGTCAACCTCCAGTGCGATCTCCACCGTGGCCGGTTCCGCGCGGTTGCTGACCACGCGGACGCGCTCGGTGAGCGTTCCCGCCTCGACGGCCTGCGTGCGGAAGAGCGAGTACGCCGGCGGTTCGTCCCGGCCGCCCTCCGGGGTGAGCACGAAACCGTCGTCGGAGGAGGTCAGCAGGGACGGTTCGACGCCGTCGGCGGTGAGCCGCCAGCGGCTCAGGTGGCGGGCGTCGCGCAGGAAGAGGCCGTCCGGGGTGTCGCCTCGGCGCCCCGTGATGTCGCCGGAGCGGCTGGTGGAGGCGAAGGTGCCGCGGTGGACCAGCAGACGTTCGACGCTCATCGGGCGGGCTCTCCTTGCGGTGTCCGGTGCAGCAGGTCCAGGGCCAGGGCTGCCGTCCAGCTGAAGCGGCGGATGCCGCGGCCCTGGCCGCTGTGCGGTTCGACGTACTCGGCGAAGCCGGTGCGGCGGGCGTCGTCGAGGGCCTGCTCGCGCAGGGCGTCGGCCGCCCGGTCGGCGCCGTGCTGCCGCAGTCCGCGGTGGACCAGCCACGCGGTGTTGAACCAACTGGGGCCCCGCCAGTAGCGGTTGCCGTCGTACTCCGGGGCGGTGAGATCGTAGCTCGGCACCAGGTGCACCCGGCCGAGCCCGAAGCGCTCGCCCTGCGCCGTCGCGATCAGCGACCGCGCGACGGCCTCCGGGAGGCCGGGCACGATCAGCGGCACCAGCCCCGCGACGCTGTGGCCGCCGACGGCCTCGCCGGTCGTCAGGTCTCGGGCGAGGAAGACGCCCGCGGCGGGGTCCCACAGCCGCTCGACCAGGGCGGCCGTGGCCTCGGCGGCCTTGCGGCGGTGCGGGGCGGGGTCCGCGCCCGTCGCCGCGGCGATCTCGGCGAGGGCGTGCTCGGAGGCGATGAACAGGGCGTTGAAGCAGGGGTCCTCGAGGGCGAAGGCGTGCGGGGTGCGCGCGTCGTCGTACCCGTGGTCGCGGTAGTCGGCGGCGAGCCGGACGTAGCGCCCGTAGTCGAGGTCGGTGGGGCGGTCGGCGGCCTCGCTGTGGTCGAGGTCCGCCCTGCGGAAGGACTCCGGCGGCGCCGGCTCCACCCGGGCGAGCGCCGCGTCCCACACCGGGCTGTTGTCCAGCCCCGGTTCCCAGGGGTGCACCACGGCCGCCAGTCCGCCGCCGCCCAGGTCGCGCGAGGCGGCGAGGTAGCGGTGCCAGGCGGCCAGCCGGGGGTACATCCGCCGCAGGAAGCCGCGGCGCCGGGACTCGGCCGGGTCCGCGAGGTGGACCTGCCAGGCGGCGAGGGCGTGCACCGGCGGCTGGACGATGCCGGAGGTCTCGATGTCCGCGGGAGCGCCCGAGGCGGCGCCCGCGCCCGAGCTGCGCCAGAAGTCGGGGCTCGGGAAGTACGCGTCCAGGGGCACGGAGGGGTTGAAGACGATGTGCGGCACACGGCCGTCGCGCCACTGCGCCCCCAGCAGGGTCTCCAGTTCCCGCTGGGCGCGGCGCGGGGCGAGCCGGGCCAGGCCGATGGCGATGAAGGCGGAGTCCCAGCTCCACTGGTGCGGATACAGGGTGCGCGAGGGGACGGTCGCCGCGCCCGTCCAGTTGGACAGCAGGACGCGGGCGGCGGCCCGGCGCAGCGCGGTGTCCCGGTCCTCCTCGCGGTCCGGGGACCGCAGGGCCGGTTCGAGGACCGCCGTCATCCGGCGGCCCGGTGCAGGAAGGCGGGGACGGAGCGCACGGCGTCGACGGGGTCTCCCGTGAGGCGGCACTCCGCGGCGAGGTAGCCGTCGTACCCTGCGGCGTCCAGCGCCCCGAGCCAGGCGGGCCAGTCCAGGTGGCCGGCGCCGGGCTGGAAGCGGTTGGAGTCGCTGACCTGGGCGTGGCCGATCAGCGGTGCCACGGCCAGAATGGCCGCCGCCGGATCGGTCTCCTCGATGTTCATGTGGTAGCTGTCGATCCCGATGCGCACCGAGTCCAGACCCACGGCGCGGATCAGCTCGGCGGCCTGCTCCAGCCGGTTGACCATGTGGTCCTCGTAGCGGTTGAGGGGTTCCAGGAAGAGTGTGACCCCCTCGGCGCGGGCGTGCTCGCCGAGTTCCGTCAGCCCCTTCAGGAGCACCTCGCGGTCCTCCTCCTCGCTGCGCGGCGGCTCGAAGGGCGGCAGCCGGCGGGAGAACATGCCGTACGAGGCGGGTGTCTGGGCGCCGCGCCCGCCGAGTTCGGCGATGACGCTGAGCTGCGACTTCATCTGCGCCACGGCGTCGCGGCGCAGGTCGGGGTCGAAGGCGCCGAAGAAGTGCAGCATGTCGACGCAGACGGTCGGCATGACGACACCGTCGGCCTGGGCCCTGCGCAGCTCGGGGAGTCGGTCGCGGAAGTGGAAGTCGCCCTTCCCGCGCAGTTCGATGGCGTCGTAGCCGGCCTCCTGGGCGAACTCCCACTTCTGCTGGAGGGTGTCACCGGGCAGCAGCTGTTCCTGGCAAGCGGTCTTGAACATGATCGAGGGGCCTCTCAGAACTCCAGGACGACCTGGAGCGCGTCGGCGGGACGCTCATCCAGCAGGACGTAGGCTTCGGCCGCGTCGGCGACCGGGACGACATGGCTGACGAGGGACCGCACGTCGACGTGGCCCTCGGCGACCAGCCGCAGGAAGGTCTGCTGCAGGCGCTCGACGGTCCAGCGCCCGCTGAGCTGCGGCGGGACCCCGCCGATCTGGGAGCAGATCAGCTGGACGCGGTTGTGGTGGAACTCGTCGCCGAGTCGCAGGCCCACGCCGTCGCCCTGGTAGAAGCCGGAGGCCACGACCCGGCCGCCGACCGCGACCGAGCGCAGGGCGTCGTGCAGGGCCGGGTAGGCGCCGCTGATCTCGATGGCGACGTCGGCGCCGCGGCCGTCGGTGGCGGCGCGGATCCGTTCGGCGACCGCATCGGTGCGGGCGTTGAGCGTGGTCGTCGCGCCGTACTCCCCGGCCTTGGCCAGGCGGACGTCGAGCGCGTCGACGGCGGTGACGCGGGCGCCGTTCAGCTGGGCGAGGCGTGTGGTGAGCAGCCCGATGACGCCCTGGCCGAAGACGGCGACGTCCTCGCCGAGATGGATGTCGGCGCCGAGGACGGCGTTGTACGCGATCGCGCCGACGCGGGCGAAGGCACCGGCCAGCGGCTCCAGACCGGCCGGGAGCACGTGCCCGACCATGCGCTCGGCGGGCACGACGCCCTCGCTGCGGTGGCCCCAGATACCCCAGACGAGGTCGCCGACGGCGGGCATGCCGGGGACGTCCGTGAGTTCGGGTGAGACTTCCGTCACCTCGCCGACCTCGGAGTACCCCCAGCCGGCCACGGGGTACTCGATGCCCGCCGCGCCGTCGCGGAACAGGCGCGCCTCCGGGTCCCAGGTGCGGGTCAGGTACGGGTTGGTGCCGCGGTAGGCGGTGAGTTCGGTGCCCGCCGAGATGCCGGAGTAGCGGGTTCGTACGCGCAGATGGCCAGGGGGCAGGGGGACTGACTCGCTCGGGGCGACCTCCACCTGACGGGGGCCGGTGAACTGGACTACGCGTTCCACAGGGGACTCCGGAAAGATCGGTTATGCGGTCCGTTCAGCCATCGAAGGCTGACTTACGTCGAAGATATCCGAGACTTAAGTCTTGTCAACAAGCAAAAGTGGTGCTCTGATGCAACGCGTACGTAACGCAAGGCTGACGATGAGGACGGTTGATGCGCATGTGGTCCCGACGGTCGAGGGCGCTGGCGAGCGGCTTGGCCGCCGTAGTGGGAATCGGGGTGATGTCCGGCTGCGCGGCGCAGGACAACGGGAAACCGGACAACAAGATCACCGTCTGGAGCCTGGAGAACCTCACCGACCGCGTGGAGGCGACGAAGAAGACCATCGCCGCCTTCGAGAAGGAGTCCGGGGTCAAGGTGAACCTGGTCGGGGTCGACGAGGGCCAGCTGCCGCAGCTGATCATGTCGGCCGCCGCCGCGGGCACCCTCCCCGACGTCATCGGGGGCATCCCCCTCGCGCCGGTCTGGCAGATGTACAGCAACGGCCTGCTGAACACCGCCGCCACGAAGAAGATCGTCGACGATCTGGGGCCGGGCACCTTCAACGGCAACGCCCTCAAACTGACGGGCGACGGCGCCACCCGCCTCGGCGTGCCCAGCGACGCGTGGATGCAGATCCTCGTCTACCGCAAGGACCTCTTCGCCAAGGCAGGTCTCGCCGCCCCCGACAGCTACGACGCGATGCTCAAGGCCGCGCGGAAGCTCAACAGCGGCGGTACCAGCGGCATCTCGCTCTCCACCGACCCCAGTGACGTCTTCACCCAGCAGAGCTTCGAGGACATCGCCCTGGCCAACGGCTGCGAACTCGCCGACCCCAAGGGCGACGTCACCCTCGACAGCCCGCAGTGCGACCGCGCCTTCGACGCCTACGACAAGCTCGCCGGCGACTACGGCGCCCCCGGCACCCAGACCGTGGACACCACCCGGGCCGTCTACTTCGCGGGCCGCTCCTCCATGATCGTGTGGTCCACCTTCCTCCTCGACGAGCTGGCCGGCCTGCGCGGCGACGCACTGCCCAGCTGCGCCCAGTGCAAGAAGGACCCGCAGTACCTCTCCGACAACAGCGGCATCGTCACGGCGCTGAGCGGTCCCGACGCCGCCAAGCCCGCCCAGTTCGGCGAGGTCTCCTCCTGGGTGGTCACCAAGACCGCCGAGACCGCGGCCTCGGAGAAGTTCATCGAGTACATGATGGGCGACGGCTACCAGGGCTGGTTCGGCATGGCCCCCGAAGGCAAGATCCCCGTCCGGGCCGGAACCGCCGACGACCCGCAGAAGTACCTCAAGGCCTGGCGGGCCAGCGACATGGGCGTGGACACCAAGAAGTCCATGCAAGAGGTCTTCTCCCCGCAGCTGCTCGACGAACTCGCGGCCGGCGTCAGCAACATGAAGCGCTGGGGCATCACCCAGGGCCAGGGCGCGCTCGTGGGCGCCACGATCGGCGAACTGCCCATCCCCAAGGCGGTGGGCGACATGACCACCGGCCAGACCTCCCCCCGGGAGGCGGCCGAGGAGGCCGACGAGGAAGTCGCGTCCCTGCAGAAGTCCCTCCAGTGAGCCGCCCCCGGCCTCGTCCTTCAAGGAAGCAGTGATGAGCACCGCACAGAGCACACAGCAGCGGAGAACGCCGGAGGCGGACACCGCGAACACCAGGTCCCGGCGCCCGCTGACCCTGGCCCAGCGGGAGAACCGGGCCGGACTCGCCTTCGTCTCGCCCACCCTCCTGGTGGTCCTGGTCGTCGTGGTCCTGCCGATCGCCTGGACCGTCCTGCTGGCCTTCCAGCACGCCCGGCTGGTCGACATCCAGGGCATGGGCTTCCTGTCCAACTGGACGTGGAGCAACTTCAGCGAGGTCTTCACCTCGCCCGGCTTCTGGACCTCGCTGTGGACCACCCTGGTCTACACCGTCGGCGCCACCGCCGGCTCCATCGTCCTCGGCCTGATCGCGGCGCTCGCGCTGCGCCGCCCCTTCCGCGGCCGGGCCCTGCTGCGCGGCACGATGCTGCTGCCCTACGTCGCGCCCGTCGTCGCCGTGACCTTCGTCTGGGAGATCGCGCTCAGCCCGCAGTTCGGCGTCGTCAACGAGGTGGGCACCAAGCTGTTCGGCTGGGACGAGCCGGTCGCCTTCCTGTCCACCAGGTCCCAGGAGATATCCCTGCTCGGCTGGCACGTCCACGTGCCGCTGGCCCTGCTGACCGTGATCGCCTTCGAGACCTGGCGCTACTTCCCCTTCGCCTTCCTCTTCCTGATGGCCCGGCTGCAGGCCGTCCCGGAGGGCCTGGAGGAGGCCGCCGTCGTCGACGGCGCCACCCTCACCCAGCGGTTCCGGCACATCCTGCTGCCCCAGCTGATGCCGGTCATCGCCCTGCTGTCGGTGCTGCGCTTCATCCTCACCTTCAACAAGTTCGACGACATCTACCTGCTCACGGGCGGCGGCTCGGGCACCGACGTGGTCGCGGTGCGCGTCTACGACTTCCTCACGGCCCGCTACGACGTGGGCGCGGCCGCGGCCCAGGCCCTCGTCCTCGCCGCGATCCTCGCCGTGCTGCTCGGCATCTACTTCAAGTTCTTCGCCAAGAAGGTTCAGGAGGAGGCGTGATGGCCAGTCGCGCACAGATCGAGGACCGCACCTTCGGGGTCCTTCGGTGGGTGGTGATCGCCGGACTCGCGGTCATCACGATCTTCCCCTTCTACTACATGCTGCTGCTCTCGGTGAAGCCGATCGACCAGCTGCTGCTCGACCCCGGCAAACTGTGGGTCGGCACCTCCGAGTTCACCCTCGACACCTACCGCACCGTCCTCAAGTCCGTGGACGACGGCGGCCAGGGCTTCCTGCGGATGCTCGGCAACTCCGCCCTCGTGGCGCTCGGTTCCATGCTGCTGACCCTGCTGGTGTCCGTCCCCGGCGCCTACGCCATCACCCGGCTCAGGTTCCTCGGCGGGCGGCAGGTCAGCGCGCTGTTCCTGGCGGTCTACCTCTTCCCGGCGACGCTGCTCGCGGTGCCGCTGTTCGTCATCTTCGCCCGGATCGGCCTGCAGGGCAGCCTGTTCGGCCTCGCGATCGTCTACATCGCGCAGACCGTGCCGGTGTCCATCTACATGCTCAAGAACTACTTCATCACCATCCCGGAGAGCATCGAGGAGGCCGCCGCCCTCGACGGCGCCTCGCGGCTGCAGACCGTGCGCAGGGTCGTACTGCCCCTCGCCGCACCCTCGCTGATGGCCACCGGGCTGTACGTCTTCATGATCGCCTGGAACGAGTTCCTCTTCGCGCTGCTCTTCCTCGCCGCCGACCCGGACAAGTGGACGGTGTCCCTGGGACTGCAGCAGCTCGCCAACGGCATCGAGGTGCCGAAGACCGTCCTCATGGCAGGCTCCGTCGTGCTGACGATTCCCGTGGTACTCCTTTTCTACGCGGCCGAACGGCTCCTCACCGAGGGCCTGACCAGCGGCGCGGACAAGAGCTGAGCACCATGGCCCGACACGAGGGGGAGCGAGGAAGGATGGCTACGCCCTGGAGCACCGCCGGACACCTGCTGGAACTGATCAGGACCGGGCAGGCGACCACCCGTGGGGAGCTCCAGCGCGTGACGGGTCTGTCCCGCTCCACCGTCGGCCAGCGGCTGGACCAGCTCTTCGCCGCGGGCTGGCTGCGCACCGTACCCGGCGGGCAGTCCACCGGCGGACGGCCCTCCACCCACCTGCAGTTCGACTCCGGGCACGCCGCCGTGCTCGCCGCCGACCTGGACACCACCAGCGCCCGCGCCGCGGTGCTGGACCTGTCCGGGCGGGTACTCGCCGAGCACACCGGGGAGTTGCTGCTCGACCAGGGCCCGGACCGGGTGCTGGACGAACTCGGCCGCTGGTTCGCCAAGCTCGTCGTCGCCGCCGGTGTCCCGGCGGCCGCGGTGTGCGGTGTCGGCCTGTCGGTGCCCGGTCCCGTCGACTGGACCACCGGCGTGGTGGTCCGGCCGCCGATCATGCCCGGCTGGGACGGGTACCCCGTGCCGGCCCGGATGCAGGAGGCGCTCGCCCGCCACGCCGGACTGCCCGCCTCGGTGCCGGTCCTGGTCGACAACGACGCGAACCTGATGGCCCTGGGCGAACAGCGCGACTCCTGGCTCGACTGCTCGGCCTTCGTCCTGGTCAAGGTGTCCACCGGCATCGGTGCGGGCGTCGTCATCGACGGCACCGCATTCCGCGGCATCGACGGCGGCGCCGGCGACCTCGGGCACATCCGCCTGCACGACGCGTCCGACGCCCTGTGCATGTGCGGGTCCCACGGCTGCCTCGCCGCCGTCGCCAGCGGTCGCGCCCTGGCCGGGCAGCTCAGCGCCCTCGGCGTGCGGGCCGGCTCCGCCGCGCAGGTGCGCGAGCACCTCGACGCAGGCCACCCGGACGCGGTGCGCCTGGCCCGCGAGGCCGGCAGGCGCTGCGGCGAGGTGCTGGTCACGGTCGTGACCCTGCTCAACCCCGGTGTCCTGATGATCGCCGGGGACCTCGCCGAGACCCACTTCGTCACCGGGGTGCGCGAACTGCTCTACCAGCGCGCGCTGCCCCGGGCCACCCGCAACCTGCAGGTCGTGACCTCACGGCTCGGTGACCGCGCCGCCCTCGCCGGCGCCACCGCCATGGTGGTCGAGCACCTCTACGCCCCGGACCAGGCCAACGAACGGCTGGCCGCCGCGGCCCCGACCGACCCTGGAGCACAACTGTGAACACCCCCGCCCCCGTCGAGGTCGGACTGATCGGCGCAGGCCCCTGGGCCCGCGCCATGCACGCGCGGATCCTGGCCGCAGGACCCGAGACACGGCTCACCGCCGTCTGGGCCCGCCGGACCGAGGCCGCCCGCGAGATCGCCGACACCTACGGCGTGGTGACGGCCGGCAGCCCGGAGGAACTCTTCGACCGCTGCGAGGCCGTGGCCTTCGCCGTGCCCCCCGCCGTCCAGGCCGAACTCGCCGTACGGGCCGCCAAGGCCGGCAAGGCCCTGCTGCTGGAGAAGCCGCTCGGCCCCGACCTGGCCTCGGCACGCGCGGTAGCCGACGCCGTCGCGGAGGCCGGTGTCGTCTCCCAGATGGTGCTGACCAAGCGCTACCAGGCCGAGACCCGCGACTTCCTGCGGCGGGCACGGGAGGCCGAGGTCACCGGCGCGCGGTCCTGCTACCTGCACGGGGCCTTCCTCGGTGGGGAGTTCGCCACCGGCTGGCGCCTGGAGCAGGGCGCCCTGCTCGACCTCGGCCCGCACCTGATCGACCTGCTCGACGCGGCCGTCGGCCCCATCACCTCGATCCGCGCCACCGGCGACCCCCGGCGATGGGTGGAGGTCACCTGCGAGCACGAGAACGGGGCGGTGAGCCAGGCCTCCCTCTCCGGCAGCGTCCGGCTGCCCAAGCCCCGTACCCGGATCGAACTCCTCGGCCCCGGCGGGGAACTCGTCTACGACACCTCCGTCATCGACCACGAGGAGGGCTGGCCCGTCCTGCGCGCCGAATTCGCCGCCGCCGTCCGGTCCGGCCGCGCGGGCGAGCTCGACGCGCGACGCGGACTGCGCCTGCAGGAACTCATCGACGCGGCCCTGCGCTGATACCCGGCGGGTATCACAGAGCGCGGAACAGGTCTTGGACACGGCGCCCGCCCGGCCCGAAGACTCGGAGGTGTCACAGGACACCCACGAGAGGGGCGAGCGTCATGAAGGTCTTCCTCACCGGAGGCTCCGGCTACATCGGGCGGGCCACCATCGAGGCACTGGTACGCCGGGGGGTCCAGGTCGTGGCCCTCGCGCGCAGCGAGGAATCGGCCCGGGTCGTCCGCGAGCTCGGGGCCGCACCCGTGCAGGGGGGCCTGACCGACACCGACGTGCTGCGGGCCGCCGCGCGCGCCGCCGACGGGGTCATCCACATGGGCCAGCACTACGGCCCCGACACCGCCGAGGTCGACCGGGCGGCGGCCGAGGCGTTGCAGGACGGCGCCGGAGCGCGCCCGTACGTGCACACCGGCGGGGTGTGGGTCTACGGCGACACCGACGGCGTGGCCGACGAGGACGCCCCGCTGTCGCCGCCCCGCATCACCGCCTGGCGGCTGGAGAACGAGAAGCGCGTCCTGGCCCGGGCCGGGACGGGCGAACGGCCCGTCGTGGTCATGCCAGGCCTGGTCCACGGCCGCTCCGGCGGGCTCGTCGAGACGTTCTACGCGGCCCCGGGCCGGGAGACCGGCTCCGTGCCCTGCGTCGGCGACGGCGCCAACCACTGGTCGACCGTGCACGTCGACGACGTCGCCGAGCTGTACGTACTCGCCCTGAACGCCGCGCCCGGCTCGGTGTACGCCGGGGTCGGCGATCTCTACCCGACCCAGGCGGAGATCGCCCACGCGGTGAGCCGGGCGATCGGCCGCCCCGGAGCGGTCCGGCATCTGACGGAGGCGGAGGCCGAGGAGCGGATGGGCCCCATCGCCGAGGCCTTCGCCCTCGACCAGCGGCTCACCGGTGCCCGGGCCCGCCGGGAGCTGGGCTGGCGGCCCACCCGGTCCGACCTGCCGGCCGACCTCGCCCGCCCGTGAGCCCGCGCGCGAGCGTGCCCACGAGCCAGCGCGTGAGCCCGCCCCGCTGAGAAGGGCGGGCCGGGCGGATACGCTCGGATGTGTCCGTCCCGGCGTGAATGCGAGGAGGGACCCGTGGACCTGGATCTCCGCAAGCTGCGGTACTTCGTCGCGGTGGCCGAGGAACTGCACTTCGGCAGGGCGGCCGAGCGCCTGCACATCGCGCAGCCCGTGCTGTCACGGCAGATCAGGGCGCTGGAGGACGAGCTCGCGGTGCGGCTGTTCTCCCGCGACCGCCGCAGCACCGAGCTGACCCGGGCCGGCGCGCAACTGCTCACCGACGCGGGACCGCTTCTGGCGGCCGCCGACGCGACCCGGCGGCGCGTCGCCCGCGCGGCCCGGGGCGTGGCCTCCTTCACCGTGGGCTTCATGCCGGGACTGATCGTCACGGGTGCCGTGCGGGAGCTCTCCCGCCGGTACCCGGAGCTGTCGGTCGAGGTCGTCAGGACGAACTGGGACGACCAGACGGAGGTGATCCTCGACGGACGTGTCGACGTCGGCTACGTCAGGATGCCCGTCGACACCCGGGGCCTGGCGACCCGCAGCCTCCTCGCCGAACCCCGCGTCGCGGTCCTGCCCGCGGACCACCCCTACGCCGGCAAGCCCGCCCTGCGCATCGCGGACCTGGCGGGCGAACACCTCCTGCAGGACCCCGCCGCCGTGCCCGAGTGGCGGGACGTCGCCCGGGAGCTCGCCGACCCGCAGCAGCGGCCGGCCGTCCCGGGCTTCCGTTCCGTCGAGGAGAAGCTCGAGAGCGTGGCGGCCGGCCGCGGCGTCGTCGTGCTGCCGCTGTCCACCGCGACCTACTACACCAGGGCCGACATCGCCCACGTCGAGATCGAGGACATCGGCCCCAACCGGGTGTTCCTTGCCTGGGACGGCAGCCGGCACGACCCGCTCCTGGAGGAGTTCGCCGACATCGCGGTCGACTGCGCCGACTCGTCCGCCTGACCGACGCCTGACCGCTGAACGGATTCCGCACCCGATCCGTACTGAGGGCACGGGGACGAGAGGAGAAGCCCCGCGCGAAGGCGCGACGGGGCGGCGGAGCGGGAGAGAGACGCCGATGAATCTTGACGTGGTGGGGGAGCCGGGGCCGACGGGCGTCACCGGCGGGGCCGACGTCTGGGTGGAGAACTGGGGAGCGCAGGCCATGTGCCGGATGGAGGACCCGGACGTGCTGTTCGTCCAGGGTGCCGCCCAGAAGCGCGTCAAGGCCGTGTGCGGCGGTTGCCCCGTGCGCACCGAGTGCCTGGCCGACGCCCTCGACAACCGTACCGAGTTCGGGATCTGGGGCGGTATGACGGAGCGTGAGCGCCGCGCGCTGCTGCGCCGCCGCCCCACCGTCACGTCCTGGCGCACTCTGCTGCGGACGGCACGTCAGGCCTACGAGCGGGGGCCGCGGCGGGCCTCGGCCTGAACGCGCCGCACACCGGAGGCGGCGTGGACCCGACACCGTTGTCGGACCGCGCTGTTACGGTCAGCGGCCATGGTGGCAGACGATGGAATCGCGTGGATCGGCGAGCGCTGGCCGAATTCCGAGGACCCCCTCCTGGGGGTGCAGGCCGGTCTCGTGTTCGCCGAGCACGTCGCGCCGCAGGACCTGGCGGTGGTCTTCGGCGCCGTCCCCTGGGAGATACCCGAGCCCGTCGGCGCCGAGGCCAAGGCCGTCCACGACCGGACCCACCCCCGTATCCGGGTTCCCGACGAACCCCGCCTCACCGCCTACGGGAGGGAGGGGGACTGGTCCTTCCTCGCGGGGAACTTCGACTACCTGATCCACTTCCGGGAAGGCTTCGCGCTGCCGCGGGGAACGGGCCGGGCCGTCCTCCTCTACAACATCGCCGCGAGGGGCATGTACTGCATGGCCTACTTCGAGGGCGGCCGCCGGGTGTGGAGCGGCGAGATCCACGGCCGCTTCGGCGGCGCGGCCGAACCGGACGGCGGGCACTACTTCGACCACGTGCCGGAGATGTCCTTCCTCAACCGGGCCATGCACGACGCAGGATGCCGTCCCGAGGTCCACCATGCCGACGGGCGCCGGGTCTTCGAGAACGATGGCTGGATCACCGACTGGCGGGAGCGGTTCCTGAAGGGCCTGGAGATCGCCTTCGGGATCTCCGTGTGCCAGGAGGCCTTTGACGCCGGCCGGTACCCGCTGGCCTCCGTGTACGAGTCCTGATCACCGCCGGTGCGCTCCGACGACGCCGGACGCGACCGGGGCGGGCGATCGGGCACCATGGCCTGGTGAGCACCATCGTCAAGTTCTTCGTGGCGCCGGGTCACGAGACCGCGGCCGCGGTCGTGGTCGGCGGACCCGGCAGGGCTTTCGAGTCGCTGGAGTACGGCAACTTCGACGCCGAGGAAGCGCTGATCGAATGGGAGGGCATTGTCACCGGCCGGAGCTTCGGCGAACTCGTCGACGCCGGTGTGCCCGAGGCCGTTGCCGAAGCCGGCGCCTGGGAAGGTCCGGCCGTCATGGCCGTTTCGCGCGCCCTTCAGGACGCACTCGCCGCCGCCGACGCGTCCCGGCTCGCCGGGATCGGCGAGGCGTGGATCCGGGTGCGGGCGGAGGAGGGGGAGGTGTTCGACCACGAGATCGTGACCGAGATCCTGGGCGGTCTCGCCCGGCTGGCCCGCGGCATCGGCGCCCGGGACGGTCACCGCCTCTACTGCTGGATGGCGTAGGGGCGCAGACGTCACCGCCGATCGACTCCCGCTCGATCAAGGGCCCGTGTCAGTCCGTCGCGCCGGTGCCGTCGATCGCCGTGGTGATGGGCCCGTCCTCGCCGTACGCGTCGAACCCGACGATCCTGCCCTCCTCGACCGTGAAGACGTGCACGACCGCGGAGTCGAACGGCCGGCCGGTCCCGTGGCCCGCGCCCTGCGTCCGTCCCACGGCGACGACCTGGCCCCCCTCCTCGAAGAGCCGGTCGGTCTCGATACGGCTCTCGATTATGTGGAACGTCTTCTTGAAGAACGCCGCGAAACCGGCGAGTCCGGGGTCCGCGCCCCCGCCGGGCAGCGCGTCCGTCACCCGGATCCGGATCCCAGGGGAGGCGATGGCCGCCAGCGTGTCCCGGTCGGACCGCAGCATGGCGTCGTACATCGCCTCGGCGACCTCCTGTGGGGCCGCGCTCCCGGATCCGGGTGTCTCGGGCATGGCGATCTCCTGAGGTGATTCAAGGATCAACTGTTGGGAAGGTTGTCGGATCGTAGGTGAGCATAGGGGAGTCGGGGGTTCCTCCGCCGGGCGGTCCGAACGGCGGAATCCGGCGGCGTTCCACGGCGAGTCCGGGGCGTACCACCCCGGTCCGCGCCGGCCCGGGCCGTGGCGCTCGGACGAGGGCGGCGGGGCCGCACCGATGGGCGCCCGCAAACGGCGCCCCGCCGGTCGCCCGGAGAAGCGGCGTCCGGGTGCCTCTCGGCGGTTCCCGGCCGCCCACCCCGGTGGTACGGTCCGGTCCAGTCGTGGCCCCGTCCGGAGGGTGACGAGACGCACCCGAGGGTGACCGGCGAGGGAGAAGCGCGACGTGAGACGGATGACGGCCCGTCCGGCGAACGGGCACCAGGCGCGGGTGCTGCGCCTGCTGCGCGACGCGGGTCCGCAGTCGCGGGCCGTGCTCGGCGACCAGGTGGGGCTCTCCCGCTCCAAGCTGGCGGTCGAGCTCGACCGCCTGCTGGAGACGGGTCTTGTCGTCCCCGACGGACTCGCCGCCTCCCGCGGCGGACGGCCCTCCCACAATGTGCGCCTCGCCCCCTCGCTGCGCTTCCTGGGCGTGGACATCGGCGCCACCTCGGTCGACGTGGCGGTCACCAACGCCGAGTTGGAGGTGCTCGGCCACCGTGCCGCGCCGTACGACGTGCGCGAGGGACCGGTCGCGGTGTTCGAGCAGGTGCTGGCGATGGCGGCCGAACTGCGCGACACCGGCGCCGCGGAGAGCTTGGACGGCGCGGGGATCGGGGTGCCCGGGCCGGTGCGCTTTCCCGACGGCGTGCCGGTCGCCCCGCCGATCATGCCCGGCTGGGACGGCTTCCCCGTCCGGGAGGCGATGAGCCAGGAACTCGGCTGTCCCGTCCTCGTCGACAACGACGTGAACCTGATGGCGCTGGGGGAGCAGCATGCCGGGGTCGCCCGTTCCGTGCGCGACTTCCTCTTCGTCAAGATCGGGACCGGGATCGGCTGCGGCATCGTCGTGGGCGGACAGGTCTACCGCGGGGTCACCGGCAGTGCCGGGGACATCGGGCATATCCAGGTGGTGCCGGGCGGGCTCTCCTGCGCCTGCGGCAACCACGGGTGCCTGGAGGCCTACTTCGGCGGCAGCGCCCTGTCCCGGGACGCGGCCGCCACGGCGGCGGCGGGCCAATCGGCCGCGCTCGCCGACCGATTGGCCTCGGCGGGGACGCTGACCTCCGCCGACGTGGCGGCCGCCGCGGCTGCCGGGGACGGAGCGTCCCTCGACCTCATCCGGCAGGGCGGCAACCGCACGGGGCAGGTCATCGCGGGCCTGGTGAGCTTCTTCAACCCCGGACTCGTCGTGATCGGCGGCGGGCTCACCGGCCTGGGGCACACCCTCCTGGCGAGCATCCGCAGCCAGGTGTACGGCCAGTCGCTGCCGCTGGCCACCGGCAACCTGCCGATCGTCCTCAGCGAACTCGGTCCGACCGCGGGAGTGGTCGGCGCCACCCGTCTGATCAGCGACCACGTCTTCTCGCCGGTGTGACCCGACCGGCGGGCACGGCCCGCGAGTGCGCGGCCGTTCCCCTCCGTTCGCCGGTCCCTCGCCGTTCCGTTGCCGTGAGTTCGACGTCGGCGTCCTCCACGACCCCTGTACGCCAGGTGAGTTGGCCTGCGTTCAGACTTTGTCCTGGAACCGGGAAAAGACCTTGCCGATTCGTGCGCAACTTCTTCCCCCACCGGGCGGGCGCTGCTACTTTCCCATCGAAAGCCTGACGGAGCGGGACCGGCCGATGGCGGTCCGGTATCCCCATGCCGAGGGCCGGGGGAGGTGAGGGGCACGTGAGACGCATGACAGCTCGACCCGCCAACGCGCACCAGGCGCGGCTCCTGCGGCTGCTCCGTGACGGCGGACCCAACTCCCGTGCCCAGATGGGGGACCAGATCGACCTGTCCCGTTCCAAGCTCGCGGTCGAGGTGGACCGGCTGCTGGAGACGGGCCTCGTCGTCGCGGACGGCCTGGCGGCCTCGCGCGGCGGCCGGCGTTCGCACAACATCAGGCTCGCGCCTGGCCTGCGCTTCCTCGGCGTCGACATCGGCGCCACCTCGATCGACGTCGCGGTCACCAACGCCGAGCTGGAGGTGCTCGGCCACCTCAACCATCCGATGGACGTCCGTGAGGGACCGGTCGTCGTCTTCGAGCGGATCCTGGAGATGGCCGCCAAACTCCGGGCCGCCGGCCTCGCCGAGGGCTTCGACGGGGCGGGGATCGGGGTGCCGGGGCCGGTGCGCTTTCCCGAGGGTGTGCCCGTCGCCCCGCCGATCATGCCCGGCTGGGACGGCTTCCCGGTCCGCGAGGCGCTTAGCCAGGAACTGGGCTGCCCCGTCATGGTCGACAACGACGTGAACCTGATGGCGCTGGGGGAGCAGCACGCCGGCGTCGCCCGCTCGGTCGGCGACTTCCTCTGCGTCAAGATCGGCACCGGCATCGGCTGCGGCATCGTCGTCGGCGGTGAGGTGCACCGCGGTGTGACGGGCAGCGCCGGCGACATCGGCCACATCCGGGTCGAGGCCGACGGACGCGCCTGCGCCTGCGGCAACAAGGGCTGTCTGGAGGCCCACTTCAGCGGCGCGGCGCTCGCCCAGGACGCCGTGGAGGCGGCCAGGTCGGGCCGGTCCCCGGCCCTCGCGGCGCGGCTCGAGGCGTCCGGGCAGCTCTCCGCCGTCGACGTCGCCGCGGCGGCCGCGGTGGGCGACGCGGCGGCACTGGAACTCATCCGCGAGGGGGGCAACCGCGTCGGGCAGGTCATCGCCGGGCTCGTCAGCTTCTTCAACCCCGCACTGGTCGTGATCGGCGGCGGCGTCACCGGTCTCGGCCACACGCTGCTCGCCAGCATCCGCAGTCAGGTCTACCGCCAGTCGCTGCCGCTCGCGACCGGCAACCTTCCCATCGTCCTGGGTGAACTGGGCCCCACCGCCGGCGTGATCGGCGCGGCCCGGCTCATCAGCGACCACGTGTTCTCCCCGGCCTGATCCCCCCACCGGCCAAGGCTCCACCCGCACCACGGCACCACCGGCTCCACCTGCACGCTCTGCACGCGCACGTGTCACCCGCACCCGCCGAGGGGATCGTCATGGCACCTGAACCACCGGCACCGCCGCCCCCGACAGCACCTTCGCTGCTCACGATGTCCGGCATCACCAAGTCGTTCCCGGGCGTCCGCGCCCTGGACGGCGTCGACCTGGACGTCCAGGCCGGCGAGGTGCACTGCCTCCTCGGCCAGAACGGCGCGGGGAAGTCCACCCTCATCAAGGTGCTCGCCGGGGCTCACCAGCCCGACGGCGGGGAGATCACCTGGCGCGGGGAGCCGGTGTCGCTGAGGTCGCCGATCGCCGCCATGCGGCTCGGCATCGCCACCATCTACCAGGAACTCGACCTGGTCGAGGGGCTGTCCGTCGCCGAGAACGTCTTCCTGGGCCACGAACCGACCACCGCCGGCTTCGTCGTGCGCGGACGTGACGCCCGCCGCGAGGCCGCCGTGCTGCTGCGCCGGCTCGGCCATCCCGAGATCGACCCCGCCCGCCGCGTCGGCGACCTCTCGGCCGCCCAGCAGCAGATCGTCTCGATGGCCCGGGCGCTCTCCCACGACGTGCGCCTCATCGTCATGGACGAGCCGTCCGCCGCGCTGGACCCCGAGGAGACGGACAACCTGCTGCGCATCGTCGGGCAGTTGACCGCCGACGGCGTCGCGGTCGTCTACATCTCCCACCGGCTGGAGGAGATCCGCCGCGTGGGCGACCGGGTGACCGTACTGAAGGACGGCCGCGCGGTTGCCAACGGGCTCCCGGCCAAGTCCATGCCCACCCGGGACATCGTCGCGCTCATGACGGGCCGTGATGTCGAGTACGTCTTCCCCCCGCGCCCCTCGGGGCCGCGCTCCGGCGACCCCGTCCTGCGGGTCGAGGGACTCGCCCGCGACGGCGAGTTCGCCGCGGTCGACCTGGAGGTGCGTCCGGGCGAGATCGTCGGGCTCGCCGGACTCGTGGGCTCCGGACGGTCGGAGATCCTCGAGACGCTCTACGGCGCCAGGAAGGCCACCGCCGGCCGGGTCACCGTCGACGGCCGGCCCCTCAAGCCCGGCAGCGTCCGTTCGGCCGTCCGCGCCGGGCTGGGGCTGGCGCCGGAGGAGCGCAAGGCGCAGGCACTTCTGATGCTGGAGTCCGTCACCCGCAACGTGTCGGTCTCCACGCTCACCCGCTTCTCACGGGCCGGGTGGCTCGACCGCAGGGAGGAACGGCGCGCCGCCCGGGAGGCCACGCGCTCGCTGTCACTGCGGCCCGACAACCCCGACGCCCGGGTGCGAACCCTGTCCGGCGGCAACCAGCAGAAGGCCGTCCTGGCCCGCTGGCTGCTGCGCGGCTGCCGTGTCCTGCTGCTCGACGAGCCCACCCGGGGCGTCGACGTGGGCGCCCGCGCCGAGCTGTACGCGGTGATCCGCCGGCTCGCCGACGACGGGCTCGCCGTACTCCTCGTCTCCAGCGAGGTCCCCGAGGTCCTGGGGCTCGCGGACCGGGTGCTGGTGCTCCGCGAGGGACGCGTCGTGCACGCGGCGCCCGCGACGGAGCTCGACGAACACCGTGTACTCGACCTTGTCATGGAAGGGAGCCCGAGCCGATGACGCAGCCCGCATCCGAGGCCCCGCAGGCACCGACGCCGCCCGCGGACGCGCCTCCCGTCACGAAGGGCGGCGGCCGGCGTCCCGCGCTGGGGTTCCACGCCGACGTCCGGAACCTGTCCCTGCTCGGCGTCCTCGCCGCCCTCGTCCTCGTCGGCGGCATCACGCAGCCCGACTCCTTCCTGGACGTCTCCAACCTCCAACTGGTGCTCACCCAGGCCTCTGTCATCGGTGTCGTCACCGTCGGCATGACCTTCGTGATCACCAGCGGGGGCATCGATCTGTCCGTCGGCGCGATCGTCGCGCTCGCCTCCGTGTGGGCGACGACCCTCGCCACCCAGGAGTACGGCTTCACGGGCATCCTCTTCACCGCGGTCGTCGTCGGCGTCGGCTGCGGACTGGTCAACGGGGTGCTCATCGCCTACGGCGGCATGGTGCCGTTCATCGCGACCCTCGCCATGCTCGCCTCGGCGCGCGGCCTCGCCCTGTACCTGACCGACGGCAAGACGCAGATCGTCACCGTGAACTCGGTGCTCGACCTCGGTCTTCCCGCCAGCTACGTCCTCGGCATCCCGCCGCTGGTGCTGGTCTTCGCCGGGGTCACCGTCATCGGCTGGCTGGTGCTGAACCGGACGACCTTCGGGCGCAGGACCGTGGCCGTCGGCGGCAACGCCGAGGCGGCCCGCCTCGCCGGCATCGACGTCCGCCGGCAGCGGCTCTACCTCTACCTGCTGTCCGGGCTGTGCTGCGGCATCGCGGCCTTCATGCTGATCATCCTGTCCGGCTCGGGCCAGAACACCAACGGCAACCTCTACGAACTCGACGCCATCGCCGCGGCGATCATCGGCGGCACGCTGCTCAGCGGCGGCCGCGGCACGATCGTCGGCTCCGTCCTGGGCGTCCTGGTGTTCATCACCATCCAGAACATCTTCGCCCTCAACAACCTGGAGAGCGCCGTCCAGCAGATCGCCAAGGGAGCGATCATCGTGGCCGCCGTCCTGGTCCAGCGCAGCACCGTGCGCAACGGCGACGGCTGACCCAGCCCGTCGCGCCCGGCTCCACCCGACAACCCGCACGCGCCCCGCACCGCCCTATCCCGAAGGGTTTCACCGTCATGCCAAGAATCCCGGTCACCAGCCGCAGAGGACTGCTCTTCGGCGCCGCCGCCGTCTCAGCCGGAGCGGCCCTCACCGCCTGCACCAGCAACGAGCCGAAGAAGGCCGGCACGGCCGCCACCACGGCGGCGGCCGCCGACGACAAGCCCGGCACGCCGGTCACGATCGGCTTCGCCGGCCCGCAGGCCGACCACGGCTGGCTCAACGCCATCAACCAGAACGCCAAGGACCGTGCCGCGAAGTACTCCGAGGTGACGCTGGAGATCACCGAGGGCTCCAACGACACCGCCGCCCAGATCGGGCAGATCCAGACGCTGATCAACAAGAAGGTCGACGTCCTGGTCATCCTGCCGGCCGACGGCAAGGCCCTCACCCAGGTGGGCCTGCAGGCCATGAAGGCCGGCATCCCGGTGATCAACCTGGACCGGATCTTCGCCTCCCCGCAGGCGTACCGCTGCTGGATCGGCGGCGACAACTACGGCATGGGGCTCAACGCCGGCCGCTACATCGGCGAACAGCTCAAGGACAAGCCCGACGCCAAGGTCGTCGAGCTCGCCGGCATCGACAACCTGGAGCTGACCCGGCAGCGCACCCAGGGCTTCGACGACGCCCTGAAGAACTACCCCAACATCAAGAAGGTCGCCCGGCAGGCCGCCGAGTTCACCGTCGAGAGCGGCCAGGCCAAGATGGCCCAGCTGCTGCAGGCGCAGAAGCAGTTCGACGCGCTGTGGAACCACGACGACGACCAGGGCGTCGGCGCCCTGCGCGCCATCGCGCAGGCGGGCCGCGACGACTTCTTCATGGTCGGCGGCGCCGGGTCCAAGGCGGCGATGGACGCCATCAAGGCCGACAACGGCGTGCTGAAGGCCACCGTCCTCTACCCGCCCACCATGGCCGCCTCCGCCATCGACCTGGCCCGTGCGCTCGGCCAGAAGAAGGGCGTCAGCGGGATGTCGGAGCTGGAGATCCCCGCGTCGATCACCCTGTACTCCGCCGTCGTCACCAAGGAGAACGTCGACGAGTACCTGCCGACCGGCTTCATCTGACAGATCCGACCCGCCCGTCCGATCCGAGCAACCGACGAGGAGCAACGGCATGGCTGACATGGCCGGCAAGGAAGACAGTGAGGCAGGGGCCGCTTCGCCGGCGCTCGGCATCGGCATGGTCGGATACGCCTTCATGGGCGCCACCCACTCCCACGCGTGGCGCACCGTGGGCCACGTGTTCGACCTGCCGATGAGGCCCGTCATGGCCGCGATCGGCGGCCGGGACGCGGGCGCCGTCCGGGCCGCGGCCGCCCGGCACGGCTGGGCGGCCGCGGAGACGGACTGGCGGGCACTGGTGGACCGGGACGACGTCCAGCTGGTGGACGTGTGCACCCCCGGCGACAGCCACGCCGAGATCGCCGTCGCGGCGCTCGAGGCGGGCAAGCACGTGCTGTGCGAGAAGCCGCTGGCCAATTCGGTCGCCGAGGCCGAGGCCATGGCCGCGGCGGCCGAGCGGGCGGCCGCCCGCGGCCAGGTGGCCATGGTCGGCTTCAACTACCGGCGGGTGCCCGCGGTCGCGTTCGCCCGGCGGCTCATCGCGGACGGGAGGGTCGGCACGATCCGCCACGTGCGGGTGACCTACCTCCAGGACTGGCTCGTCGACCCGGACTTTCCGCTGACCTGGCGGCTCAAGCGCGAGTACGCGGGCTCCGGGGCCCTGGGGGACCTCGGCGCGCACGCCGTCGACCTCGCCCAGTACCTGGCGGGGGAGCTCCTGGTGGGCGTCTCGGCGCTCACCGAGACCTTCGTACGGGACCGGCCCGAGCTGGACGGCGCCTCGTCGGGGCTGTCGGGCTCCGGGAGCGCGCGGCGGGGGCCGGTGACGGTCGACGACGCGGCGCTGTTCACCGGGCGGCTCACCTCGGGGGCGCTCGCCTCGTTCGAGGCCACCCGGATGGCGTCGGGGCGCAAGAACGCCCTGCGGCTGGAGATCAACGGCGAGCGCGGTTCGCTCGCCTTCGACCTGGAACGGCTGAACGAGCTGTCGTTCCACGACCACACGGAGCCCGCCGAAACGGCCGGCTTCCGGCGGATCCTGGTGACCGAGCCGGGCCATCCGTACCTGGAGGCGTGGTGGCCGCCCGGCCACGCGCTCGGCTACGAGCACACCTTCACCCACCAGGCGCGCGACCTCGTCGTCGGCATCGCCGAGGGGACCGCCCCGGCGCCGTCGTTCGCCGACGGCCTGCAGGTGCAGCGCGTCCTGGCCGCGGTGGAGGAGAGCGCCGAGAAGAACGCCGTCTACACCCCCGTCCCCTCCTGACCACACCCGCATCGAGGAGGCCCTCGCCGTGCCACGACCCTTCACACTCTTCACCGGCCAGTGGGCCGACCTGCCTCTGGAGGAGGTCTGCCGACTCGCCCGCGACTTCGGTTACGACGGGCTCGAACTCGCCTGCTGGGGCGATCACTTCGAGGTCGACAAGGCTCTCGCCGATCCCGCGTACCTGGACGGGCGGCGGGCGCTGCTCGACAAGTACGGACTGAAGTGCTGGGCGGTCTCCAACCACCTGGTCGGACAGGCCGTCTGCGACAACCCCATCGACGAGCGCCACAAGGGGATCCTGCCCGCCCGCATCTGGGGCGACGGTGAGCCGGAGGGCGTGCGGCAGCGCGCCGCGCGCGAGCTGGCCGACACCGCGCGCGCCGCGGCGGCCTTCGGTGTGCGCACCGTCATCGGCTTCACCGGCTCGTCGATCTGGCATCTGGTGGCCATGTTCCCGCCGGTCCCGGAGCGGATGATCGAGCGCGGCTTCGAGGACTTCGCCGAACGGTGGAACCCGATCCTGGACGTCTTCGACGCCGAAGGGGTCCGCTTTGCCCACGAGGTCCACCCCGCCGAGATCGCCTACGACTACTGGACCACGCACCGCGCGCTGGAGGCCGTCGGCCACCGGTCGGCGTTCGGGCTGAACTTCGACCCGAGCCACTTCGTGTGGCAGGACCTCGACCCCGTCGGGTTCCTCTGGGACTTCAAGGACCGCATCTACCACGTCGACTGCAAGGAGGCCCGCAAGCGCCTCGACGGCCGCAACGGGCGCCTGGGCTCCCACCTGCCCTGGGGCGACCCGCGGCGCGGCTGGGACTTCGTCTCGGCCGGGCACGGCGACGTGCCGTGGGAGGACGTCTTCCGGATGCTGCGGTCGATCGGATACGACGGCCCGATCTCGGTCGAGTGGGAGGACGCGGGGATGGACCGCCTCGCCGGCGCCCCTGAAGCGCTTTCCCTCCTGAAGCGCTTTGACTTCGACCCGCCGACGGCGTCCTTCGACGCCGCGTTCGGAGGCAACGACTAGGGCGTCGTCGCAGGTCACAGCCAGAAGTCCGCAGCCCGGCGGCCATCGCCGCCGGGCCTGTCGGGCTGCCTGGGCGCTCCTTTGTCCTGACCCTGGAGAAAGTTCAACTTATCTGCCGCACAAGGGCTTTCGGTCCCGGACGAACCCGGCTACCGTCCCTGAGGTGTACAGGACACGGGCCTGAAACACGAGGCCGGTCCTGACGTGGCATCCCCGACCAGCGTGACGGCGCACGCCGGTCCCCGGATCTTCCGCACGGCAGCTGCATCCGCCCGTACGACCTTCCCGGAGGACACACGTGCACAGAAAACGGCCCGGAGCACCCGGAACCCGATTCCGGCAGGGACTCGCGCTCCTCACCGGCGGCCTCCTCGCCGCCACGTCGCTCGTCGTCTCCGCCCCCTTAGCCGCCTCGGCCCGGCCTCTGGATACGGAGCCCGCGGCCGCGGCGGCGGAGGAGTTCCAGCAGGTCACCCTCGCCAAGGGCGAGCCCGAGACCGGCGAGCCCATGTCGCTCGCGGTCCTGCCCGACCGCAGCGTGCTGCACACCTCGCGCGACGGCGAGCTGCGCAGGACCGACGCCGCCGGCGACACCACCGTCATCGGCACCGTCCCCGTCTACACCCACGACGAGGAGGGCCTGCAGGGCGTCGGCATCGACCCGGACTTCAGCGAGAACCGGGCGATCTTCCTCTACTACGCGCCCCCGCTCGACACCCCCGCGGGCGACGCCCCCGACCAGGGCACCGAGGCCGACTTCGCCAAGTTCGACGGCGTCAACCGGCTCTCCCGCTTCACGCTGAACGCCGACTGGACCCTTGACCTCGGCAGCGAGAAGAAGGTCCTCGACGTCTCCACCACCCGCGGCATCTGCTGCCACGTCGGCGGTGACATCGACTTCGACGCCCAGGGCAACCTGTACCTGTCGACCGGCGACGACTCCAACCCCTTCGCCTCCGACGGCTTCTCGCCCATCGACGACCGCCCGGGCCGCAACCCCGCCTACGACGCGCGCCGCACCTCGGGCAACACCAACGACCTGCGCGGCAAGCTGCTGCGGATCAAGGTCGCCGACGACGGTTCGTACACGATCCCCGAGGGCAACCTCTTCGCCCCGGGCACCGAGAAGACCCGGCCCGAGATCTACGCCATGGGCTTCCGCAACCCGTTCCGCTTCAGCGTCGACAAGAAGACCGGCATCGCCTACGTCGGCGACTACGGTCCCGACGCCGGTGCGGCCGACCCCCAGCGCGGCCCCGGCGGCCAGGTCGAATTCGCCCGTGTGACGGAGGCCGGGAACTTCGGCTGGCCCTTCTGCACCGGTGACAACGACCCGTACGTCGACTACGACTTCGCCACCGGGCAGTCCGGCCAGACCTTCGACTGCGCCGCGCCGAAGAACGACTCCCCGTACAACACGGGCCTGACCGACCTGCCGCCCGCGCAGGCCGCCTGGCTCCCCTACGACGGCGGTTCGGTGCCCGAGTTCGGCTCCGGCTCCGAGTCCCCGATGGGCGGCCCGGTCTACCGGTACGACCCCGAGCTGGACTCCCCGGTGAAGTTCCCCGAGGCCTACGACGGCGACTTCTTCGCCGGCGAGTTCGGGCGCCGCTGGATCAAGCGCATCGAGCAGGGCGAGGACGGCACCGTCCAGTCCATCAACGACGTCCCCTGGACCGGGACGCAGATCATGGACATGGCCTTCGGCCCGGACGGCGCGCTGTACGTCCTCGACTACGGCACCGCCTGGTTCGGCGGTGACGAGCACTCCGCGCTCTACCGGATCGAGAACGCCACCGACGGCCGCTCGCCGAGCGCCGAGGCGTCCGCCAACAAGACCTCGGGCACCGCGCCCCTGAAGGTCACCTTCTCCTCGGCCGGCACCACCGACCCCGACGGCGACACGCTCGCCTACAGCTGGGACTTCGGCGACGGCGGCACCTCCACCGCGGCCGACCCCGCCCACACCTACCGCACGAACGGCACCTACACCGCGACCCTCACGGTGAAGGACCCGACCGGGCGCACCGCGACCGCGAGCGTCCAGGTCGTCGTCGGCAACACCGCGCCCAAGGTCACGTTGGACCTGCCCGCCGAGGGCGCCCTGTTCAGCTTCGGTGACGAGATCCCGTTCAAGGTCACCGTCACCGACCCCGAGGACGGGACCGTCGACTGCTCCAAGGTCAAGGTCACCTACATCCTCGGCCACGACAGCCACGGCCACCCCGTGACCTCCGCCAACGGCTGCTCCGGCACCATCAAGACCTCCGCCGACGGCGGCCACGACCCCAACGCGAACATCTTCGGCGTCTTCGACGCCGAGTACACCGACGGCGGGGGCGGCGGCCAGGAGGCGCTCACCGGCCACGACCAGGCCCAGCTGCAGCCGCGCCACCGGCAGGCCGAGCACTTCACCTCCTCGTCCGGAGTCGACCTCTTCGACAAGGCCGAGGCCCACGGCGGCCGTACCGTCGGCAACATCGACAACGGCGACTGGATCTCCTTCAAGCCCTACAACCTCACGGGCTCCGTCCGGCTGACCGCCCGGGTCTCCTCCGGCGGCGCCGGCGGCTTCCTCGAGGTGCGCACCGGCTCGGCGACCGGCCCGATCCTGGGCTCCGCCCCCGTACCGGTCACCGGCGGCTGGGAGACCTTCCAGGAGATCGACGTACCGCTGCGCGCCGTGCCGAAGAAGACCACCGAACTCTTCCTGGTCTTCAAGGGCGGCTCCGGGGCGCTCTACGACCTGGACGACTTCGAGCTCTCCGACGTTCCGGCCGACCGCGCCGCCAAGCGCGTCCTGGTCTTCTCCAGGACCGCCGGCTTCCGCCACGACGCCATCCCCACCGGGATCGCCGCGCTGAAGGAGCTCGGCGCCACCGCCAACATCACCGTCGACGCGACAGAGGAGCCCAAGCAGTTCACCAGCAACAACCTGGCGCGCTACGACGCCGTGGTGTTCCTGTCGACCACCGGTGACGTCCTCAACGCCGAGCAGCAGCAGGCGTTCGAGAACTACGTCAAGGGCGGGGGCGCCTACATGGGTGTCCACGCCGCGGCCGACACCGAGTACGACTGGCCCTTCTACGGCGGTCTCGTCGGCGCCTACTTCCAAGGCCACCCGCAGATCCAGAAGGCCACCGTCCGCGCCGAGGACCACGACCACCCGGCCACCGCGCACCTCGACGAGGCCGGCTGGGAGCGGACCGACGAGTGGTACAACTACCGCACCAATCCCCGCGGTCAGGCCCGCGTCCTCGCCACCCTGGACGAGACCACCTACCAGGGCGGCACGATGAAGGGCGACCACCCCATCGCGTGGTGCCAGACCTACCAGTCCGGCCGCTCCTTCTACACCGGTCTCGGGCACACCAAGGAGTCCTACGCCGAGCCGGCCTTCCGCCAGCACCTCCTCGGCGGACTGCGCTACGCCGCCGGACAGGTCAAGGCCGACTGCAAGCCGCAGACGGGCTACCGCGACCTGTTCAACGGGCACACCCTGGAGGGCTGGAAGCAGGCGGGCCCGGGCAAGTTCAACGTCGTCGACGGTGAACTGCGCACCGAGGGCGGCATGGGCCTGCTCTGGTACCAGGCCAAGCAGTACGGTTCGTACTCGCTGAAGCTCGACTGGAAGATGGACGGCGACGACAACTCCGGTGTCTTCGTGGGCTTCCCGGCCTCCGACGACCCCTGGTCCGCCGTGGACAAGGGCTACGAGATCCAGATCGACGCCTCGGACGCCTCCGACCGGACCACCGGCTCCGTCTACAGCTTCAAGTCGGCCAACCTCAAGGCCCGCGACCAGGTACTGCGTCCCCCGGGCCAGTGGAACAGCTACGAGATCAAGGTCCAGGGTGAACGACTTCAGATCTTCCTCAACGGAGTGAAGATCAACGACTTCACCAACACCGACCCGGTCCGCAGTCTGAAGGACGGCTACATCGGCCTGCAGAACCACGGGGCCGACGACAAGGTGTCCTTCCGGAACGTCCAGATCAAGGAACTGCCCTCCTCGTAGGGCGGGTCCTGCCGGCACCCACGAGCCGGCGGCGGGCGGGGAGACGCCGTGCCCCCGCCCGCCGCCCCCCACCACTCGCACCAGGGAGGCAGCCGTGACGAACCCGTCCGCCCCGGCACCGGCATCGGACAACCAGTCGCCCCCGCGCACCGGAGTGTGGCTCATCGGAGCCCGCGGCTCCGTCGCCACCACCGCCGTCGCAGGATGCGCGGCGGTCACCGCCGGGCTCCATCCCGCGACGGGCATGGTGAGCGAGACCGCACCCTTCGCGGCGGCCGCACTCCCGCCGCTGCCGTCCCTGGTCTTCGGCGGCCACGACACGGCCGCCTGCCCACTGGGCAAGCGGGCCGAACAGCTCGCGGAGGGCGGCGTGCTCCCGCACGGCCTGCCGACCGCGCTCCGCGCCGAACTGGCCGCCGCGGACCGGGAGATCCGCACCGGCGGCCCGCTCCCCGGCGACACGCGCGGCGACGAGGAACTCATCGCGGCCTTCGCCGCGGACATCACCGCCTTCACCCGGCGCCACCACCTGGCCCGGACCGTCGTCGTCAACGTCGCCTCCACCGAGCCCGTGCCCGAGCCCGGGAGCGACCGCCTGCCCGCGAGCTCCCTCTACGCGGCGGCGGCGGTCGAGGCCGGCTGCGCCTATGTGAACTTCACCCCCTCCACCGGGATACGGACCCGGGCCCTCGCCGAGGCGGCCACCGCCCGCGGCCTTCCCCACGCGGGACGGGACGGCAAGACCGGGCAGACCCTGCTGCGCTCCGTCCTCGCCCCGATGTTCGTGCAACGCGCCCTGTCGGTGCGGGCCTGGTCCGGGACCAACCTGCTCGGCGGCGGTGACGGCGCGGTCCTCGCCGACCCCGCGGCGGCCGCCGCGAAGAACGCGGGAAAGGAACGGGTCCTCGCCGACGCCCTCGGCGCCGCCCCCGAGGGCGAGGTGCACATCGACGACGTGCCGGCCCTCGGCGACTGGAAGACGGCCTGGGACCACATCGCCTTCGACGGCTTCCTCGGCACCCGCATGGTGCTCCAGACCACCTGGCAGGGCTGCGACTCCGCCCTCGCCGCCCCGCTCGTCATCGACCTCGCCCGTTTCGCGGCCCGCGCCCACGAGGCCGGTCTGAGCGGCCCCCTCCCCGAACTGGGCTTCTACTTCAAGGACCCCGACCCGGGGGCGCCCGCATCGCTCTCCGAGCAGTACGGCGAGCTGCTGGCCTTCGCCACCCGGCTGGGGGAGTCCCGGTGAGGGCTCCGGGAGCGCGGCGGCTGCGGGCCCTGGCCTTCGTGGCGGCCCTCGGCGCCGTGACGGCGTTCACCGCCCGCCGCCCGCCGGGCGGCGCGGCGCAGGACGCCGTCCCGCGGAACGGGGCGCGCGGCACCCACCCGCCCGGGGCGGCGGAGGGGGCCGTCCCGGGAGGGGGCAGAAGCGGCGGTCGGGCCGACGTCGCCGAGGACGCGGAGGGCTCCGATGCGCGCCGGACCGCTCCGGGCACGCGGCTGTGGGACTGGGCCGAACTCTTCCGCGTCTCCGCCCTGTTCACCGTCCCGGGTGACGCCCTCGCGGGCGCCGCCGCGACCGGTCGGGGCCCCGGTCGCGGCACCTTCCTCGCCATCGGCAGCTCGCTGTGCCTCTACCACGCGGGCATGGCGCTCAACGACTGGGCCGACCGCGACGAGGACGCAGTCGACCGCCCCCACCGACCCCTCCCGTCCGGCCGGATCAGCCCGGCCGCCGCCCTGACGGCCGCCGGAGCCCTCACCGCGACCGGCCTGGCCCTCGCGGCCCGCGCGGGACGCGCCCCGCTCGCCCTCGCCACCACCCTCGCGGCGACGGTCTGGGCGTACGACCTGCGCCTGAAGCACACAGCGGCGGGCCCGGCCGCCATGGCCACGGCACGCGCCCTTGACCTGGTGCTCGGCGCGACGGCCACCCGCCCCCGGGCACTGGCCGCGGCGCTGCCCCACGCCGCCCTGCTCGGCGCGCATACCTACGCGGTCACCACCGTCTCGCGCAACGAGACGCGGGGCGGTTCCAGCACCGCACCGCTCGCCGCGCTGGTCACGACCACGGCGATCGCCGCCGTCACCACCGACGCCGCCCGAACCCTGCGCCGGCTGCGCACGTCCGGACGCCCGCCGGCGGCCACCACCCGGCACGGGGCGGGCGGTGGCCGCCGTGCGCGACCGGCGGCACCGCCGACGGCGCGGCCACCGGACCTGCCCCACGCCATGACGGCACTGGCCTCCGCCGTCTACGCGGGCACCGCTCTCACCCCCTACCTGCACGCTGCTCTCAACCCGTCACCACCCCTCACCCAGCGCGCGGTCGGGGGCGGGATCCGCGCCATGATCCCGCTGCAGGCCGCCCTGGCGGCCCGATCCGGCTCGGGTGCCTCCGCGGCGGCCGTCCTGGCCCTCGGCCCCGTCGCCCGCCGGATCGCCAGGAAGGTGAGCCCCACATGAGCCTGCGCCTCGGTTACGGGACCAACGGCCTCACCGACCTGCGTCTCGACGACGCCCTGGCACTTCTCGCCGACCTCGGCTACGACGGCGTCGGACTCACCCTCGACCACATGCACCTCGACCCCCTCGCACCCGACCTCGGTCCCCGCACCCACCGGCTCGCGCAACGGCTGTCCGCCCTCGGCCTCGAGGTCACCGTCGAGACCGGCGCCCGCTACGTCCTCGACCCGCGCCGCAAGCACGGCCCCTCCCTCCTCGACCCCGACCCCGACGCCCGGGCCGCCCGCACCCGGCTGCTCGTGCGGGCCGTCCAGGTCGCCGCGGACCTCGGGGCCCACGCCGTGCACTGCTTCAGCGGGATCACGCCCGCCGGCACCCCGTCCACCACCGCCTGGCAGCGGCTCCAGGACGCCTTGGCACCCGTCCTCGACGCGGCGTCCACCGCCCGGATCCCCCTCGCGGTCGAGCCCGAGCCCGGTCACCTCCTGGCGTGCCTGGACGACTTCCACCACCTGCGCGGCCTGCTCGGCGACCCCGAACCGCTCGGACTCACCCTCGACATCGGCCACTGCCAGTGCCTGGAACCGGCATCTCCCGCCGACTGCGTCAAGCAGGCCGCTCCCTGGCTGCGCCATGTCCAGATCGAGGACATGCGCCGAGGCGTCCATGAGCACCTCCCCTTCGGCGACGGGGAGATCGACTTCCCGCCCGTCCTCCAGGCCCTGGCAGACAGCGGCTACGAGGGCCTGACCGTCGTCGAACTTCCCCGCCACTCCCACGCCGGGCCCGAACTCGCCCGCACCTCCCTCGACTTCCTGCGCTCCCACACCCCCACGAACGGAGCCACGGCATGACGACACCCGCCCATGAAGTAGTCCACGACCGGCTCGGCGACGCCGCCCGCGCCTGGCTCGACGCGGCCCTCGCCGAAGCCGGAGCCGCCCCCGGCGGCGCCACGGACGACGACACCCCCACCGCACCCTCCTCCCCGCCGGGCTGGGAACAGCACTTCGCCTCCGCGGGCCGCCACTGCGGTCAGGAGCACGCGGACTCCGCCCGGGTGCTGCTTCTGCGGGAGGCCCGCGCCGACGCCGCCACCCTGACCCGTCTATACCGGCAGGGCACCGCCGCGGAGCGCCGCGCAGTCCTCCTCGCGCTGCCCCACCTCGAGCCGGCCCCCGCCGACGGGGTCCCGCTCGTCGAGGACGCCCTGCGCACCAACGACACGCGGCTGGTCGCCGCCGCCGTCGGCCCCTACGCCGCAGAGCACCTCGATCCGCACACCTGGCGCCACGCCCTCCTCAAGTGCCTGTTCACCGGGGTTCCGGTGGACGCCGCCGCCAAGCTCGGGCAGCGAGCACACGGTGACGCGGAACTGGCCCGCATGCTCGGCGACTACGCGGCGGAACGCACCGCCGCGGGCCGGCCCGTCCCCGCGGACCTCCACCGCGTCCTCGCCCTGACGTCCCGGACGGAGGAGTCCTGATGCGCATCTTCGACCCCCACATCCACATGACCTCCCGGACCACGGACGACTACGAGGCGATGTACGCCGCCGGTGTCCGAGCCCTCGTCGAACCCTCCTTCTGGCTCGGTCAGCCCCGTACCTCTCCCGAGTCCTTCTTCGACTACTTCGACTCCCTCCTGGGCTGGGAACCCTTCCGCGCCGCGCAGTACGGCATCGCCCACCACTGCACCGTCGCCCTGAACCCCAAGGAGGCCAACGACCCGCGCTGCCTCCCCGTCCTCGACGCGCTGCCGCGCTTCCTCGTCAAGGACAACGTCGTCGCCGTCGGCGAGATCGGCTACGACTCGATGACCCCGGCCGAGGACACCGCACTCGCCGCCCAGCTCCAGCTCGCCGCCGACCACGGACTGCCCGCCCTCGTCCACACCCCGCACCGCGACAAGCTCACCGGGATGCGCCGCACCATCGACGTCGTCCGCGAGTCGGCGCTCGACCCCGAGTTCGTCCTGCTCGACCACCTGAACGAGACCACCGTCAAGGAGGCCGCCGACAGCGGCTGCTGGCTCGGCTTCTCGATCTACCCCGACACGAAGATGGACGAGGACCGCATGGTCGCCGTGCTGAAGTCCCACGGCACCGAGAAGATGCTGGTCAACTCGGCGGCCGACTGGGGGAAGAGCGACCCCCTCAAGACCCGCAGGACCGCGGACGCGATGCTCGCCGCCGGATTCAGCGACGACGACGTCGACCAGGTCCTGTGGCGCAATCCCGTCGCCTTCTACGGCCGCAGCGGCAGGCTGCAGCTCGACGCCGCCGCCTCCGGGGACCTGCACGAGGGCAACTCCATCCTCCGCGGCGGGGAATGAGGAGGCGGGACCCATGCGCTTCCGGCACCCCGACGGCTCGGTCGTCCACCTGGCCTACTGCACCAACGTCCATCCCGCGGAGACGCTCGAGGGAGTCCTCTCCCAGCTCCGCGACCACTGCGAACCCGTCCGCAAGCGGCTCGGCCGGGACCGCCTCGGCATCGGGCTCTGGCTCGCCAAGGACGCCGCACACGCCCTCCACACCGATCCGGCGGCCCTGCGCGGGCTGCGCACCGCCCTCGACCGCCGCGGCCTCGAGGTCGTCACCCTCAACGGCTTCCCCTACCAGGGCTTCGGCGCCGCCGAGGTCAAGTACCGGGTCTACCGACCGGACTGGACCGAACCGGAACGGCTCGCCTACACCAGCGGCCTCGCCGACCTCCTCGCCGCCCTGCTCCCCGCCGATGTCACCGAAGGATCGATCTCGACCCTTCCGCTCGCCTGGCGGACCCCCTGGGACGACCGTTCCGCGCGGACCGCCCGGGACGCCCTGACCACCCTCGCCGCGCGGCTCGACGCGCTGGCCGAACTCACCGGGAAATCCATCAGGATCGCGCTGGAACCCGAACCCGGGTGCATCGTGGAGACCACCGCGGACGCGATCGAGCCCCTCGCCGCGATCGCCCACCCGCGCATCGGTGTGTGCGTCGACACCTGCCACCTCGCCACCTCCTTCGAAGAACCCGCCGCCGCGCTGGACGCGCTCACCGCCGCGGGGATCACCATTCCCAAGGTCCAGCTCTCCGCCGCCCTGCACGCCGAACACCCGCACCTGCAGGACGTACGCGACGCGCTCGCCGCCTTCTCCGAACCCCGGTTCCTCCACCAGACCCGCGCCCGCACCGCCGGCGGCCTGCACGGCACCGACGACCTGAACCAGGCGCTCACCGAGGGCCCACTCCCCACCGGCGCCCCCTGGCGGGCCCACTTCCACGTGCCGCTGCACGCACCGCCCGCGCCTCCGCTCACCTCCACCGTCCCGGTCCTCAAGGACGCCCTCGCCCGCCTCGTCGGCGGTCCGTCCCCGCTGACCCACCACCTCGAGGTCGAGACCTACACCTGGCAGGCCCTTCCCCCCGAGCTGCGCCCTCGTACCCGCGCCCAGCTCGCCGACGGCATCGCCGCGGAACTCGGCCTCGCCCGCGACCTCCTCCACGACCTCGGCCTGAAGGAACTCCCATGACCGACACCGCCGGGCCGTCCCCCCTCCTCGTCCTGGACGTCGTCGGCCTCACCCCCCGTCTCCTGGACCACATGCCGCGCCTGAAGCGCCTTGCCGACGCCGGTTCACAGGCCCCGCTCGGCACCGTCCTCCCCGCGGTGACCTGCGCCGCCCAGTCCACCTTCCTCACCGGTGCGCCGCCCGCGGAGCACGGCATCGTCGGCAACGGCTGGTATTTCCGCGAACTCGGCGACGTCCTGCTGTGGCGCCAGCACAACGGTCTCGTCGCCGGCGACAAGCTGTGGGACGCCGCCCGGCGCGCGCACCCGGGCTACACCGTGGCCAACATCTGCTGGTGGTACGCCATGGGCGCCGACACCGATGTCACGGTCACCCCACGCCCCGTCTACTACGCCGACGGCCGCAAGGAACCCGACTGCTACACCCGGCCCCCCGAGCTCCACGACGAGCTCACCGACGCCCTCGGAACCTTCCCCCTCTTCCACTTCTGGGGTCCGGGCGCCGACATCGTCTCCAGCCGCTGGATCATCGACGCCACCCGGCACATCCTGCGCACCCGCACTCCCGACCTCGCCCTCTGCTACCTCCCGCACCTCGACTACGACCTGCAGCGCTTCGGCCCGGACGACCCCCGATCCCGGCGCGCGGCCACCGAACTGGACGAGGCACTCGCCCCGCTCCTGGACGACGCACGCCGGGAGGGCCGGACGGTGGTGGCGCTCTCCGAGTACGCCATCACGCCGGTCAGCCGGGCCGTGGACATCAACCGGGAGCTGCGGCGCGCCGGGCTGCTGGAGGTCCACACCCAGGACGGCATGGAGTACCTCGACCCGATGGCCTCCCGCGCGTTCGCGGTCGCCGACCACCAGATCGCCCATGTGTACGTGCGCCGTCCCGAGGACCTCGAGGCCACCCGCAAGGTCCTCGCCACCCTGCCCGGAATCGCCGAACTCCTCGACGACGAGGGGAAGAAGCGCCACGGCCTGGACCACCCGCGCTCCGGCGAGCTCGTCGCCGTCGCGGACCCGGACGCCTGGTTCACGTACTACTACTGGCTCGACGACGACAGGGCACCCGACTTCGCCCGGCTCGTCGAGATCCACCGCAAGCCCGGCTACGACCCCGTCGAGCTCTTCATGGACCCCGAGGACCCCTACGTACGCGTCAAGGCCGCCACGGCCCTGGCCCGCAAGAAGCTCGGCATGCGCTACCGCATGGCGGTCGTGCCGCTCGACCCCTCGCCTATTCGCGGCAGCCACGGCCGCCTCCCGGCGAGCGACGAGGAAGGTCCGCTCATCATCTGCTCCGCCCCCCGTGCCGTCGACGGCCGCGTCGCGGCCACCGAAGTGAAGTCCCTGCTCCTGCGCCTGGCAGGACTCCACTGAACCACACGTCACCGACGCCAAGGAGTTATCCACAATGACCAGCACGCGTCGTAACAGCAGCCCCGACCCGGAGCTGAGCCGCAAGCTCAGCAGGCGCGGCATGCTCGGCGTCGCCGCAGGGGCCACCGCCGCCGCGCTGCTCGGCGCGACCGCCCCGACGGCCGCCGCCCACGGCAAGGGCCACGGCCGCCCCCTCCTGCCCCCCGGCCGCCTCGGCGTCCAGCTGTACTCGCTGCGCGACAAGGTCTCCACCCTCGGCTTCGCCCCCGTCTTCGCCGAACTCGAGAAGTACGGATACGACGAGATCGAGTACGCCGGCTACACCCAGGGCTCCGCGGGCGCGATCACCCTCGCCCAGCTGCGCCGGCTCGCCCGCGACCACGGACTGCGCGCCATCGGCAGCCATGTCGGCTACTACGACGACGGCGACCCGGGCGCCTATACCTTCGCGCAGAACCTGACGAAGGTCCTCGACGACGCCCAGGCGCTGGGGCTGAAGCACATCGGCACCGCGTCCGGGCCCTGGCGGTACGGCAGCACCGTCGACGGCTGGAAGCGCTGCGCCGAGGAGTTCAACGAGTACGGCGCCGCCGCCAAGGCCCGCGGCATGAAGTTCTACCAGCACAACCACGCCGAGGAGTTCTCCTTCGCGACCGACCGCCCGAACGTGCGGCTGTACGACGTCCTCCTCGCGGAGACCGACCCCGACCTGGTCTACCTGGAGATGGACATCTACTGGGCCTACGCCGGCCAGTTCCGCTTCTCCAAGCGGGTGGACGGCACCCCCGCCCCCTTCGACCCGCTGCGCTACGTGCTGAAGCAGCCCGACCGCTACCCCCTCTTCCACGTCAAGGACGGGGACCGGGACGAGACCACCCGCGACGGCTACCGCATGGTCGACGTGGGGGACGGCGACATCGACTACCAGCGGTTCATCTCGGCCGTGACGCGCACGCACGGCGGCCGCCTCGACCACCACTGGCAGACCGAGCACGACACGCCGGCCGATTCCCTCAGCTTCGCGCGCAGGTCGAGCGCGTACCTGCACTCGCTGCGTGAAAAGGACTGCTGACGCCGTGTCGGTGACGAGCTGACGCTTCGTCCGGCCTGCCACAGGGGCCCCGTGCCCGCCCGCTCGGGCGGGCCGGGCCCTTTTGTCTTCCTGAGGGGGGCCGGGCTTGCGTGTCGCCCCGACTTCGTGCAGTCCTGCGGCTGCAGCGCCACCCGAGCCCATGACCAGGGCCGGAGCGGTTCCCATCCGCTCCGGCACCGCGGTCGGCTCGGTCGTCCCGCGGGCTGGGTGGCCGCGTTGACGTACGTTGTCGGTGACGAGGATTCACCCGTCGGGAGGCCCGGACGTGACGGTTCGTGATTACGGTGCGTGGCCGAACGGTTGAGGCCCCGTCGGACCCGTGATCATCGGGCATTCAGCGCCATGCGCCCCGTCCGGAGTCCACCGTTCGCCGCATCTGACGCGCTGTCGCGTAACGGAGTGTGACGGAATTCCGTCGTGCGGCGCGAATGTCCTCGACGCACGCTCTCCCTGTCGGAACCTTGCGGACACCGCCACGGTGCCCGCCGAGACAGGAGAGTCAGTATGCGCGTTTCCCGTTTTGTGGCCGCTGTCGGTGTGGCCTCTGTCGTTCTGCTGGGTGGTGCCACTGCTGCCGGCGCCGCCACCCCGGACCTCGCCAGCACCAAGGGAACCCACGTCACGGGCGACCACGGTCGCGGCGGCTACGACCGCGGCCACGGTGGCCGCGGCCACAACCGTGACTTCTACCGCTTCGACCGCGGCTTCTTCGGCTCGTACCTCTTCGGGCCCTACCTCTTCGACCCCTTCTTCTTCGGTGGTCGCTTCCGCTGAGCTCCGGCCGGCCTGAACGCCCACGCGTGACGGCCCTCGATTCCCGGGCCGCCGCCCCCGCACGGGGGCGGCGGCCCCGTCGCGTGCGGGAGGGCGCACGTCGCGGACTCCCATGTGAACGGCGCTAACGAGATCTCGTTAGCGCCGGTTGCGTTTCCGTCGATAACGTGGCACTGTTATCGGTGGAAGCGGGGCGACGGAATGAGCCGCCCCCCTCGTGTGATCAGGAGACCGCAATGACCGAGACCACCACCGCCCGCCGCGTCGCGATCGTCACGGGCGGCTCCCGCGGCATCGGCCGCGAGGTCGCGCTGCGCCTGGCCGCCGAAGGCCAGGCGGTCGTCATCGCCTACGCCGGCAACCAGGCCGACGCCGACGCGACCGTCGCGCAGATCGCCGCCGAGGGCGGTTCCGCCCTCGCGGTACGGGCCGACGTCGCCGACGAGAAGGCGGTCCAGGCGCTCTTCGACGCCGCGGAGCAGGAGTTCGGCGGTGTGGACGTGGTGGTCAACTCGGCCGGTCTCATGATCCTGAACACCGTGGCGGACTTCGACCTCGACGCCCTGGACCGCATGCACCGCACCAACATCCGCGGCACCTTCGTGGTCAACCAGCAGGCCGCCCGCAGGCTCCGCGACGGCGGTGCCGTGATCAACGTGTCCTCGTCCCAGACCCGGATCGCCACGCCGACCTACGCCGCGTACGCCGCGTCGAAGGGCGCGGTCGAGGCGATCAGCCTGATCCTGGCCCGGGAGCTGCGCGGTCGCGACATCACCGTGAACGCCGTCGCGCCGGGCCCGGTCGCCACCGATCTGTTCCTGAACGGCAAGGACGAGGCGACCATAGAGCGGTTCGCGAAGATGAACCCCCTCGAGCGACTCGGGTCCCCCGAGGACATCGCCGCGGTCGTCTCCTTCCTGGCCGGCCCCGGTCGCTGGATCAACGGCCAGACGATCTTCGCCAACGGCGGAGTGGCCTGACTCGCGGGCCGCGCCTCGCGCGGCTCCTGCCGGGTGCCGGCCGCGGGCCCGTCCGCCGGACGCCGGCCTCCCGGTTCCCTCGGCCCCCCGTACCGAGCAGCACCCTGCCTCCCGGCAGATCCAGTACCTCGCGCCACCCACCCGATCCGTGACCCGGACGCCGCCTGAACCGGGAGCGGCCCCCAGTAGCCCAAGGAGCTCCGAAATGTCCCCCGTGTCTTCCGTCGTCCTGGTCACCGGTGCGAGCTCCGGATTCGGCGCTCTCGCCGCCCACGCCCTCGCCTCCGCGGGTCACACCGTCTACGCGAGCATGCGCGACATATCCGGCCGCAACGCCGAACGCGCGGCGGAGGTACGCGAACGGGCCGCCCGCGAGGACATCGACCTGCGGGTCGTCGAACTCGACGTGCTCTCGCAGGACAGCGCGGACCGGGCCGTCGCCACCGTTCTGCGCGAGGCCGGCCGGCTGGACGTCCTGGTCCACAACGCGGGCCACATGGTGCTCGGCCCCACCGAGGCCTTCACCCCGGAGGAGATGGCCGCCGTCTACGACACCAATGTGCTGGGCACCCAGCGGGTGAACCGCGCGGCCCTGCCGCACCTGCGGGCCCAGGGGCACGGTCTGCTGCTCTGGGTCGGGTCCAGCAGCACCCGCGGCGGTACTCCGCCCTACCTCGCCCCGTACTTCGCCGCGAAGGCGGCCATGGACGCCGTCGCCGTCAGCTACGCCGCCGAGCTCGCACGCTTCGGCATCGACACCTCCATCGTCGTCCCCGGCGCCTTCACCTCCGGCACGAACCACTTCGTCAACGCGGGGCATCCGGCCGACACCGCCACCGTCGCGGACTACGAGACCCGCTACGAGGGCCTGACCGAGCAGGTCGGCCGCGCCCTGGCGGCCATCACACCCGAGGACGCCGACGTCGCCGAGGTGGCGCGCGAGATCGTCCGCGTCGTGGGGCTTCCCGCGGGCAAGCGGCCCTTCCGGACTCACATCGACCCCGCCGACGACGGCTCGGAGGCCGTCTCCGTCGTCGCCGACCGGATCCGTGAGGACTTCTACCACCGGATCGGCCTGGAAGACCTGCTCGGCCCCCGCACGCAGGCCTGACGAGCCCACGGCCACAGCCGCCCGACACCGCCAAGGAGAACCGCCATGACCGCTTCCGACTTTCCCGAGCTTCCCGAGCCCGTACGGCGCGCCGTCGCCGCGGCGAACGCCCATGACAACGAGGCCTTCCTCGACCAATTCAGCGAGCACGGCGCAGTGGACGACTGGGGCCGCCGCTTCGAGGGCCGTGAGGCCGTCGAGGGCTGGAGCGACCGCGAGTTCATCGGCGTCAAGGTCTCCCTGACGGTCACCGGAGTGACCCGGCGCGGGAGCCAGGTGATCGTCTCCACCCAGGTCGGCGGCGACGGTTTCAACGGCCCGTCGGACTTCGCCTTCACGGTCGAGGGCGACCGGATCGCCCTGATGAGGATCACCGGCTGACCGGCTGTGGCCGGAACGCCCGGTGGGGAACCGTCGCACGACGGTTCCCCACCGGCCGTTTCCGCGCAGGAAGAGCAGGAAGAAGTGAGGCAGCCGCAAGGCGCCGCGGGCAGGGCGGCGGCGGGTCCCGCGCGCGGCGGCTCAGGCGGAGTGCGTGATGCGGTCCAGCAGCTCGTTCAGCAGGATGCGTTCACCAGGTGTGAGGATCTCCTCGATCTCGGGGAGCACGGCCTTGAAGGCGACGGTACGGGTGATCGTCCGGCGCTCCTCCCCGGCGGCATCCTCGGGCTGCGCGGTGGTGATGGCGGCGAGAATGGCCTCGCGTGTCCGCGGTGACAGTTCCGGGTCGCGAGCCCCGGGCAGTGTGGCGATCAGCGTCAGGACGACCCCGCAGCCGGCCGAGTGGATCATCAGCATGGCGCGTTCCACGTCGACGCTCAGCCGGCCCGCCTCGGCGACCCGGGTCACCAGGCCGCGCAGGACGTTGAAGGACTCGGTGACGGCCGCCGGCTCGGCCCCGGGCCTGGGCTGACCGAACATCAGCTGGTATATCTCCGGGTTGGCCACACCGAACTCGATGTGCAGGTCCCAGCCCCAGCGCAGGTCCTCGACGGGATCGTCGGCCCGCGTCCGGTCGGTCTTGCGGTGCAGGTAGTCGGCGAAGCCCTCCGCCGCGACGGCGTCGAGCAGGCCCTGCATGTCGCCGAACTGCCGGTAGATGGTCGGCGGCTGAACGGCCGCAGCCTTGCTGACCGACCGGGTCGAGACCGCGTCGCGGCCGCCCTCGGCGAGCAGGTTGGCGGCAGCGGACATGATCCGCTCTCTGGTGGTCGCCCTCTCATCCATGAATCAACGATAACAGAAAAATGTTACCAAAGGAAACTTACCCGCCGAAAGGCCGTGAAGGGGCGGCAGGATGAGCCCGCCGCCCCTCCTCGTACGGTGTGCCGAAAGCTCACTTGGCGGGGCCGGAATCCGCCCCGTGCAGCGCCTCGCGGAGCGCCGCGGTGACCTCGGCCACCGCCTTCTTGTTGGACTCGGTGTCGCGGAGGGCGTTGAGCATCATGAAGTCGTGCGTGATCTTGGGGTAGTGCGTCAGCCGGACGGGCACGCCGGCCTCCCGCAGCTTCTCCGCGTACGCGGTGCCCTCGTCGAAGAGCGCGTCCGAGTCCGTGACCATCAAGGCCGGTGGCAGGCCGCGCAACTGGTCGACCGTGGCGCGCAGCGGGGCCGCCAGCGGGTTCTGCCGGTCCTTGAGGCGGGGGGCGTACGCGTCCCAGAACCACTTCATCGCGGGTTTGGCGAGCCAGCAGTTCTCCGCGAAGCGGTTGTACGAGGCGGTGTCGAAGTTCGCGTCCGTGACCGGGTACAGCATCACCTGGTGCCGGAAGTCGGGCCCGCCGCGCTGCTTGGCCATCATCGTCACGGCGGCGGTCATGTCACCGCCCACGGAGTCGCCGGCGACCGCCAGGCGCGAAGGGTCGACGCCGATCCGTCCGCCGTTGTCGGCGACCCACTTGGCCACGGTGTACGCCTGCTCGATCGGCACGGGGAACTGCGCCTCGGGAGAGGGGGTGTAGTCGACGAAGACCACCGCCGCCTGCGCGCCGTTGGCGAGCTCGCGCACCAGGCGCTCATGGGTCTTGAAGTTGCCCAGCACCCAGCCGCCGCCGTGGATGTAGACGATCCCGGGAAGGTCCCCCTTGGCACCCTCGGGCCGTACGACGTGCACCGACACCGGGCCGGTCGGTCCGCCGGGCACGGTCCGCTCGCTGACCTGCGCCGGGAGCATCTCCACCGGACCCGCCTGCAGCTTGTCCAGCACTCCCCGGGCGGCCGCGTAGGAGAGCGTGTACAGGGGAGGGCCGTCCGCCGCCGCGAGCTGGTCCAGGAAGTCCTGAGCCTGTGGGTCGAGCTGCACCGGCGGGTTGCCGCAGGGCACCTTCGGCGCGGGCGTGTCCGCGGGCACCGCGTGGTCGACGCGTGCGGCGTTCGTCGTCTTCTCCCCGCAGGCGGTGAGGCTCGCGGCGGCCGCGAGGAGGACTGCGACGGCGTAGCGAGCCTTGCGTCGCGTTATGGACCGGACGTGCGGACAGGTCATTGCGGTCTCCGAACCGTGGTCGGTCGTTGGCCCCCACGTGAGCAGCCTGCGGAGGCGGTACGGTCCGGACAACCGGGGATGGGCCGGGTGAGTGGCCCGCGGGCGCCGGGCGCCGCGCGGCCCTGCCGGGCCCGGGGGTCAGACGACGACGAGGTCCCAGGCCGTCATCGCGTCGGCGAGACGCAGGTGGGGGGCGGCCTCCGCGAGCCGGCCCTGCCGCTCCAGCGTGCGGCCGAGAAGGAGGTGCGCGTGCGCGTCCTGCGGCTCGGCACGCAGGAGGTCGCGCAGCTCCGCCTCCGCCCGCGAGAGCTGCGCGGAGAAGTAGTACGACCTGGCCAGCAGCATGCGCACCGCCATGTTGCGGGGCGCCACGTCCACGATGGACGCGAGCGTCCGGGCCGCGGCGGCGTAGCGCTGCCGGTTGAAGAAGAGCACGGCGCGCTTGAACGTCTCCGTGGACGGACTGGTCATCTCGGTGCCCACTGCTGTATCACCTCGGCGGAATGACGATCTCGGTGTCAGGGCTTTCAACCGGGGCAAGTGTCGGATTTGTTCCACGGCGACCCTTGATCTGGTCGCATTTTTCCGTACCCATCCGATGACTGAGCGTGTCGGTGGGGCCCGAACATGGTCCGGCCGGGTTGCGCGCCTCACCCTCCTGGAGGAACGTGACTTCGAGGCCGTACGGCCGCGGACCGGGGACCGCGTGCCGTCCCTCCGTCCTTCCGCCCCTGCTCTCCGTGCCACGCCTGCCCGCGGGCACGCCGCCGGCAGTCCTGCCTCCGGTCCCGCGGCCGGCGCGGCGGCACTCCGGACCGCACCCTCGCCACCGACCGCCACCACTCCCGGCGGCGGCCAGGAAGGCAGACCGAGATGCCACTCCTCCGCACCCTCGCCCTGACCGCCACTTCCGCCGCCCTCGCGACCGTGATCGCGGCAGCCCCCGCCTCAGCGGCCTCCGGTGTCCAGGCGGCCCAGGCCGAACCGACCTACGCCACGGTCCTGGTCACCTGCTTCGGCCGGGGGCTCGTCATGCCCCCCGACTTCCTGCTGGCCTGCGGGGACGGGAACGACCGGCTGGGCGGCCTGTACTGGTCGCACTGGGGCGGCGACTCGGCCGTGGCCACCGGTTACGAGGAGGCCAACGACTGCGATCCGTACTGCGCGGCGGGCCACTTCCACACCTTCCCGGTCAAGATCACGCTCTCCGACAGCAAGCCCTGGCCCGGGGACCTGGGCCTGCGGCACTTCACCAAGCTCACGATCAGCTACCCCGACACCGAGCCGTCCTGGCCGCACGACCCGGTCCGCGAGCTGTGGGACTGAGCGGTCGCGCGAGCGTGTGACGCGCGACTGTGCGACGCGGGACCGTGTCACGGGAACGGCCGGGGCCGTCCGCGCGTCCTTCCCAGCCGGGACGCGAGGGAAGAACGTGCCCCGTGGTGGCAGGGAGGGACATGACCGCGAGTGGATTCGCCTGGTGGACGGAGCGCTTCGAGGAGGAGCGGGACCGGCGGCATGCGACGGGTGATCCCGCGTGGGCCCGGGGAGCGGTGCTGCACGACGCGGTACGCGCGAGCGTGCAGCGCTTCCAGGCCGGTGAGGACGGCGACGGCGCGCACCTGATCGCCAAGGCGGACGCGGCCGGGGACCGCGACTACGCGCGGGCGGTGCGCCTGTTCGTCGCCGAGGAGCAGAACCACGCCCGGTTGCTCGCCCGGCTGCTCGACGCGGCCGGCGCTACCACCATCGACGGCCACTGGACGGACCGGGCCTTCGTCGCCCTGCGCCGCCTGCTGGGGCTACGTCTGGAACTGCTGGTGCTGATGGTCGCCGAGGAGGTCGCGCTGCGCTACTACCGGGCCCTGAGGGAGGGTGCGGACGACGAGCTCACACGTGAGGTCGCGGGCCGGATCCTCGCCGACGAGCAGCGGCACGTGCCCTTCCACTGCGCGCGCCTGCGGGCGTCGCTCGCGGCCCTGCCGGCTCCTTCGCGCCGTGCCGCGACGGCCGGCTGGCGTGTGGCCGTGGCGGGGGCCGCGATCCTGGTGGCGGTGGATCACGGCCGGGCGCTGCGCGTGCTGGGCGTGGGGCGGGCGCGGTTCGTCGCCGACACCGTGGCGTCCTCGGGAGCCGCCGCCTCCGCGATGCTGCGCGAGCCCGACGCGACGGACTCCGAGGCGGACGAGGGCACACCGAAGGCCCCCGCATCACGGGGGCCGTCGGTGGTTCTGCGGAACACGCGCTTGTCCTCGCCGGGTCGGGCGGGCCGGAGGGCCTGACGGCCCTGGCCGGCCCCGTCCGCCCGGCGGGTCGAAAGTCGACACCGTGGGCCGTCACCGTCCGAGTCCGGAGGCCCGGACGGCGGCGGTCGCGGTGGGGACGTCATCGGACGGGCCGGCGGGGCGCCGGCCCGACGACCTCAGCGGTAGAAGCCTCCGTAGAAGCCGGAACCGTAGAAGCCGGGGTAGAAGCCGTAGTAGCCGCCGTAACCGCCATAGCCGCCGTAACCGCCCCAGCCGTAACCGTTCCCCCAGCCCCAGCCGCCGTGTCCGCCACCCCAGCCGCCGTGTCCGCCGCCCCAGCCGCCGCCGTGGTCGACGACGGACTGCGCAGTGGCGGGTGCTGTCTGTGGCGTCGCCGCGCTGGCCGCGGTGGCTCCGGCGAAGGCGAGCAGGGGCGCCACCACAGCGGCGGCGGCGATCCTGCGGATGGTAAGCGTGCGCATGACTCCCCCTTCGGGGATCTGGACTTCGGGTCGCGGTCCGCGCTGTGCCGACCGCCGCCACGCGGGAACGTGAGCGATCCCGGCGCGGATGGGGGTGCGGACGCCTGGGCGCTGACGCACCTCACGGACGTGGAACGCCGGAACAGATGTCTGTAGTTGAAGACGTCCCTATATGAACGGTAGGCGTGTTTTGCACCGCGCGTCAAAGGGATCCGGCAAAAAGTGCATATTGGTACCTTTTGCTCGACCGTGACGGCCCCTCAACCGTGCGTGCCGCGGAGGTTCCGTTGCGTCAGCGATGGCCCAACCATGCTGCGCGGCGCGGTGGTTGAGGCCGCGTGGGAACCCCTCTCCGGCGGAATCCTCTGTGGCGCAGAGGCTGTCGTGACGTATGCGACAAAAGGGGTCATTGATGCGCGTGGGATGCAAAGGAAAATTCCGCCGAAACGCCGGAGCCCGCAAGTCCGCTTCGCCGTCAAGCGCTTGCGTCCCGCGCCGTGCACCGCTGCGTCCATGCCTCGTCACTCCGGGCATCCGTCAGCACGTCACGCGGTCGTCGAGCGTCGGTAACGCTTCGAAAATCGCTGGTCGGCAATTTGTTAACACCATTGACATATCCGCGCTTGCTGCATACGGTCCTGCGTCGAAGCGCTTCGACGCGTCGCATCGAAACCATTCGATGGACGCCTCACTCGTTCGGCCCAGGTGGAGGTCACTTCAATGTTGAAGGTGCGCAGACCGCTGGCTCTCGCAGCAGCTGCCCTTGCGGGCGCCATGCTCATCACTTCGTGCGGAAGCTCGGACAGCGGTGCGGAGGGCGACGGCAAGACGCTGAAGCTCTGGCACTACGAAGCTCCGAACAGTGCCATGGGTATCGCCTGGAACCAGGCGATAGAGGAGTTCAAGAAGTCCCACCCCGGCGTCAAGGTCGAGTTCGAGGCGAAGGGCTTCGAGCAGATCCAGAAGACCGCCTCGATGGTGCTCAACTCCAGCAACGCCCCTGACCTCATGGAGTACAACAAGGGCAACGCCACGGCCGGCCTGCTGGCCAAGCAGGGTCTGCTCACCGACCTCACCCCGCAGGTCACCAAGTACGGCTGGGACAAGCTGCTCAGCCCCAGCGTCACCACCACCAGCCGCTACGACGCCAAGGGCGTCATGGGCTCCGGTAACTGGTACGGCATCCCGAACTTCGGTGAGTACACGATGGTGTACTACAACAAGGACCTCTTCGCGAAGAACGGCGTGAAGGTCCCGACCACCTTCAACGAGTTCGAGCAGGCGCTGGCCGCCTTCAAGGCCAAGGGCGTCACCCCGCTCGCCAACGGCGGCGCCGAGTACCCGGCCCACCAGTACCTGTACCAGCTGGCCCTGACCAAGGCCGACCGCAGCTGGGTCGACTCGTTCGAGCTCTACAAGGGCAAGGCGGACTTCCACGACGCCGCCTGGACGTACGCCGCGAACACCCTGTCGGACTGGGTGAAGAAGGGCTACATCGCCAAGACGACCAGCGGGGCCAAGGCCGAGGACGCCGGCGTCTCCTTCATCAGCGGCAAGTCCCCGATCTTCTTCTCGGGCAGCTGGTGGTACGGCCGCTTCCGTGACGAGAGCAAGTTCCAGTGGGGCTCGTTCCTCTTCCCGGACTCCAAGATGACCCTCGGCTCGGGCGGCAACCTCTGGGTCGTCCCGAAGAACGCCAAGAACAAGCAGCTGGCCTATGACTTCATCGACATCACGATGAAGAAGGGGATCCAGAACACCCTCGGCAACAACGGCGGCGTGCCCGTCGCGGCCGAGCCCTCGGCGATCACCGACCCCAGCTCCAAGGAGCTGATCGAGAACTTCAACAAGGTCTCGGACCAGGACGGTCTCGCCTTCTACCCGGACTGGCCGGTCCCCGGCTTCTACGACGTGCTGGTCTCGGCCACCCAGAAGCTGATCACCGGCAGCGGCACCCCGGACCAGGTCCTGGACGAACTGCAGAAGGCCTATGACGCGGGTGCGCCCACGTCATGAGTGCCCGACCCCTCCGGCTGCGCAATCCCTACGCGCTGTACCTGATCCCGGGTGTCATCGCCTTCCTGGCCGTCGTGATCGTGCCGTTCGTGATGAACATCTACTTCAGCTTCACGCACTGGCAGGGCGTCGGCTCGCCCACCTGGGCGGGACTGGAGAACTACCGGGAGCTGATGAAGGACTCGCGCTTCTGGGAGTCCTTCCGGCACAGCGTCGCCATGGTCCTGGCGATGGCGGTGATCCCCACCGCCGTCGGTCTGGTGGTGGCCGCGGCGCTGTTCGACTTCATCGGCAAGCACTTCGGTTCGAAGCTGGCCAGCGTGCTGCGTGCCTGCTTCTACCTGCCCCAGGTCCTGCCCATCACCGTCGCGGGCATCGTCTGGAGCTGGATCCTGGCCCCCGAGAACGGCTCGCTCAACGAGCTGCTGAAGGCGGTCGGCCTGGGTTCGCTCCAGCAGGACTGGCTGGGTGACCCGAAGTTCGCGCTCTACAGCGTGATGGCCGTCATGGTCTGGGTGCAGCTGGGGTTCCCCGTCGTGATCTTCATGGCGGGACTCCAGCGGGTCGATCCCTCGCTCTACGAGGCGGCCGAGCTGGACGGGACGAACTGGTGGCAGCGTTTCTGGCACGTGACGCTGCCCCAGATCCGCCCCGAGATCTACGTGGTGATGCTGTGGTGCACCATCGCGGCCCTGAAGGTCTTCGGCGCGGTGTACGTCCTCACCAAGGGCGGTCCCGCCGACGCGACCATCGTGCCGTCCTACTTCTCCTTCTCGACCTTCTTCGAGAAGACGGACGTCGGCTACGGCTCGGCGATCGCGACGGTACTCACCCTGATCATCCTGGCGCTGACCACGGTCGGCCTCCGCTTCCAGACCCGATCGGAGGACGCACAGTGAAGGCGCTCAAGCGCTACCCGGTGCTGGTGGCGATGATCCTCGGCGCGATCTTCATGGTGCTGCCGCTCCTGATCGTGCTCATCAACGCGCTGAAGTCGCCCGCCGACTACTCCGCGCACGGCCCGCTCTCCCTGCCCCACGGCATCCACCTGGACGGCCTGACGGACTTCTGGACCCGGGTCAACTTCGGGCACACGCTCGTGAACTCGGTCGTGATCTCGGGTTCGGTCGCCGTGTTCGGCGTGATCCTCTCGGTGCTCAACGCGTATGCGATCGGCATCGGGCGGATCAAGGGCAAGGCGTACTTCCTCGCCTTCTTCGTGCTGGCCAACGTGCTGCCGCAGGAGGCCCTGGTCTACCCGCTGTACTACCTGTCCAAGCAGGTGGGGCTGTACGACACCAGGCTGAGCCTGATCATCGTCTTCAGCGTCGTTCAGGCGGCCTTCGGCACCTACCTCCTCTCCTCCGTGCTCGGGGCCTTCCCGAAGGAGATCATCGAGGCGGCGAGGATCGACGGCGCGAACAGCTGGCAGATCCTGTGGCGGATGGTGGTCCCGGTCAGCCGGCCCACCCTCGGCGTCCTGCTGGTGTTCTTCTTCATCTGGACCTGGAACGAGTTCCTGCTCCCGCTGGTCATGCTGCCGTCGAACGACAACCAGACCGTCTCGGTGGCGCTCGGCGTGCTCCAGGGCCAGCGACTGATGGACGCGACGATGACCAACGCGGCCGGCCTGCTCGGCGCGCTGCCCGCCATCGTCTTCTTCCTCCTCTTCCAGCGGACGCTCACCCGCGGCATCGCCGTCGGCGCAGTGAAGTGACCCGCGCCCGGACCACCGTGTCCGCGGCCCTCCACCCGGGCGGGTGACGTTCGCCCCGTTCCGCCCACGGCTCTGCCTCCCCCCTGCGCGGGCAGGAGGCAGAGCCGGTCCCACCTGCTCCCACACGTACCGAGAACGCCGGTGGCCGCCCACCGGGAAAGGCATCGACCATGAAGTTCACCAACGGGTACTGGCTGCTGCGCGAAGGCGTCACGGCGGCGTATCCGGCCGAGGTCCTCGATGCCGTCCCGGGTCCCGGAACGCTGCGGGTCCATGCGCCCACCCAGCACATCCGGCACCGCGGCGACCTGCTCAAGGGCCCGCTCATCACCGTCGACTGCACCGCGCCGATGCCCGGTGTCATCGGCGTGCGGATCACCCACTTCGAGGGCGACGTCGAGACCGGGCCGCACTTCGAGCTGCACCACGAGCCGCACGAGCCCGTCGTGTCCGTCGACGAGGAGCAGGCCGTCCTCACCTCCGGCGACCTGAGCGTCCGCTTCCGCCTCGACGGCGAGTGGCGGATGGAGTTCCAGGCCGACGGACGCACCCTCACCAGCAGCGACGTGAAGGCCATGGCGCTGATGGAGACCGCCGAGGGCGAACACCACGTCCGCGAGCAGCTCCGGCTGGCGGTCGGCACGTCCGTCTACGGGCTCGGCGAGCGCTTCGGCCCGCTGGTCAAGAACGGCCAGACCGTCGACATCTGGAACGCCGACGGCGGCACGAGCAGCGAGCAGTCCTACAAGAACGTCCCGTTCTACCTGACCGACGCCGGCTACGGCGTCTTCGTCGACGACCCCGGAAAGGTCTCCTTCGAGGTCGCCTCCGAGCAGGTCTCGCGGGTCCAGTTCAGCGCCGAGCGCCAGCAGCTGCAGTACTACGTCATCCACGGCCCCACGCCGAAGGAGATCCTGCGCAAGTACACCGCGCTCACCGGCCGGCCCGCGCTGCCGCCGGCCTGGTCGTTCGGGCTGTGGCTGACCACCTCCTTCACGACCTCCTACGACGAGCAGACCGTCACCGGGTTCGTCGACGGGATGGCCGAGCGCGACCTGCCGCTGTCGGCCTTCCACTTCGACTGCTTCTGGATGCGCGAGTTCAACTGGTGCGACTTCGAGTGGGACCCGCGGGTCTTCCCCGACCCGGAGGGGATGCTGCGCCGCCTGAAGGAGCGCGACCTGCACATCTGCGTGTGGATCAATCCCTACATCGCCCAGCGCTCCCCGCTCTTCGCCGAGGGCAAGGCGGCCGGCTACCTCCTCAAGCGCCCTGACGGCGGCGTCTGGCAGTGGGACCTGTGGCAGCCCGGCATGGCCCTGGTCGACTTCACCAACCCCGACGCCTGCGCCTGGTACGCCTCCAAGCTCGAGGCCCTCCTCGACCAGGGCGTCGACTGCTTCAAGACCGACTTCGGCGAGCGCGTGCCCACCGACGTCGCCTGGTTCGACGGCTCCGACCCGGAGCGCATGCACAACTACTACACGCAGCTCTACAACAAGACCGTGTTCGACGTGCTGCGCAAGCACCGCGGCGAGGGCGAGGCGGTGCTCTTCGCCCGCTCCGCGACGGCCGGCGGCCAGCAGTTCCCCGTGCACTGGGGCGGCGACTGCGAGTCCACGTACGAGTCGATGGCGGAGTCCCTGCGCGGCGGCCTCTCCCTCGGTCTGTCCGGCTTCGGCTACTGGAGCCACGACATCGGCGGCTTCGAGGGTCTGCCCGACGCGGGTCTGTTCAAGCGCTGGACCGCGTTCGGCATGCTCTCCTCGCACAGCCGGCTGCACGGCTCCTCCTCCTACCGGGTGCCGTGGCTGTTCGACGAGGAGGCCGTGGACGTCCTCCGCCACTTCACCAAGCTCAAGCTCGGCCTCATGCCCTACCTCTACGGTGCCGCGCACCAGGCGCACACCGAGGGCATCCCGATGATGCGCGCCATGGTGCTGGAGTTCCCCGACGACCCGGGCTGCGCCTCGCTGGAGCGCCAGTACATGCTCGGCGGCGACCTGCTCGTCGCGCCGGTGTTCTCCGAGGACGGCGAGGTGTCGTACTACGTGCCCGAGGGCACCTGGACGCACTTCACGACCGGAGAGAAGGTCACCGGCCCGCGCTGGGTGCGCGAGACCCACGACTACCTCGGCATCCCGCTGCTGGCCCGGCCCGGTTCGGTGATCCCGGTCGGCTCGGTCGACGACCGTCCCGACTACGTGTGGGCGGACGACGTGACCGTCCGGGTCTTCGAGCCGGCCGACGGCTCGCGCACCACCGTGCGGATCCCGCGCGAGGACGGTACGGCCGCGGCCGAGATCACCGTCGTGCGTGAGGGCTCCACGCTGCGGGCGGAGACCTCCGACGCGTCCCTGCCGTGGGGTGTCGAGGTCGCCGGCGGTCCCTCCGCGCGTGCGGCGGCCGGTACGGCCGTCCTCACCCTGGAGCTCTCCGGCTCCTGAGGGCGGTCCGGCGCAGCACGCAGGCAGGGGAGAGGAGTTGCATGGTCAAGATCACTGACGTCGCGCGGCACGCCAACGTGTCGCCGAGCACCGTCAGCTATGCCCTCAGTGGCAAAAGGCCGATCTCCCCGGAGACCCGGCGGCGCATCGAGGACAGCATCCGTGAACTGGGCTACCGGCCGCACGCCGGGGCCCGGTCCCTGGCCAGCAGCCGGTCACGGGTGATCGGCCTGGTGCTGCCCCTCCGGAAGGGCATCCATGTGCCCGTGGTCATGCAGTTCGCCACCTCCGTGCTGACCGCCGCCCGGGAGCACGACCACGATGTCCTCCTCCTCACGCAGAACGAGGGGGAGGAGGGCATCAACCGGGTCGCCCAGAGCGCGATGGCGGACGCCTTCATCATCATGGACGTCGAGACGGACGACCGGCGGCTGCCCTTGCTGCGCGTTCTGGACCGGCCGTCCGTGCTCATCGGCTTCCCCTCGGACACCGCCGGGCTGACCTGTGTCGACCTGGACTTCGCGGGTGCCGGCGAGGCGTGCGTCGAGCACCTCGCCGCGCTCGGCCACCGCACCGTGGCCCTCGTCGGCTCGCCCCCGGAGGTCTACGTCCGCGGCACCGGCTTCGCCCGCCGGGTCGCCGCGGGGTTCACGGCCGCCGCCGACCGCCTCGGCCTGCGTTCGTCCGTCCACCCCTGCCCCGAGACGCCGGCGGCCGCGCGGGCCATGGCCGAGCAACTGCTGCGCGAGCAGCCGGGGCTCACCGGGGTCGTGGTCCACAACGAGCCGATCACCCAGCCCCTGATCTCGGCGTTCCAGGCCATGGGACTGCGCGTCCCGGAGGACCTCTCGGTCACCGCGATCTGCCCGGACGAGACCGCCGAGCAGGCACCGGTGCCCATCACGTCGGTCTCGATCCCCTCCGTCGAGATCGGCACCCGCGCGGTGGAGCTCTTGATGGCCAAGCTCGCCGGCCGCGACGACGTCCCGGAGACGACCGTGCTCTCCGCGGTCCTGACCCCCCGGGCCACCACCGCCCCGCCCGTGGTCGCGGCGCCCTGACCCGCTCCACACGGCGTCACTCGGTGCGCAGCCCGTCCGGGCGCATCATGCGGACCAGGGCGGGGAGGCTGAGCGCGGTCACCAGCAGGACGACGGCCGCGCTGACGCCGGTCATGGCGGCCACGTCGGCCCAGTCGACGGTGACGCTCGCGCCGACCATGCGGAGCAGCACCGCGCCCAGGGTCAGCCCCACCGCGCACGCGAGGGCGAGGCCGAGCCCGACGGGGAGGGCGGTCTGCCAGAGCACCGACAGGCTGAGGGTGCTGCGCCGGGTGCCGAAGGCCACCAGGGTCGACAGCAGTCTCCGGCGCTCACGCAACTGCTCCAGCTGGGAGACGAGCAGACTCGCGCCGATCAGCAGCAGGACGCAGCAGCTGCCGACGAACACGCCGGTGCGGATCGAGGAGTAGCGCGCGGACCGGGTGTGGGTGGCGTACTCGTGGGCGTCGGCCAGCGGGTCGACCGCCGCCGCCGTGTTGCGAACGATCTCGGGCGCGTCGGGGACCGAGCGGTTCAGTGAGACGTAGACCCGCCCCGTGACCGCCCGGGCGGCGGCCGCGGGGAGGGCCGCGGGGGTGACGAGGACGCCGCCGCGCTCGTAGCCGCTGGGATCGGCGCGGGTGCGGGCCTTCTTCAGGCCGGGCGGCAGGCGCCAGGCGACTGCGAGTCCCGCCGAGTCGGCGTACCCGGGGTCCACGTACATCACGCGCCCGGGTTTCGCCGCGCGGACGGTGTCCTCGTCGTACGACCGGTCCTGGACGACGAAGACGTCGCCGTCGCGGCAGGCGGAGAACCTGGCGACCTCGCGCAGCGCGTCGCACGTGCCCACGGTCAGTTCGAGGTACCGCTCGGGCTCCCGGGTGCGTTCGCCGAGTGCCCCCACGGACAGCGGGGTCGCCCGGGAGACGGCGTCGCCGGCGGTGAGCCGCCGGGCGGCGTCGGCGGGGGAGTCGCCCGCCGGGAGGTGCACCTCCATCTGGGCCCGGGAGAGGTCGTTGCCGGTATCGCGGGTGTACGAGCCTTCGACGCCCGCGAAGAGCATGTGGAGCGCGATCGCCCCGGCGACGGCGACGGCGATGCCGTTCACGGTGCGGGCCGCGGTGCCGCTGTTCAGCTGGAGCCTGCGGACCGCGAGCTGCCAGGAGGGCGCACCGGTGCCGAGACGGCCGACGGCCGCCTCGACGATCCACGGCAGCAGCGCCGTGACGCCCATCAGCAGCAGGACGGTGCCGCCGACCACCAGCCCCTGGTTGAAGTTCCCGCGGTTCAGGCCCTGTCCGACCATCGGGGACAGGAGGGCGATCCCGCCCAGCGGCAGCAGGAGCCGCCACCACAGGCGGCGGCGCGGCGGCCTCGTCGTGCGCACGACACCGAGCGGCTCGATGACCACGCCGCGCAGCGCCAGCAGGGTCACGGCCACCGAGGCGGCCGGGACGGCGACGGCGACCAGGGCGGTGAGCACGGGTGCGGGCGTGAGGTCGCCCGGGAAGACGCTGACGCGATAGAGGCTGACCCGGCCCGCGAGGACGCGGCCGGCCGCGAAGAGCACGGCACCGACGGCGAGTCCGCACAGGGCGCCGGCGAGGGCCTCGCCGGCGGCGACGCGTCGCGTGGCCGCCGCGTCCGCGCCGAGCAGGCGCAGCGCGGCGAGCCTGCGGTCGCGGCGGTCCCCGCCGAATCGGACCGCGGCGGCGATGAACACGCCGACCGGCATGAGCAGCGCCACGAAGACGATGAGCACGAGCAGCACGAGGACGGGGTCGGTCGTGCCGCCCCGGTCGACGGAGCCGAAGGCGTGGATGCGTTCGACGCGGACGGTCCGCTCGGCCGCGGCGCCGACGGCAAGCCCCGAGGTGCCCGCGTAGTAGGCGAGGTCGTCCGGTCCGACGAGCCCGTCCCGGCCGATGGTGCCGGTGATGCGGTACGGCAGCCGCTCGCTCAGCAGCCTTCCCTCCGGCGCGGCGAGCAGCCGCCGCAGGGCGGGGGAGGCCACCATCGTCCCGCGCCCGGGCAGCCTGCCGACGCCCGGCGGCAGCGGCGGCCGCGGTCCCTCCGGCTGCAGCAGGCGGCCCCGCACCTCCTGGTCGCGGTAGGTGGTGTCGACCGTGGCGATCAGCATGGTGTCCTCGGCCCGGTGCTCGGCGAGCGAGGTGTACGTCATGTCGTTGCGGGCGCGTTCCCGGTCGTGACGCTGCGTCAGCGCGTTCGGCAGGGCGGCCGTGAGCAGCAGCAGGGCCACCCCCAGGCCGACGCCGACGGCGGTCAGGAGGTTACGCACCCAGGCCTCGCGCCCGCCGGTGACAGCGAACCGGACGCCCATCGCCAGGTCCTGGATCCCGCTCCGGCGGATGCCGCCGGGGGAGTCGCCGGGCCTCATGCCGCGCGTGCCGTGTCGCGGGCCTTCCCGTCGCGTACGACCACCTCGCGGTCGGAGTACGCGGCCACCCTGGCTTCGTGGGTGACCAGGACGACCGCGGCGTCGGTGTCGCGGGCGGCGTCGGTGAGCAACCGCATCACGCGTTCGCCGTTGAGGGAGTCCAGCGCGCCGGTGGGTTCGTCGGCGAACAGCACACGGGGGGCGGTGACCAGAGCGCGTGCGACGGCGACCCGCTGCCCCTGTCCTCCGGAGATCGCCCCGGGGCGTTGCGCCGCGACGTCGTCGACCTCCAGCCGGCGCAGCCATTCCAGGGCGGTGCGCGCGGCCTCCTTGCGGGAGGTGCCGTTCAGCCGCAGCGGGAGCGCCACGTTCTCCGCGCAGGTGAGCTCGGGGACGAGCTGCCCGAACTGGAAGACGAAGCCGAAATCGCTCCGGCGCAGCGCGCTGCGCCGGGCGTCGTTCATCGCGGACAGCTCGTCCCCGCGGTAGGTGATGGTGCCGGAGTCGGGGACGACGATTCCGGCGAGGCAGTGCAGCAGGGTGGACTTGCCGGAGCCGGAGGGGCCCATCACGGCGACGACCTCACCGGCGCGTATGGAGAAGCCGGCCCCGTCCAGCGCGGGTGTCGAGCCGTAGCTCTTGCACAGGCCGTCGGCGACGAGCAGGGGCTCGGCGGCCGTCATGCGCTCAGCTCCCGGGCGAGCCTGTCCAGGCGCGCCGCGGTCAACTCCAGCCACCGCAGGTCTGCTTCCAGGTGGAACAGGGCGTGGTCGCAGATCAACTGGTCGGCCAGGTCCCCGGTGCGCTTGCGTTCCGTCAGGTCGCGCATCAGCCGCAGGTGCTCGGCGCGCTGCACGTCGAGGATGTCGGCTGCGTCGCGTCGGGTGAGCAGCGCGAGGACGACCTTGGTGTAGAGCGTGGACTGCAGGTACGGCTCGGGCTTCTCCGGGGTCGCGAGCCACCGCGCGACATCGGTGACGCCCGCCTCGGTGATCGCGTACCGCTTGCGCTCGGGCCCCTCGCCGGGCTCTATCGCCTCCACCTCGACCAGTCCGTGCTTCAGCAGCCGCGACATCGTGGAGTAGACCTGCCCGTAGTGCAGAGGGCGGTCGTGGCCGAATCGCTCGTCGAAGGCCCGCTTGAGGTCGTAGCCGTGACGCGGTCCGGATTCGAGGAGGCCGAGGAGGGTGTGACCGATGGACATGCGCGTCAATATACACATGACGTATACACCTCATGTTGACGCGGTTCACGGGGTGCCGGCGGGGGAGCACCCCCGATATGAATAACATGTATACCCCATGTGTATAGTCGCGGTCATGCGATTCATCCGGCCTCGACGCCCCCTGCCCGCCCGACATGACGCCTCCCCCGCCCGGACCGTCCGCAGATGGGCGGCGCTCCCGGTGGCCGGGCTGGCGATCGCGCTCGCCCTCACCGGGTGCACCCGCGTCGAGACCACCTCCCCCGACACCGTGCGGCAGGAGGCCGGCAAGACCGGCAAGGGCGACTTCGGCAGCGTCGACTGCCGGGAGGCCAAGTGCATCGCGCTCACCTTCGACGCGGGACCGAGCAAGAACACCGCGCGGCTGCTCGACGTCCTCAAGGACAAGCAGGTGCCCGCGACCTTCTTCCTGCTCGGCAAGAACCACGTCGAGCGCTACCCGGACATGGTCAAGCGCATGGTGGCCGAGGGGCACGAGGTGGCCAGCCACACCTGGTCGCACAAGATCCTCACGGAGATCGACCCCAAGGAGATACGTGAGGAGCTGAGCCGCCCCGACGACGCGATAGAGCGGATAACGGGCCGCCGTCCCACCCTCATGCGCCCGCCGCAGGGACGCACCAACGACACCGTCCAGGGGATCGCACGCGAGATGGGCCTCTCCGAGGTGCTGTGGAGCGTCACCGCCAAGGACTACGAGACCAACGACCCCGACGTGATCACCAAGCGTGTCCTGGATCAGGCCGACCGCGACGGCATCATCCTGCTCCACGACGTCGTCCCCGGCCCTGACGCCAAGGGCTACCGGGGCACCCTGCGGGCCGTGCCCGGGATCATCGACGCGCTCAAGCAGCGGGGCTTCACCTTCGTCACCGTTCCGCAGCTGCTCGCGCCGGGCACCCCGCAGCCCGGGACCGTCTACCGCCCCTGACCGGATCCGAGGGGCATGCGGCCGGAAGGACGTGGCCGCGACGCCGCCGCCTGGGCCACCGTGGGTGACGGGAGCCGGACCGCGTGGCGGGAGTGAGAGATGAGCGACACCCACCCTTCCGGGGCCGCCGACCTTCCGGCCGGCCCGGCGCGGGCCGGCGGACGGGGTGCGCGCCCCGACGGGATCCCGTCCGGGCGTCACGACGCCGCAGACGTCTGGCTGGTCGGGCTGCGCCATCGCGCCGGTTCGGGGGTGCTCGTCCACCACTACTACGTGGTGGCCGGGACGGTCGGCGGCGTCGACGCGCTGCGCCGCGCCCGCTGGTGGGCGGCGCAACCCGCGGAGCGCCGGCTGCGCGGCGACGCGGCGGTCGACGGGACCTGGGCGGAGGTGCGCCGGCTGATAGGGGACGCCCTCGGCCGGTTCCGCCTCGCCGCACGGGCGGGCTGACCGCGGTGCCGCCCCTCACCCGCCGGTCCCCGGCCCCGGGCCCACCAGCAGCAGGGCGATGTCGTCCCGGCCGCCCGAGGTCCGCTGTGCCTCCCGCAGGAGTTCGTCGGCCAGATCGTCCAGTGACCCGGCGGTTGCGGCGGAGAGCCGTCCGGCGAGTTCCCGCAGCGCCGTCTCCAGATCGGTGCCCGGGCGTTCGATCAGACCGTCGGTGAACAGGGTGAGCACGCTTCCCGGCGGCATCGGCACCTCCGCCGCCCGGTACTCCGCGGCGACGTCCACCCCGAGCAGGAGGCCCGGCGGGACGTCGAGGACCTCGGTACGGCCCGAGCGGTGGCGCAGCAGCGCGGGCAGGTGGCCGGCGCTCGCCAGCAGCGCGCGGTGCCCGGGCACGTCGAGCTGGGCGTACAGGCAGCTGGTGAACAGGTCCGTGTCGAGATCGCTGAACAGGCGGTTGATCCGGGTGAGCACGTCGGCCGGGGCCGCGCCGGTGCTGGCGTGGGTGTGCACCGCCGTGCGGATCTGGCCCATCAGTGCCGCCGCGTTGACGCTGTGCCCCTGGACGTCGCCGATGACCGCGGCGGCGGCCCCGGAGCCGTCCAGACGTATCAGGTCGTAGAAGTCGCCGCCGATGTCCATGCCGCTGGCGGCCGGGAGGTAGCGCGCGGCGACGCGCAGTCCGGGTACGTGCGGCAGGGAGTGCGGCAGCAGCGCGGTCTGGAGGGTGCGCGCGACCTGGCTCTTGGTGTCGAAGAGCCGGGCGCGTTCCAGTGCCTGGGCGATCATGCCGGCCAGCGAGGTCAGGGCGGCGCGTTCGTCGGGCGGGAAGGCGCGGGGGAGCGCGAAGGCCAGGACGAGGCAGCCGATCGTGCGGCCCGAGGCGTTCAGCGGGAGAAACGCCCAGGCGCCCATCCGCGTGTAGGGGGTGACGAGGGGGAAGGCCAGCCGTATCGCGTCGGCGTCGCTGAAGAACATCGGCACACCCGTGGCGACGGTGCGCGAGCCCGCCGTGTCGACCGTCAGCGACAGACCCCGGAAGAAGTCCTTGTGGGTCCGCGGGAAGCCGCGGGAGGCGACGTCCTGGAACCGTCCCTCGTCCGTGGTCAGCAGTGACAGGCCGTCCGCCCCGAGGACGGGCATGATCTGCTCGGTGACGGACGCCGCCACGTCCCGGACGCCGACCGCCTCGGTGAGCGACGAGGCGATGTACAGCAGGTGGTACAGCGCGCCCGCGCGGGTCGGCGCGGTCCCGGAGGGAGTGGTGGGCGGAAGCCGGTTGCCCGCCGGGGCGGGGGCGGTCCGCAGGCGGATGCTGATCCCGGTGGTGTCGGGGTAGAGCCGGAAGGACAGCCAGTCGTCCGGGGGGCGCAGCGCGGTGAAGTCCGTGGGGAGCCGGCTGAACAGGGCGGCCAGGTAGGGGTCTTCGTAGGCGGGGTCGATCAGCCAGGGCAGGGACTCCCAGAGGCGGGTGTGCATCAGCTGCCGCTTGTCGCGGCCGAGCAGCTCGGCGGCCCTGCTGTTGAGGAAGGTCACCCGCCCCTCCAGATCCAGCGCGAGCACGCCCTCGTTCAAGCGCTCCGCCAGGTCCGCCGCCGCCTGGGCCTCGGCGGACGGCACGGGAGGCGGGGGGTCCGGCGCGAGCACCCGGGGCACGGCGCCCGGCCGCAACGGCCGCCCCCGGGCCGCGGCCTGGGTCAGCAGCCCGCCCATCCGGTCCGCGGCGCGGGTGACCGCGGCCCGTTCGTCCGGGGAGAGCCGGTCGGGACGGGTGTCGGGCCACAGCAGTTGCAGCACGCCCGACACCGTGGTGCCGGTGTGGAGCGGGACGACGTACATTGCCAACCGGTACGGCAGGGCGAAGGCCGTGCGCGGGAACCGGCGGGCGAGTTCGTCGTGGCCGTGCACCCAGACCGGATGCCCTTCGCGCGCCACGACGGAGACGGGGGCCGGGGTCGCGAGCGCCAGCCGGGACCACGGCCGCACCGCGCCCGCCGACAGCCCCGTCACCACCGCCAGTCGCAGCGCCTGGGCGTCCGGCACGAGCAGGAACACCCCGGCGGCGTGGGACCCGGTGATTCCCGCCACTTCCGCCAGAACGCGGTCGAGTGCGGCCTCCTCTTGCGGCGCGGCGCCCGGCGCCGCGCTTGCGCCCATCACCCACCGGCCCCGCGCGGTGCCCAACGGGCCGTTCGCCGCCGGGGAACGCCGTTTCGGCGCGGCCGGGGCGCTCCCATATGTGGACGATAGACCCCGCCGACAGGTGCGGGCATCTCGGCCGGGGCCGGATCCGGGCCGGAGCCGGTGGAGAGACACTGGTTTAAACTTGAAACCACCCGAATCCGAGGAGACCCCCGTATGCAGTCGGCCGCACTGGACGTACCCGTGATCGTCACGCCCGCGGACGCACCCCCGGACACCCCCACCGACGCGTCGTCGCGGCCCGCGCACGCCGCGGCCGGGAACGGCGGGGGCCCCCGGCGTGCGACGCGCATCGGGCTGATGTCGGTCTCCCTCGGCACGGCCGGCCTGGGCGGACTCTGGCAGTCCGCAGCGGCGACGGTGGACGCGCCCCTCGGCGTCAGCGACGTCCTGTTCGTGGTCAGCGCCCTGGTGTGGGTGGTGCTGCTGGCGCAGTACCTGCGGCACGGCGGGACGCGTTGGCGCAATGTGGTCGACGACCTCCACCACCCCGGTCAGGGCTTCGCGCTCGCCTACGTCCCTATCGTCGGCATGCTGGCCACCGGTCACTTCGCCCGCTTCGGTGTCGACGGCGCCCGCTGGTCCTACGCGCTGTTCGCGCTCGCCTCGGCCGTCATCGCGGCCCGGCTGCTCGCCCACTGGGTGAGCGGCGGCCTGGGCGCCGCCCCGCTCCACCCCGGCTACCTGCTGCCGGTGGTCTCCGGACCCTTCATCGCCAGCACCACCGCCACCGCGGTCCGGCTCCCCGACGCGGCGGCCGCCGCCTTCGCGGTCGGCGTCCTGTACTGGCTCGCCTTCGGCACCGTCGTCCTGGGCCGCCTCGTCGCCGGCGGCCTGCCCGGACCCGCCCGCCCCACGCTGACCGTCCTGACGATCCCGCCCGCCGTGGGCGGCCTCGCCTGGACCGCCGCCCACGGCGGCCGGGTCGACCCCGTCGGCCAGGGTTTCGCCGGGCTGGTGCTCTTCACCGTCCTGATCGTGCTGTTCCTCGTGCCGCACGTGCGCCAGGACGGGTTCCACGTCGGCTACTGGGTCTTCTCCTTCCCCGCGGCCGCCACGGGCAACTTCCTCGTCCGCTGGCTGCACGGCGCCGGCGTCCCGGGCCGGCAGGGCCTGACCTGGCTGGTGGTCGCCCTGGTCAGCGGCGCGTTCCTCGTCCTGTACGCGGCGACCGTGCGGTACGCCGTCCGCGCCGCCGGCCGGCACCGGGCCGTCGCGGCGGAGGGGTAGCAACGGCGGCCGGCCCGCGGCAGGGTCAGGTGAAGGGCACCTGGCTGTCGAGGAAGCGGGCGACGTGGGCGCAGAAGAGCCGCGGGTACCGGAAGAGCGCCCCGTGGCCCGCGCCCGGGGAGACGACGAGCTGTGCGTGCGGGACGTGCTGCGCCAGATCCACGAGTTGACCGTCGGGACCATGATGTCGTTCCGGCCGTTCACGACGAGCGTGGGCCGGGTGATCTGCCGCAACTCGGTGAACCGTTCGCCCCGCGCGGTGTTCCAGTCGGCCCGCAGCGCCTGCTGTGCCCGGACGCTCTCCGGCCCCGACTCGGCGTCGGCGTCCGCGGTCCGCTCGTGGCGACGCTCCCAGAACTCGCGTCCGGCCCGTCGGCAGCCGGGGGAGTTGTGCGTACCGCGTCCTGTGGACGTTGTCCGGCAATGCGCGGTTCGCCTCAAAAGGCACCGGCGGCGGAGGGGCCCACGCTCACCGGACGGTGGCCAGCACCTCGTTGAAGGCCTCGGTCGAGCTCGGGTGCGTGTAGATGGCGTCGCGCAGCTCGCTCGCCGTGACCCCGTGGCGCATCGCCAACGCGACGGTGTTGACCAGCTCCTGCGAGTCCACGCCGAACAGGGCCGCACCGAGCACCCGGTCCGTCGCCGTGTCGAGGACGAACTTCATCAGCCCCCGCGTCTCCCCGACGATCTTCGCCCGGGGCATCGCGGCGATCTCGGCGACCGCCTTCTCCGCGACCCCGACGGCGTACCCCTGCTCGCGCGCCTGCTGCTCGGTGAGGCCGACGCGGGAGAGCGGGGGCGTCGTGAAGACCGTGTACGGCACGGCCTCGCGGTCCCGGGTCGTGCGCGTGCCGGAGCCGGTCAGCTGGTCGCCCACGATCCGGCTGTCGTCGAGCGAGATGTAGGTGTACTGCGGCCCGCCGTTGACGTCCCCGACGGCGAAGACGTGCGGCTGGCTGGTGCGCAGGTACTCGTCCACGGCGATCGCGCCCGACTCCGTGGTACGGATCTCCGCTGCCTCGAGGCCGAGCCCCGCCGTGGCGGGCCTGCGTCCGGTCGCGACCAGGACGGCGTCGGCGTCGGCCGTCAGGTCCCGGCCGTCGACGCGGTAGTGCACGGTGGCGTGGTCCGCCGCGTCCGTGACACCGGTGACCGCCGCCCCCGTCACCAGGGTGACCCCCTCGTCGGCCAGGACGGCGGCCACGGCGCCCGCGACGTCCTCGTCCTCCCGCGGCAGCACCCGTGCCCCCGCCTCCAGGACGGTCACCTCGGTGCCGAACGCGCGGTACATCCCGGCGAACTCCAGACCCAGGTAGCCCGCGCCGAGGATCACCATGCGGGCCGGACGCCTCGGGTCGCGCACCAGGTCGGTGCTGGTGCGCGTGTACGCGCTGGTGCGCAGCCCCGGTACGTCGGGCACGACCGGTTCCGCGCCGGTGTTGACGACGACGGTGTCCGCGGTGACGAGCAGCCGGTCGGTGCCCGCGCTCACCTCCACGGTCTTCGGGTCGGCGAACCGGGCACGGCCCGTGATGACCGTGACCGAGTCGACGGTGTCGAGCATCTCGAGGTTCTTCGCGCGGAGCGCGTCCGTCAGCCGGGTCGTGCTGTGCACGGCGTCACGGAACCCCGCCTCCGGCGGATCGTCCGGGCGGCGGGCGCCGGCGTGGTGGATCAGCGCCTTGGTCGGTACGCACCCCACGTTGACGCAGGTGCCGCCGTACATCGAGTCCGACTGCTCGACGATGGCGACGCGCCGGCCGAGGCGGCCCATCCGCCCCGCCAGGGTCTTGCCGCCCTTGCCGAATCCGATCACGAGGAGATCGACATGCATGGTTTCCATGCCTCTCACCTTGCTGCCCCTGAGGCGAGATGCCAAGATCAGTCAGTGCCGATTTCTATCGAGAAAGTCTCATGGACACCCTGAGTCGTGTGGTCCACCTCGCCCGGTTGCGGGGCAGCGTCGACATCCGCTGCCTGATCGCCGGGAGCCACACCCTGGACAACCCCGCGGGCGGGACCGGCAGCTCGCCCTTCCATCTGCTGCTGGAAGGAGAGTGCACCCTCGAACTGCCCGGCCGGAGCATCGACCTGCGGGCAGGCGACATGGTGCTCCTGCCACGCGGCACCGAGCACCGCGTCCACACGCACGGGACCGGCCCGGCCGTGTCCGTCGATCACCGTGACGTCGGCCCGTACGCCCTGGTGAGCGGGACCGCGCCGGGCGACGATGCGGCGCCCGTCGACCTGTTCTGCGGTCACTACACATGGGAGCCGGGCGCGGGCCAAGTGCTGATGGGCATGCTGCCCGAAGTGCTGCACGTCCCGCTCGGCGCCGGTGCGGGCAGCCCCCTCGCGCTGCTCAGCGCCTTCATGCGCGACGAGGCCCGCACCGCGGGCCCGGGCACGCAGGCCGTCCTCGACTCCCTCTGCGACGTGCTGCTGACACTGGCCCTGCGCGGGGTGTCCGGCGTGAACCGGGTGGCGTGGCTCGCCTCCACCCGCGGCGTCGTGCGGACCGTCACCGACGCCGTCCTGCGCGACCCCGCCCACGACTGGGGCATCGAGAAGTTCGCCGCGCTCAACTCCATGTCGAGGGCCACCTTCATCCGGCACTTCGGCCGCGAGACCGGGCTGAACGCCGGGGAGTTCCTGATGCGGCTGCGCATGCTCCTCGCCGCGGAACTCCTCACACAGACCGAGCAGCCGGTCGCCTCCGTGGCCGCCGCCGTCGGATACGCCTCGGAATCCGCCTTCGGCCGTGCCTTCCGCATCGCGGCGGGCGACACCCCCGCCCGGCTGCGCCGATCGGCGCGTCAGGGCGTGCCCGGCGAGGAGGCCTCCGTCCTGCGCCTGCGCGCCGCGAACGGCGCGGACACATCCGGGCCGTGACCGCTCAGCGGCGCCGCCGCAGACGGCGTACCCACCCGCTCGGCCGCCGCGCGGAGCGAGCGGCGGCACGGGCCGGCCGGGCCGGCCGGGCCGGGCGCCACGGATCGTCCGGCGACTCCAGGGGCAGCTTGCGCCCGGCCTGGGTCCGGATCTCCTGGTGCGCCTCGTAGGACGTGACGCGGAACGCCTCCTCGTAGGAGGCCAGCGCGGCGGCGACCGCGTGCCCGGCGACGCCGCGGCGCCGGATCACCCGCGCCAGCCAGGCGAACACACCCATGATCACGGCCAGTACGGCCGCCAGGACCAGACAGCCCAGCAGGTCATCCACGCACCACACCCTACGTCGGCCCTCCTCGCGGGCGCGTCGGTGCCAACGGCTCGCTTTATCGGCCGATAAAGTCCGTTGAAGCGGGCTTCGAACGGGCCCGGGGCAGGGCAGAGCCGTGGAGGGAGGCCAAAGATGCTGGCGGTGGACGTACGGCAGGCGCTGCGCGACGGGCGCACCGTCGAGGAGAGCGCGGCCCGGGCCTGGCGCTTCTCGGCCCGGACGGTCGACCAGCACGGGGACTTCCTGCTGGCGTTCGTCGACGGAGGGGTCTGCGTCGGCGTGTTCGAGATCCGCGGCAGCCGCGCCGACGACGGCAGCGGCGGGAAGTACCTGTTCGACCTGGCACCCGCACGGCGCTTCCGCTGGGCACTGGGCCGCAGGCTTCCGCTGCCCCCGGGGCGCAATCCGGCCCGTATCCTCACGGGGCAGCACCTGCGCGAGTTCCTCGACGCGGAACCCCGCCGCGCCTTTGGAACAGGCCAGGACTGAAGCAGCGAAGGAGCCCACCGCCGCATGGCCAGCACGTCCGATCCCGTCGACGCCCTCCTGAAGTCGGGGCCGCGGCGGACCCGTCTGCCCGAGCCCGCCGAACGCGCCCGGCTGCGTACCGAGTACGGCCTGACCCAGGTCGAGGTCGCCGAGGCGCTCGACGTGACCCGGACGACCGTGGCCGGCTGGGAGGCCGGGCGCAGCGAGCCGCAGGGTGCCACCCGCGCCGCGTACGCCAAGCTGCTGGACGGCATCGCCGCTCAACTCGATGCCCAGTCCGAGCCCGCCCCCGTCGCGGCCGTCGCGCCCGAGCCCGTCACCGAGCCCGTCACCGAGATTGCCGCCCCCGCGCGACCGGCGCCCGCCCGCGCGCGGAAGGAGACGGCGCCCGTTCGGAAGGAGACGGCGCCCACGCCCGCCACGGCGGATCCGCGTTTCGCCAACGGCCCGCTCGCCGTGCTGGACGGCGACGGCACCGCCTACTGCGCCGGCGGCCTGGTGCTCTCGTGCCCGGCGACCGACGTACCGTCGCTCGTCGCCTGGACGCTCGCCGAGGCGAAGCTCGGTGCGCCGCGGCTGCACCGCAACGGCAAGGACTCCGATCCGCTGATCGTCCTGACCGCTCCGGCCGCCGAACGCCTGGGCCTGCCCGCCGTCCTGGAGGACCGCCGGGCCCTGCGCCTGCCCGCGGACCACAAGGCCGTCCGGCAGATCGCCCGCGCCAAGTGGCAGCTCACCCGCCGCGGCTTCGGCCCGTGGGCCCGCGTCTACCGCCCCGCGCAGGACGGCAGGCGCCAGTGCGTACAGCTCGCCGTCCTGCCCTGGGGCGCGCTCGACACCCGTTCCTGGGGAGGTGCGGAACACCTGCCGCCCCCCGAACTGGCCCGACTGCTCGCGGACTACGCGCACCGCGTCCTCACCCCGCGCGGCTCGACCGCGGTGAGCGGCCTCGAACTCATGACCGCCCTGCGCCCACCGACCCGCGCGGTCAAGGACCACGCGACCGGTGCGTGGGTCTCCGGGCCGAACCCCGGCGCCCTCACGCGGCCCGTGGACCCGGCACCCCCCGAGGCGCCCGACGAACACCCCGTCGTGGCCTCACGGTTCGCGCGCGGGCACCGCCGCACCCCGGAGGAGGTCCTCGACGAGGAGGCCTTCGAATGGATCCGGGACCCGCAACTGCTCACCGACGACGAGTGCGCCAGGAAGTACGCGGTCGGGATCGACGTCAACATGGCGTTCGCCGCCGCCGCGAACCGGCTGAACGTCGGCCTGGGCGCCGCCGTCCACGTCCGCGCCCCGGAGTTCGACAAGGCGCTGCCCGGCTCCTGGCTCGTCGACCTCTCGCACATCGACCTCGACCCGCGCCTGCCGAACCCGTTCACCCCGGACGGCTCCCGGCCCGAGGGCCCCGCCTGGTACGCGACGCCCACCGTGGCCTACGCCGCCGAACTCGGCCACGTGGTGCACCCGGTCGAGGCGTACGTCCGCCCCGAGCACGGCGCGTACCTCGACGCCTGGTACGGCAGGCTGCGCGACGCGTACATGGCCACCATGGCCGAACTCGGCGTCGTCCCCGGCATGCCGGAGGCCGACTTCCTCGCCGCGATGGAGCACCACAAGGAGGCCGACCCGTCCCGCGCGGCACTGCTCTCGGCCGTCAAGGCCACCGTCAAGGGCGGCATCGGCAAGCTCCGCGAGCGACCCCAGGGTGCCGGGTACCGTCCGGGGGAGCGCTGGCCCGCCCTCGACCGCCCCACATGGCGCCCCGACATCCGTGCCGCGGTCATCGCCACCGCGCGGGTCAACATGCACCGCAAGATGGTCAGGTTCGCCGCCGCGGGACTCTTCCCGGTGGCCGTGCTGTCCGACTGCGCCGTCTACCTGTCCGACGGCCCGGGCCCGCTGGACTTCCTGCCGCGCACACCGGAGGGCCAACCGCTGCCGGGCGGTTTCCGGCTCGGCGTCTCGCCGGGGATGGTCAAGCACGAGGGCACCCAGTCCCTGATGTGGGCCGTGGAGCTGCTCGAGGACGGACACAACCCCGCCCGCCACATCAAGGGCGGCGACGCCGCACTCGACGGAGAGTAGGAGACCTCGGTGGGCATGCTCGGCGACGGCCTCGACAAGGCCACGGAGAAGACCTTCACGCGGCCCGTGCCGAAGTCGGCGCAGGCCCAGATGCGGTTCCTGGTCAAGCAGGAGAAGGGCACCAGGGCCGTCGCCGCTCTGCTCGGCGTCTCGCAGCGCACCGTCGAGCGCTACCTGGCCGGACGGCTCAAACGCCCCCGCAAGGACCTCGCCGCCCGCCTCGAGAACGAGGTCCGCAGGCGGTGGCAGCCCCGTGTCCGCGAGCGCGCCAGGCGGCGCGCGGCCACCACCGGCGGCATCGTCATCGAGACCCGCGCCCGCTTCGGCTTCACGGCCGCCCCAGGCTCCACGGACGACGCCCGCCTCCGCCTGGTCACCCAGGCGCTGCCCCCCGACTACGCGGCCCGCCTCTTCGCCGCCCAGTCCGCGGGCGCCGGCGAGGACCGGCTGCGCGCCATCGCGGCGGAGGGCCTCCAGGAGATCTACTTCCAGGACCGCGGCCGCCGCGCCCAGGGACTGCAGGTCGACTTCACCGACATCGACTACGTCGAGTTCGAGTTCTGAGCCCGGCCGTCGTGTCGGCCCTCGACGGCCTCGGCGATCCGCAGGGCCGCCTCGGCGGGCGTCAGGTGCGTGGTGTCGACGACCTCGGCCTCGTCGTGCAGCCAGGTACGGGCCGCCTCGGCGTAGGGCCCGAGGTGCTCGAGGCGGAACGTGGAGGGCCCGAGGACGGTGTCCCCCTCGATGCGCCCCCGGAGGGTCTCCTGGTCGGCGTGGAGGACGAAGTGCCGCACCGGGATGGCGTGTTCGGCGAGCCCCGTGCTGATCTCGCGCCAGTACCGCTCGACCAGGACCGTCATGGGCATCACGAGGGTGCCGCCGGTGTAGTCGAGCACCCGGCGGGCGGTCTCGACGACGAGCGGCCGCCATGGCGGCCAGTGCTGGAAGTTGCCCGTCTCGGGCAGTCCGGGTGTGATGTCCATGAGCGTCTCGCCGACCTTCTCGGCGTCGAGCACCCGTGAATCCGGGATCAGCTGCTGCACGAACGCACTGGTCGTCGTCTTGCCCGCGCCGTGGGTGCCGTTGAGCCATACGATCATGGGCCTCGACGCTAGCGCCGTTCAGCCCGTGGGAACAAGCACGGGCGAGGCGCCTCCGCGACCGGAGCGCCCGGGCACAGGACGATCAGTGCACCAGCCGCGTCATCTCCGCGGGTGGCAGGGCGGGATTGGCGGTCGCCGCACACGCCACCTGCCGGTCGTCGTCCGCGAGCAGTTCCACGATCACGGCGGGCGCCAGCGCGGGATGCCCCGCGGCCACGGGCCGTGCCCGTCCGTCGTCCAGGCGGGCGACCAGCGCCACGGCCGTCGCGCGCGGGTGCCGGGCGATCTCCGAACAGGCCAGCGTACGCGCCCACTCCGGCGGTCCCGCGCGCTCGTCGAGCAGGGCGAGCGCTACGAGCGGCCGGGCGACGGGATCGACGTCGGCAGCGGTGAGACGCCCCCCGTAGGCCGGCTGCAGCGCGGCACCCTCATCGCGGGCGGCCAGGGCGACCACCTGGGCACGGGTGAGGTCGGGCCGTTCGGCGAGCGCTTCGGCGAGTTCGCCGTCGCTATCAGCCGGTCGACCGACGCGCGGGGCAGCGAGGGATTGCCGGCCAGGCCGAGCAGGACGTCACTCACGGGCCACGATCGTGCCGGAATCCCCGCCGGTCGGCGCGGCGATTTCCCACGGGTGCGCCGTCGGTGCGGGGGCCCGGTCGGCCCGGAGACCGTGATGGCTGCCGACGGCTCGTTCTCTGCCTTCGTGCTCTCGTTCGTGGGGTGTCCGGCATCGCCGGACCGGCTCCTCCCGGAACCGGAGCACTCGGCGTCACACCGTCATCGAGAAGCGCCGGCACACGTGCACCCGGCTGAACTCCGCACGCAGGCGGGCCTCGTCCGCCAGCTCGGCGTGCAGGAAGGCGCCCATGAGCCGCAGACCGGGGCGGGGGGTGAGGATCGCGCGGTCCGGTTCGCCGGGGGCGGTGTAGCGGTGGGCGTACACGTGCAGGTAGTGGTCGCTCTCCGTGAAGCCCATGGCGCGGTACCAGGCCAGGGTGCCGGGGTCGTCGCGGGTCCAGGCGTCGAGAGTCCTCGCGCCCCGTTCGCGGACCTCGGCGCGGGTGCGCCGCAGGAGGGCGCGGCCGAGGCCGCGGTGCTGATGGTCGGGGTGGACGGCGACGGTGTCCATGGTCGCCAGGGCGGTGCCGCCGGCGTCGACGGCGGTGTCCATGATGGCGACGACCGCCCCCGACCCGTCGACTGCGACGAGTTCCAGACCCGGGGCCGGGATCGGCGGCTTGGCGCGGTCGACGTCGTCGTAGTAGGCGGTGCCCAGGAACGAGAGCACCCTGCAGCGTAGCCAGGAGACCTCGTCGGCCGGGGTGTACTCACGCAGCGTGTAGCTCACGTCGCAGGACCTCGCGTGCCGTCGGCGGATGACGGATGACGGATGTGATGCTCCCGGTGCCGGACGTCGCCGCGCAAGGCGGTTTCGCCGCTCGATGCGCCGTCCCCGCCGCACGGCGGTGCGACGGGGACGGGAACGAGAAAGGAGCGTGTTACTTCCGTCAGGCGCGGTGGTACTGAACCGGGGTGCTGACCTTCCCGCCCAGCGCGGATGCCGCGTGGCGCGCCCAGTACGGGTCGCGCAGCAGCTCGCGGCCGAGAAGGACCGCGTCGGCCCTGCCGGAGCCGACGATGGCCTGCGCCTGGTCCGGCTCGGTGATGAGACCGACGGCCGCGACGGGCATACCGGTCTCGTTGCGGACGCGCTCGGCGAACGGGACCTGGTAGTCGGGAGCGACGGCGATCTTGGCGTTCGGGGCGTTGCCGCCCGTGGAGACGTCCATCAGGTCCACGCCCCGGGCCTGCAGTTCCTTGGCGAGGCGGACGGTGTCGTCGGCGGTCCAGCCCTCCCGGTCGTCGTCGGCGTTCTCGCTCAGCCAGTCGGTCGCGGAGATGCGGAAGAAGACCGGCAGGTCCTGCGGCCACACCGCGCGGACGGCGTCGACGATCTCCAGCGCGAAACGGGTGCGGCCCTCGAAGTCCCCGCCGTAGCCGTCGGTGCGGCGGTTGCTGTGCGGGGAAAGGAACTGGTTGATGAGGTATCCGTGGGCCCCGTGGATCTCGGCGACCTGGAACCCGGCGTCCAGGGCGCGCCGGGCGGCGTCGGCGAAGTCCGCCACGATCCGGGCGATCTGCTCGGTGCCGAGTTCCTCCGGCGTGGTGGAGCCGGTGTCGAACGGGACGGCGCTGGGGCCGGCCGGCGTCCAGCCGTGCGGCTCGCCGGGGGCGATGGGGGCGCCGCGGTCGACCCAGGTCCGCTCGGTGGAGGCCTTGCGCCCGGCGTGGGCGAGCTGGATGCCGGGCACGGTCCCCTGGGACTTCAGGAACGCGGTGATCCGCCGGAAGGCGTCGACCTGGGTGTCGTTCCAGATGCCGAGGTCGTACGGGCTGATCCGGCCGTCGGGGCTGACCGCGGTGGCCTCGGTGATGATGAGGCCGGTGCCGCCTGCCGCCCGCGCCGCGAGGTGCGTGAAGTGCCAGTCGTTCGGCACGCCCGCCTGCTCGCCGTCCGGCGCCGCGCTGTACTGGCACATGGCGGCCATCCAGATCCGGTTCGGAACGGTCAGGGACCGGAGGGTGAGGGGATCGAACAGGGTGGTGGTCACGAAGCTGTCTCCTCTGGGGGCGGACGGGGCCGGGCCGCGCGGCGACGAGTCGGTGCCTCATTCATGTGCCTGCGCCCTACAGGCTCAATCAATAATTGCACACGCGGATTAATTCCCGTTACGGGGTCGGCCACCGACATTCGCATGACGCAGGTATCAAGCGTTTGCATTAGTCCGCGCCTGCAAGTAATCTCGGTTCCGTAAGGCGCCGGGCGGGGTGCAGTGCAGACCCCGTCCGACGCACCTCCGGCCGACGCCGGATCCCGGCGGGCCGGAGGCGATCCCCCTCGCGAACCGGCCCCGCGGAGAAAGCCGCACCCCGCACACCGCCCCGCACACCGTCGTCGAAAGGCACCATCATGTCGCTCAAGGAACTCATCCCCGGCCGCCTCGGCTTCGGTACCGCCCCCCTCGGCAACATGTTCCGCGCCATCCCCGAGGAGGAGGTGAGCGCCACCCTGGAGGCCGCCTGGGACCAGGGCGTCCGCTTCTACGACACGGCCCCCTTCTACGGCGCGGGCCTCGCGGAGCTTCGGCTCGGCGAGCTGCTCTCGCAGAAACCCCGCGACTCGTTCGTACTGGCCAGCAAGGTGGGCCGCGTCATCCTGGACGAGCCCGAGCCGGGCGCCCGCGACCTCGGCGAGAAGGGCGGCCTGTTCGAGCACGGGCGTCCGAACGCGATGCTCCACGAGTGGACCGCCGACGCCACGGAGCGGTCGATCGAGGGCAGCCTGAAGCGCCTAGGCGTCGACCGCCTGGACATCGTCTGGGTGCACGACATCGCCCAGGACTTCCACGGCGACCTGTGGCTGAACAAGTTCGAGGAGGCCCGCACCGGCGCCTTCCGCGTGCTGTCCCGGCTCCGCGACGAGGGCGTCATCAAGGCCTGGGGCCTCGGTGTGAACCGGGTCGAGCCCATCGAGCTGACGCTGGACCTGGACGAGCCGCAGCCCGACGGGTTCCTGCTCGCGGGCCGCTACACCCTGCTGGACCACGCGCGCCCGCTGGAGCGGTTGCTGCCCAAGGCGCAGGAGCAGGGCGTCGGCATGGTCGTCGGCGGTCCCTACAGCTCCGGGGTCCTCGCCGGCGGCACCCACTTCGAGTACCAGGACGCGCCCCCGGAGGTCGTCGAGCGCGTACGGCGCATCAAGGAGATCACGGCACGCCACGGGGTGAGCGTCAAGGCCGCTGCCCTGCAGTTCTCCCTCGCGCACCCGGTGGCCGTCGCGGCCGTCCCCGGCGCCACCAAGCCGGGCCGGATCGCCGAGGACATCGCAGCGCTCCACGAGGACGTCCCGGCCGCCTTCTGGACCGATCTGCGCGCCTCCGGCCTCGTCAGCCCCGCCGCGCCGCTCCCGAACGGCGCCTGAACCGCCCCCGGTCCCGTCACCCCGCCCCCGTCACCCCGCCCCCAGCCAAGGAGGAAGACCATGGCGTCCACCTCGGTCAGCCGTGTCGTACCCGCATCGCCCGAACGCGTCTGGAGCCTGATCGGCGGCTTCCACGCGCTGCCCGACTGGCTCCCGTTCATCCCGGAGAGCAGCCCCCTGGAGGGCGGGCGGGCGCGCAGGCTCCGCACACCCGAGGGTGACGTGATCGTCGAGCGCATGGTGGCCTTCAGCGAAGCCGAGCGCCACTACGCGTACGCGATCCTGGAAGCGCCCTTCCCGGTGAGCGGGTACGTCTCCGACCTGCGTGTCCATGCCGTGCCCGGTAGGCCGGAGGTCGCCGAGGTCGTGTGGAGCGGCCGGTTCGTCCCTGACGGGGCCGGCGAGGCGGAGGTGGTCGAGCTGTTCACCGGCATCTACCGCGACGGCCTCGAAGCGCTCCACGGCACGCTCACCGGCTGAACCCGCGGCGGCGCTCCCCTTGCCACGTCCCGTGGTGGGGGGGGGAGCGCCGCCTCGTCGTGCCGCCGTGAGCCGCCTCAGGGGGTGGGGCCGATGGTGACCTTCACGTTCTTCATCAGCGGCTGGTCGCTCTGGCTGCTGTAGTCGTTGGCGGCGATGAGCACGTTCATCTCGGGCATGTAGCCGGCCGCGCAGCCGCGGGGCATGTCGTAGGGCAGCGCGCGGTAGCCGGTGAGGGCCCGCCTGCTGCCGTCCTTCGCCGTCGCCGTGATGTCGACGAGCGTGCCCGGCCCGATGTCCCGGGCGCGCATGTCGGCCGGGTTCATCAGGACGAGGGTGCGCAGGTTCCGCACGCCGCGGTAGCGGTCGTCGTCCGAGTAGATCGTGGTGTTCCACTGGTCGTGGGAGCGCATGGTCTGCAGTACGAGCATCCCGTCGGGTGGCACCACGTCCGGCAGCGGCGCGCTGGAGAACTCGGCCCGCCCGGAAGGGGTGAAGAAGACCAGTTCCCGCGCGGGCTGACGGATCCGGAAGCCCAGCGGGAGCCGGACGCGGCGGTTGAAGTCCTCGAACCCGTCGAGGACCCGGGCCATGGTGTCGCGGATCCGGTCGTAGTCCTCGACGTAGTGCTCCCACGGCGTGGAACTGCCGGGGAGGGCGGCGCGGGCCATGCCCGCGATGATGGCGGGCTCGGAGAGCAGGTGCGACGACGCGGGCCGCTTCATCCCCACGGACAGGTGGACCATGCTCATGGAGTCCTCGACGGACGTGGCCTGCAGACCGCGCCGCTGCTCGTCCTTCTCGGTACGGCCCAGGCACGGCAGGATCAGGGCCTGTTCGCCGTGGACGAGGTGGCTGCGGTTGAGTTTGGTGCTCACCTGCACGGTCAGCGCGCACTTGGCGAGTCCCCGGGCGGTGTACGGGGTGTCGGGCGCCGCGAGAGCGAAGTTGCCGCCCATACCGACGAACACCTTGACCCTGCCCTCGTGCATGGCGGCGATGGTGCCCACCGTGTCCATCCCGTGCTCCCGCGGCGGGTCGATGCCGCAGACCGCGCCGAGGCGGTCCAGGAAGGCCTCGGTCGGCCGGTGGTCGATGCCGCACGTACGGTTGCCCTGGACGTTGCTGTGGCCGCGTACGGGGGAGGGGCCGGCGCCCTCGCGTCCCAGGTTGCCGCGGAGCAGCAGGACGTTGACGATCTCGCGGACGGTGTCGACTCCGTGCTCGTGCTGGCTCACACCCAGGCACCAGCTGATCAGGGTGCGGTCCGAGCGCGAGTAGACGGCCGCGGCCTTGAGGATGTCGGCGCGGGTCAGCCCGGACTGGCGCTCCAGTTCCTCCCAGGGCGTGGCCTCGCACAGGGCACGGTACTCCTCGAACCCGTGGGTGTACCGCTCGATGAACTCCCGGTCCAGCGCCTTGGGTTCGCGGGCCGACTGCTCCAGCACGGCCTTGGCGATGCCCCGCATCAGCGCCATGTCGCCGCCGGAGCGCACCTGCAGATCGAGCGTGCCGGTCCGGGTCGACTTGAACAGGGCCATGTCCGTGACCTCGTGCGGCACGATCGTCCGGGTGGCCGCGGCCTCGATCAACGGGTTGACGTGCACGATCTGGGCGCCGCGACGGTAGGCGTCGGCGAGGGCGGTCAGCATCCGCGGCGCGTTCGAGGCCGCGTTGACGCCCATGATGAACAGGGCCTCGGCGGACTCCCAGTCCTTGAGGTCGGCGGTGCCCTTGCCGGTGCCGAGGGCCGCCTGCAGCGCCCGTCCCGATGCCTCGTGGCACATGTTGGAGCAGTCCGGCAGGTTGTTCGTGCCGAACTCCCGGGCCATCAGCTGGTAGAGGAAGGTCGCCTCGTTGCCGAGCCTGCCGGAGGTGTAGAAGGAGGCCTCGTGCGGGCTGTCCAGGGCGCGCAGTTCACGGCCGACGAGATCGAAGGCGGCCTGCCAGGAGATGGGCACGTAGTGGTCCGTGCCGGGGTCGTACACCATGGGCTCGGTGAGCCGGCCCTGGTCCTCCAGCGCGAAGTCGGTCCAGGTCGACAGCTCGGTGACGGTGTGGGCGGCGAAGAACTCCCGCGTCACCCGCTTGGGCGTCATCTCCCAGGTCACGTGCTTGATGCCGTTCTCGCAGATGTCGAGCTTGAGGCCCTTGGTGTCGTCGGGCCATGCGCATCCGGGACAGTCGAAGCCGCCGTTCTCGTGGTTCATCTTGAAGATCGCCCGGGGTCCGTCGACCAGCGCACGCTCCTTCAGCAGCACCCGGGTCACGCTCTTGGCGGCGCCCCAGCCGGCGGCCGGGTGGTGGTAGCCGTGCTGGGACGGCTGCTTGTCGTCGGTGTGGCCCTCACCGCCGGTCGGCGGTACCTCGGGCCGGCCGCCGCCGGGTGCCGTCGGCTCGTTCACGCCCTGGACGCTCATTCCGACCACCTTTGGAGCAAATGTGGCATTTGAGGATGATCATTATCCTATGGGGGTGGAGGGGCACTGTCCTCCCCGGGCGGGCACCGGGACGGCGGACAGGCCGCCGGCCCGGCGGCGCCCCGGACGGTGAGGTGAGGGAAGCCATGGACGACACCCCCGCGACCGGCTGGCCGCTGACCGGGGCGCGACCCGGCCAGATCGTGGTGATCGCGCGCTGGACGCCCGCGCCCGGCAGCCACGAGGAGATCCGCGCCACGCTCGCCGATCTCGTGGAAGCCTCCCGGGCGGAGCCGGGATGCCTGGGCTACCGGGCCTTCCATCCCGACGGTCCCGGCCGTGGCGACATCGTGCTGGTCGAGCGCTACACCGATCGGGAGGCCCTGGACGCGCACCGCGGCAGCGCCCACTTCCGGAGCCTGGCGCTGGAGCGGATCGTCCCGCTGCTGCTGGACCGCCAGGCGGTCGTGACGACGGTCTCCTGAACGCCGGAGAGTCTCAGGGGAGGATGGCGTCGACGTAACCGCCGTCGACCCGCAGGGCGCCGCCGGTGGTGGCCGAGGCCAGGTCGGAGCTCAGGTAGACCACCATGTTGGCGATCTCCGCGGGCTCGATCAGGCGCTGCAGCAGGGACTGCGGGCGGTGCTCGCGCATGAAGACCCGCTGCGCCTGGTCCCAGGGGAGGCCGGGTTCCACGAGCTGGTGGACGAAGTCCTCGACGCCCGCGGTGTGGGTGGGGCCGGCGATCACCGAGTTGACGGTGACGCCGCTGCCCGCGGCCCTCTTGGCGAAACCGCGGCCGAGGGCGAGCAGCGCGGTCTTGGACATGCCGTAATGGATCATCTCGGGCGGCGTCGCGACCGCCGAGTCGCTGGCGATGTACAGGACGCGGCCCCAGTCCCGTTCGAGCATTCGGGGCAGGTAGAGGCGCGTGAGGCGGGCGGCGGCGAGCACGTTGACCTCGAAGTAGCGGCGCCATTCGTCGTCGTCGATGTCGAGGGCGTCCCTGGCGCCGTAGACGCCGAGGTTGTTGACGAGGACGTCCACGTCCGGCGCCTGCTCGTACACGCGTGCGGCGCCCTCCGGGGAGGCGACGTCGGCGCCGACGGCGAGGAAGTCGCCCTCCGGGACCTGGCCGCGCAGTCGTGCGACGGCCTCGTCCGCCCTCCCCGGATCGCGGCCGTTGACCACGACCCGGGCGCCGGCCCCTGCTAGGCCCGCGGCGATCGCCGACCCGATGCCCTGCGTCGAACCCGTCACCAAGGCGGTCCGTCCGGTGAGATCGATGCGCATGTACCGCTCCTTCGGCTGTCCCGGTCTCCGGTGGACGGTCGCGGCGCGGCCGTCCACCTCCCAGCCTTCCCGGGCGGGGCTGCGGTGCTCGCCGGACGCGCCGTGCGGGGGACGTACCGGCGTGCCCGCGCACGGCGAGCACCTGACGGTGTATTAGCTGTGAGCGAAGATCGGCGTCAGCGAGGAGTGGACATGACGACGGCAACGACGCAGGGGCCCGTGGAGGAGTTCCGCAGGCTCAGTGACGGCGACGCGGAGCTGAGGGCGCACGGGGCGTACTTCAGCTGCACCTACCTTCTGGACATGGAACGGCACGCCTTCCTGGTGCGCATGCACCGCGGCAGGGTGGAGGACCTCGTCGTCGATCCCGAACCGCTCACGGCCTACGACTTCGCCATCAGGGCCGGTGCCGCGACCTGGCGGGAGTTCTGCTCGCCGGTGCCGAAGCCGATGTACCACGGCATCTGGGCGGCGAGCTTCCAGCGGGACATGCGGCTGGAGGGCGACCTGCTGGTCCTCATGCAGAACCTGCGCTGCCTCACACGTCAGCTCGAACTGCTCCGCCTCACCGGCCCGCTGGGCTGAACGGCCGTTCCGCCCCGCACCGCCGAAAGGACCCCTTGATGAGCACCGCCTCCCGTATCTCCCCGGTGACCGGCCACTACGTCACGATCGACGTGGAGGACGTCCAGTACAAGGTCTTCTACCTGGAGAACGGCCAGGGGCAGCCGCTGGTGTGCCAGCACACGGCGGGCTGCCACAACCACCAGTGGCGCGGCCTCCTGGAGGACGAGGACATCACCGCGAACCACCGCGTCATCGCCTACGACCTCGCGCGCCACGGGAAGTCGGACCCGCCGCTGAACAAGGACTGGTGGAAGGAGGAGTACAAGCTCACCGCCGACCACTACGTCGCCTTCATCACCGCGTTCTGCGACGCGCTCGGCCTGGAGGACCCGATCTTCATGGGCTCCTCCTTCGGCGGGAACGTGGCCCTGCAGCTGGCGCTGCGGCACCCGGACCGCTTCAAGGCGGTGATCCCCGTGGAGGGGGCGGACTACTCCCCGGGCTTCTACCTCGACTGGTGGCAGCATCCGCACGCCAACGCGGCGCAGGTCTGCGCCAGCGGGGTGTGGGACCTGATGGCCCCGCAGTCGCCCGACGCGGACCGCTGGGCGACCTGGTTCTACTACAGCCAGGGCTCGGAGGCGTTCAAGGGCGACCTGTACTTCTACTCCGTCGACCACGACCTGCGCGGCAGGCTGGGGGAGATCGACGGGGAACGCTGCCCGGTCGTCATGCTCACCGGCGAGTACGACTACCTGACCACCCCCGCGGACGGGGCCAGGACCGCGGAGCAGATCCGTGGGGCCGAGTTCATCGAGATGAAGGAGATCGGGCACTTCCCGATGAGCGAGAACTACCCGCGCTTCGCCGGGTACCTCAAGCAGGCGCTGCGGCGCATCGAGGAGCGCACCGCTTCCTGAGCCGCGTGCGCCATGTGTGCTCGAGGGCCGCCCGCCGGTTCGCGGGGTGCGGACCGGCGGACAGGACGGCCCCGGCCCCGGCGGTCAGTTGAAGGTGTCGGGGTCCGGGCCGATGCGGGTGCCGCTGTCGAGGGCGGTGATCGCCGCGATGTCCGCGTCGGAGAGCGCGAAGTCGAAGACGTCGATGTTCTGGCGGATCCGTTCGGGCGTCACCGACTTGGGGATGGCCACGTTGCCGAGCTGCAGGTGCCAGCGCAGGATCACCTGGGCCGGGGTCCTGCCCAGGCGGTCGGCGATACCGGTGACGACCGGGTCACTCAGGACGGCGCCCTGGGCGAGCGGGCTCCACGCCTCCGTGGCGATGCCGTGCCGGGCGTGGAAGGCGCGCAGCTCGGCCTGCTGGAGCTGGGGGTGCAGCTCCACCTGGTTGACGGCGGGGACGACGTCGCTGTTGTCGATGATGCGCTGCAGGTGCGCGGGCTGGAAGTTGGAGACGCCGATGGCGCGGGCCCGGCCCTCGGCGTGGATCTTCTCGAAGGCCCGCCAGGTGTCCAGATACGTGTCGCGGGCCGGAGTCGGCCAGTGGATCAGGTAGAGGTCCACGTGGTCGAGACCGAGCTTGGCGAGGGAGGCGTCGAAGGCGGCGAGGGTGCTGTCGTAGCCCTGGTCGCCGTTCCACAGCTTGGTGGTGACGAACAGTTCGTCGCGGGCGATGCCGGAGGCGGCGAGGGCCTGGCCGACGCCTGCCTCGTTGCCGTAGATCGCCGCGGTGTCGATGCTGCGGTAACCGTTCTCGAGTGCTGAGGTGACGGCGGCGGCGGTGTCGGCGTCGGGCACCTGGAAGACGCCGAAGCCGAGCTGCGGCATGGTGACGCCGTTGTTCAGGGTGATGTCCGGGGTGGGGGTGGTCATGGTGCTGATCCTTTCGCGTCGCGGCCGGCGGTGTGCGCCGGTGCGAGTGCGGACGGGTGAACGACCCGGGAGGGGGCGGGGGACGCGCCCTTCCCGTGCTCCACGACCAGATTAATTGCGTACGCGGTCAATTGCAAGCGCCGAATAACCTCGTGCGCCGACTGGCTGCGTCAGGAGGCGGGGACCTTGGCGCCCTGCAGGTCCTCCACCGCCTTGACCAGCGGTGCGAGCTCCGGGACGAGGGCCGCCTCGTCCATCGCCGCGCGCAGCGCCGTGTTGTTCGTCGGGCGGGCCTCCTCCAGCAGCTTGAGGCCGTCCTCGGTCACGTTCGTGTAGATGCCGCGCCGGTCGGTGGGGCAGAGGTAGCGGGCCAGCAGGCCGCGGTCCTCCAGCCGGGTGACCAGGCGGGTCGTCGCCGACTGGCTGAGCACCACGGCGTCGGCGACCTGGCGCATCTGCAGGTGGCCACCCTCGCCCTCGTGCTGGCGGCTGAGGACGTCGAGCAGCGAGTACTCACGCACGCTCAGGTCGTGGTGGGTCTGCAACTGCTTCTCGATCTGGCCCTCGATCCGACCGTGCAGCAGGGACAGGGCGTGCCACCCCTGTGCGAGGGCGGTCAGTGCCGGATCGGTGGCGGTCATCGAGGTCCCCTTTGTGCGGCGGCTGCGGGTGGAGGCGGTGATCCTCCACTGGCCATGGTAAGCCGCCGCCCGCAGATGTCCAGCGTTTGACGTTATAGCGCGTCTGCAATTATTGTGGACGCCTGTTAGATGCCGCTGCAATTTCCGGAAGGTCTCCGCCATGCCTCTCGCGCTTCTGGCCCTCGCCATCGGGGCTTTCGGGATCGGAACCACCGAATTCGTGATCATGGGCCTGCTGCCCGAGGTCGCCACCGATTTCGGGGTGTCCGTCCCCACTGCCGGCCTGCTCGTGACGGGCTACGGACTCGGCGTCATGATCGGCGCGCCGATCATGACGCTGCTCGGCACCAAGGTGTCCCGCAAGAACATGCTCATGCTGCTCATGGGTGTGTTCGTGCTCGGCAACCTGGTCTCCGCCCTGGCCCCCGCCTTCGGCGTGATGATGGCCGGGCGCATCCTCGCGTCCTTCACCCACGGCGCCTTCTTCGGCATCGGCTCGGTCGTCGCGGCCGACCTCGTGGCCCCGGAGAAGAAGGCGCGTGCGATCTCCATGATGTTCGCCGGGCTCACTGTGGCCAACGTGATAGGCGTGCCGCTGGGCACCTTCATCGGGCAGAGCGCCGGCTGGCGTACGACCTTCTTCGTCGTCGCCGGCCTGGGCGTCCTCGGGCTGGCCGGTGTCCTCAAGCTGGTGCCCGACATGCCGAAGCCGCAGGGCGTGCGCCTGCGCCACGAACTGGGCGCCTTCCGCAACGTGCAGGTCCTGCTGGCCATGGCGATGACCGTGCTCGGCTTCGGGGGCGTCTTCGCGGCCATCACCTACATCGCCCCGATGATGACCGAGGTCACCGGTTTCGCCGACTCCTCCATCACCTGGCTGCTGGTGCTCTTCGGGGCCGGCATGGTCGTCGGCAACCTGATCGGCGGCAGGTACGCCGACCGTGCCCTGATGCCGATGCTGTACACGGCGCTGGGCGCCCTGGCCGCCGTGCTGGCGCTGTTCACCCTCACCGCGCACAACGAACTCACCGCAGGGGCCACGATCTTCCTCATCGGCGCCCTGGGCTTCGCGACCGTTCCGCCGTTGCAGAAGCGGGTCCTGGACCAGGCCTCGGGGGCCCCCACCCTGGCCTCGGCCGTCAACATCGGCGCCTTCAACCTCGGCAACGCCCTGTCCGCCTGGCTCGGCGGGGTCGTGATCGCCGCGGGCCACGGCTACACCTCACCGAACCTCGTCGGGGCGGTCCTGACCGCCTCCGCCCTCGTGCTCGCGGTCGTCTCCGCCGCACTGGAGAAGGGCCGCGGCGGCCGGCACGGCCGGGTCGTGGCCGGGACCGCGCCCGCCGGGGAGCCCGCCCTCACCTCCCGGCACTGATCGCGCGCGCCGGGACCGCCGGCACCGCGGACCCGACACCGCACCCGAAGAGAGCCCGCACCATGACCAGCACCGCCCTCACCCGCCTCACCAGTCCCCATCGGCGGCTCACCCTCGGACTCGAACTGCCCCTGGACAACGACTGGGAAACCGGCCGCCTCGCCGCCGACCGGCAGGCGGGCCGTCCCCTCGGGGTGCCGGACCTGAGCGGCCACGCCGACCTCGCCCGACTCGCCGACCGCCTCGGCTTCAGCGCCCTGTGGCTGCGGGACGTGCCGCTGTACGACCCGCTCGCCTTCGGCGACGCCGGATCCGTCTTCGACGTCTTCGCGTACCTCGGCCACCTCGCCGCGCTCACCGAGCACGTCGTCCTCGGCACCTCCGCCGTCGTGCTGCCGCTGCGCAGCCCCCTGCACGTCGCCAAGGCCGCCGCCACCGTCGACGTGCTCTCCGGGGGACGGCTCGTCCTGGGCCTGGCCAGCGGGGACCGCCCCGTGGAGTACCCACTGTTCGGCGCCGACTTCGACGGCCGCGGGCAGGCCTTCCGCGACGGCGTACGGACCCTGCGCGCGGCCTGGGCCACGCCGGCACCCGGGCTCGGGCTGACCCTGCCCGGCACCGGACTACGGGCCGAGCGCCGGATCGACGTCCTGCCGAAACCCGTGGGCGGCGCGATCCCTGTCGCGGTGGCCGGCAGCGCCCGCCAGAGCCCGGAGTGGATCGCGGAGCACGCCGACGCGAGCCTGAACTACCCGCGCCCGCTCGGCGCCCTGGGGGGCGACGTCCGCCGGTGGCGGGAGCTCACCGGCGGACGGGACAGGCCCTACCTGACGCCCATGCTGCTCGACCTGCTCGCCGACCCCGCGGCCCCGGCCGAGCCGATCCGCCTCGGTCTGCGCACCGGCAGCACCGCCCTCCTCGACCATCTGGCGGCGATGACGGACCTGGGTGTCGCCCATGTCTCCCTCAACCTCCGTCCGGGGGACCGCCCGGTCGCCGAAGTGCTGCACGAACTCGGCGAGGAGGTCCTGCCGCACTTCCCCGGCCGCTGACCCCGCCGCCAGGCACCGGGCCCCGGTCGCGCGGACCGCGGCACCGGCAAGGCGACCGGGTCAGCGGTGCCGGGGGCTGCGGCTCGGCGGTTGCTCCGGGGCAGTACGCGCGGGGAGGGTCGGCACCTTGCGCGTATGCGGGTGGTCGATGCCGATGGTGAACAGGTCGTCGTAGTGCCGCAGCTCCAGCGGCTCCCCCTCCAGCAGGGTGTACGTCGCCGCCGCTCCGGTGATCTCCACCCGCAGCCGCCGTCCCCGCACCTGCACCGTGAAGGCGAGCCGCCGCAGCTTCTCCGGCAGCCGGGGCGCGAAGGCGGCGCAGCCGTTCCGGTACCGCATCCCGCCGAAGCCGCCGACCAGGGCGGCCCACGTGCCGGCGAGGGAGGCGATGTGCAGCCCGTCGCGGGTGTTGTTCTCCAGGTCGTGCAGGTCCATCAGCGCCGCCTCGCCCAGGTAGTCGTAGGCGAGGCGCAGATGGCCGACCTCGGCGGCCATGATCGCCTGCGTCGACGCCGACAGGGACGAGTCCCGCACCGTCAGGGGCTCGTAGTAGGCGAAGTTGCGGGCCTTCTGCTCGTCGTCGAATGCCTGCGGCTGCTTGACCATCGCCAGTACGAGGTCCGCCTGCTTGACCACCTGCCTGCGGTACAGGTCGAAGTAGGGGAAGTGCAGCATCAGCGGGTACTGGTCGGGCTGCGTGGCGGCGAAGTCCCACACCTGGTGCCGGGTGAAGCCCGCCGACTGCTCGTGGACGCCGATCGCGCTGTCGTACGGCACGGTCATGGCCGCGGCAGCGTCCCGCCATGCCGCCGTCTCCTCGTCGTCGACTCCGAGGGCCGCGCCCTCCTTCGTGTGGCGTTCGACGATGTCGGCGGCGGCCCGCAGGTTCGCCTGGGCCATCAGGTTGGTGTACACGTTGTCGTCCGCGATGGCGCTGTACTCGTCGGGCCCGGTGACCCCGTCGATGTGGAAGTTCCCGTGCGGGTCGTGGTGGCCGAGCGAGTGCCACATGCGCGCGGTCTCCACCAGGATCTCCACGCCCGTCTCGCGCTCGAAGTCCACGTCGCCGGTGAGGGAGACGTAGAGGATGACGGCGTCGGCGATGTCCGCGTTGATGTGGAACGCGGCCGTGCCCGCCGGCCAGTAGCCGGAGCCCTCCGAGCCGTCGATGGTGCGCCACGGGAAGGCCGCGCCCTTGAGGCCGAGCTGGTGGGCGCGCTCCCGGGCGGCGGGCAGTGTGGCCTGGCGCCAGCGCAGGGCCTCCGCGACGGACTCCGGAGAGGTCAGGGTGAGCAGCGGCAGGACGAAGGTCTCCGTGTCCCAGAAGGAGTGCCCGTCGTAGCCCGAGCCCGTCAGGCCCTTCGACGGGATCGCCCGCTGCTCGGCGCGCGCGCCCGCCTGCAGGACGTGGAACATGGCGAACCGGACCGCCTGCTGGATCTCGGCGTCGCCGTCGATCTCCACGTCCGCCCGCGACCAGAAGGCGTCGAGGTAGTCGCGCTGCTCGTCGCACAGCCCCTGCCAGCCGGTGCTGCGGGCACCCGCGAGCGCCGCCTCCACCTGGTCGCGCACGGCGGGCAGCGAACGGACCTGGGACCAGCCGTAGGAGACCATCTTCTCCAGGCGCAGCTTCTCCCCGGCCGCCAGGGAGCTGGTGACGGTGAGCCGACTGGTGTCGTCGCCGCTCTCGCTGAAGCTCCGCGTCGACGGCGGCCCCTCCACGGCGTGGTCGGCCGCCACCGCGACCCGCAGACCGGTGACCGACGTGGAGTGCACCAGGCGCAGCCGGTTGTTCAGCGCCTGGTTCTCCTCCGGCTGCAGGGGGGAGTCCAGCACGGCCGAGACCCGGGGGTCTCCCGACGTCCTCGGCAACTGCTCGTTGGCCACCAGCTCGGACTGGACGACCAGCCGCACGTCGTCCACGGCCTCGACCTCGTACACGACCGCGGCGATCGACCGCTGGGTGAGCGAGATCAGACGGGTCGAGGTCACCCGAACGGTGCAGCCCGCCGGCGAGGTCCATTCGCAGGTGCGGCGCAGATGTCCGGCGCGCAGGTCGAGGACGCGTTCGTGCGAGACGAGCCGCCCGTAGCGCACGTCGAAGGGCTCGTCGTTGACGAGCAGCCGGATGATCTTTCCGTTGGTGACGTTGATGACGGTCTGGCCGGCCTCCGGATAGCCGTAGCCCGCCTCCGCGTACGGCAGCGGATGGCGCTCGTGGACACCGTTCAGATAGGAGCCGGGCAGCCCGTGCGGCTCTCCCTCGTCGAGGTTGCCGCGCCAGCCGACGTGGCCGTTGGACAGGGCGAACACCGACTCGCTCTGGGCGAGCACCTCGAGGTCCAGCTCGGTCTCCCGCACGCACCACGGCTCGACCACATAGGAGGAGTGGCTGATCACGCGTCGGCCTCCAGCAGCTCGGCGAGGTCCCGTACGACGATGTCCGCGCCGTGCGCGCGCAGCGCGTCGGCCTGGCCCACCCGGTCCACCCCTACGACGTAGCCGAAGTGCCCGGAGCGGCCGGCGTCCATGCCGGCCAGCGCGTCCTCGAAGACCACCGCGGCCTTCGCCTCCAGGCCGAACTCGCGCGCCGCCTCCAGGAAGGTGTCCGGGTTCGGCTTGCCCGGGAGCTTGCGCTCGGCGGCCACCACGCCGTCGATGCGCACGTCGAAGAGGTCCTCGATGCCGACCGCGACCAGCACGTCGCGGCAGTTGGCGCTGGACGACACCACCGCCGTCCGCAGGCCGGCGGCCCGCACGGCGTTCACGTAGCGGACGGAACCCGGATAGGCCTCGACGCCCTCGGTGCGGATCTTCTCCAGCAGGATCTCGTTCTTGCGGTTGCCCACCCCTTGCACGGTGTCGCGCTCCGGCGGGTCGTCCGCGGAGCCCTCGGGCAGCTCGATGCCCCGGGAGGCCAGGAAGGCCCGCACGCCGTCCGCGCGTGGACGGCCGTCGACGTACTCGTCGTAGTCGGCCACCTTGTCGAAGGGGCGGAAGTCCGCACCCTCCCGGTGCCGCAGGAAGTCGTCGAACACCTCCTTCCAGGCGGCGGCGTGCACGACCGCGGTCTTGGTCAGCACTCCGTCGAGATCGAACAGGCAGGCCCGGATGCCCTCCGGGAGACCGGTCTTCGTCATGCAACGCGCTTCCCCGCAGCAGGCCACCGGCATGCCTTCCACGGCCGCGGACCACCGGGACGCGGGAACAATCCGGGCAAGTGCGTGGTTACACAGCACATGCGGGTGCCGTGAGTGGGCCAGTGACCCCGGGCCTCATCCCTTCGCCCGTGGGGACGATCGTTCGGCTGAAGCCCCACGGAGCCCCTTGCCGGGGGCGACCGCCACCGCGGCCCCGCACATCGAACCGGCGCCGGTCAGGTTTCCCCCGTCCTGGCCGGCGTCTTCGTGTTCACCCGGCGACCGTCTTGACCACGGGCTCCCGGTACGGCAGGAGCGTCTCGGTGACGACGGCGAGCGGACCCCGCGGAGCCGCGCTTCCGCCCTGAAGGGCCGTCACGTAGGCCAGCGCTTCGGCCGGGCCGAGCGCCGGTATCCGTTCCCGCAGCTCGACCATGGCGAACACGCGGCCGCGAGCGGCCGCCGACGCGCGGACCCGGTCGTCCAGCTCGTCCACCGCGGTCCGTACGGGCATCCCGCGGACACGGGCCCGGTACTCCTCCTCCCATCCGCCCATGAGGTAGTCCACCGGACCGATCGTGTGCATGCTGCCGTCGGCGCGATCCACGAGGTAGGGCCCGTTGCCGGCCAGCAGGTGGCGCGAGTCCCCGGTCCTGACGTACTCCGCGGACTGGTAGAGGACGATCCACGCCAGCTCGTGCTCCTCGGCCTCCACCACCGCCATGCGCCCCGGGAAGTGCAGGTCCAGGTGCTCCTGGACCCTCCGGACCGCTTCCTCGCGCTCGATCATGGGGTGAGCATCCCGCGATCGGCCCGGGCCGGGCCAGTCGTCCCATCGTCACGGGTCCCGGCGGGGGCGAGGCCCCGGCCCTCCTCCGCGGCGGCCTTCAGCATGCGAAGTATCTCCTCGTGGCCCCGGCGGAGCCGGGCACTGTCGTAGAAGAGCGAGAGCAGGGGCCCGGAGAGCGACTCCTCGATCGTGACGACCGTCCGGCTGTCGTCGGTGGGCGCCATCCGCATCCGGTCGACCGCCTTCATCCACCCCATCGCCACACCGGTCCAGCACAGCTCCCGCTCGGGCGCCACCACGGCGAAGGAGGACGTGATGGGCGTCCCCCGGAGTTTCCAGCGGAAGCGTGCGTCCGGTTCGACGGCCCCCAGCTCGACGACGCGGGCGTCGGAGCGCCACGTGTCCCAGGCGCGCAGGTCGCTGATCAGCCGCCAGACCTCGGCGACCGGTGCGTCCACGGTGACCGAACTCGTCGAGGCGACCGGTGCGCGCTCGTCCAGCCGGCCCTTCTTGGCGTACTCCTCGTGCAGTTCCCGCAGCGACGGGCCCGCGTAGAACAGCTTCATCATCATCCCCCATGGAGAGCACCGCTTACTGACGAGAGCAATGCTCTCTCTTTCGTGAGGTGCGGTCAAGACCCGTTGGGAGGCATGCGTGGGTTGCCCGTCGGCATCCGGCATTTCCCGGAACGGGGCGGTGTTGGGGGGGGGCGGGGTCAGCGAGGGGTGCTCGTGCCCTGCGGGGGCGTCGTGGGCTCGGCGATCTCCAGGCGCGCGGGCGGCGGTTCCGGCAGCGGGCCGGCGTCGGTGGCGACCAGCCCGTCCAGGGTGAGCGCAAGGTAGCGGCGCCACGCCTGCGGCTGCTCGGGCAGCAGCGGTGCCGCCGTCTGGTGGATCCCGCCGAGCAGCAGGACGACGTCGGTGCCCGTGATGTCGCCGCGCACGGCGCCTCGCTCGCGCGCCCGGGCCGTGAGGGCCTCGGCCGCGTCGCAGAGCAGGGCGATGCGGTCCCGGACCTCGGCGTGCTGCAGTGACGGGCGGCCGATCACCTCGCAGAACGCCCGGTCGGCGGCGAGCACCTCGACGCCGTCGCTCATGAACTCCCGCAGCGCCGCCGCCGAGTCGTCGGCCCCGAGAAGGCGGTCCGCCGAGTCGATGAGCCGGTCGAGCATCTGGAGCATGATCGCCGCGAGGAGGTCCTCCTTCGAGGCGAAGTGCCGGAAGACCGTGCCCTTGGCGAGGCCGGCGCGCTGGGCGATCTCGCCGATCGGCACGTCCACCCCGCGTTCGGCGAACGCCGCCGTCGCCGCCTCGAGCAGCAGGCGTCGATTGCGCACCATGTCCGCCCGCTGGCCCGGAGTGGCCGTCGTCCCGCTCATCCCTGCCTCCTCCCAGGTGTGGAGCCTATCACCAACGTGACCGGGTGGTCAGGTTAGCTGTTACGCTCAACATGACCCAGCGGTCACCTTCTGCCTGGGTCACGTACCGGCACCATCGACTCCTGGAGAACAACATGAGCGGCACCCTCGAAGGCAAGGTCGTCCTCGTCACCGGCGCGTCCTCGGGCATCGGCAGGGCCACGGCCCTCGCCCTGTCGGAGGCCGGCGCCCGGGTCGCGGTCGGGGCCAGGCGGGCCGACCGGCTGAAGGACCTCGTGCGGGACGCCCCCGGCGAGATGCTCGCCCTCGACCTGGACGTCACCGACCAGCAGTCGGTGCAGGACGCGGTGGCGGCGACCGCCGAGCGTTTCGGGGGTCTCGACATCCTGGTCAACAATGCGGGCGTCATGCTCAGCGGCCCGATCCTCGACGCGGACACCACGGAGTGGACGCGCATGGTCGAGACCAACCTGCTCGGCTCGATGTACGCGGTCCACGCCGCACTGCCCCACCTGCTCGAGCGCAAGGGGGCCGTGGTCCAGGTCTCCTCGACCTCGGGGCGCACGGCGACGGCCGCGAGCGGCGCCTACTCGGCCACCAAGTTCGGCGTCACCGCCTTCGCGGAGTCGCTCCGGCAGGAGGTCACCGAGCAGGGCGTCCGGGTCGTCCTCGTGGAACCCGGCTTCGTCTCGACCGAGCTGACCAGCCACATCACGCACCCGGGGATCCGGGCCATGGCGAAGGGCATGGCCGACTCCATGCGGACCCTCCAGCCCGAGGACATCGCCGCGGCCGTCCTGTACGCGGTCACCCAGCCCGACCACGTCGCGGTCAACGAGATCCTGATCCGCCCCACCGACCAGGCCCGCTGACCCCGCCGCCCGCGAGTCCCGCGCGCGAGTCCCGCCCCTGCCGCGGACCGGGCACAGGCAGAGCCGCTTCCCGGGCGGCCCGGTGCGGCCCGGTGCGGCCCGGTGCGGCCCTCCTACGGTTCCAGCGCCTCCAGCATGATGCGCTGCGTCTCGGCGAGGTACGCCTGCGCCGCCGTGCGGGCGGCGGTCGTGTCCCCGCGGATGACCGCCGTGACCAGGGGGTCCAGGCGGGCGGCGGCCTCGGCCGGGTCGCGGAAGGGGGCGACGAGGCGGGCGCGCAGGGGCAGGTAGGCGGCGAAGAGGGTGTTGGTGAGGAGTACGTAGACGCGGTTGCCGGTGGCCCGGGCGAGGGCCCGGTGGACCTCGGCGTCGGCCAGCTGGACGGCGTCGGGTCCGGCGGCCGCGGCGACGGCGTCCAGGAGGGTGCGCAGCCGGGTGCGTTGCGGGGGAGTGGCCTTCGCGGCCGCGCGTTCGGCGATCAACGCGCCGACGCCGGCGCGGACCTCGAAGATGTCGGCCAGCCATTCCGGGTTGTGCCGCACGAGCATGGGCAGCAGGTCCGCGCCGCCCAGGCGCAGGTAGTCGCGGACCCGGGTGCCGACGCCGTGGCGGGTCTCCAGGAGCCCGGCCTGGGTGAGCCGGCCGAAGGCGTGCTTCACCGTGGTGCGGGTGACGCCGTACCCCTCGGCCAGGCGCTGTTCGGGGGGCAGCAGGCTGCCGGCGGGGTGGGTGCCGTCCAGGATGTCCTCCTGCAGGCGGCGTTCCAGTACGTCGACGATGGTCTCGCGGGGCAGTGGCTCCACCGTGGTCGTCCTCTCGAAGCGGTCCGGCCCCAGCCCACCGGGCAGGGGGGCGGCGCGTCAACATACTCAGGCAGTGGATGAGCCACTCATTCAATGAGTCTGTGTGCAACCCCTTGCCCTGATGTCCCGTCAGCGGCATCCTGCGTGGTGCCCAGGCCCCGTACGCCCCGCCCCCACGACCGCCGGAGTCTGCCCATGCCCCGCTTCCGCCGTCCCTCACGCCTGCTCACATCCGCCCTGGCCGCCCTGCTGGCCGCGACCGCGGCCACCGCCGTCGCCACACCGGCCTCCGCGAACGCCCCCGATCCGTACACCGAGCCGCCGTTCGCGGCCGCCTGCGACTGGCACGCGTACGGCGAGGGGGAGACGCCCGACCCCTGGCTGTGGCTCTCCGACCCGGTGTGCGTGGAGTACTCCAAGCGCGACATCACGCTCGACAGCGGCGGCGCCGTTCGCTTCCTGCTCGCCGAACCCGCCCGGTTCGCGCTCGCCCTCCCCGTGTGCCGCTACTACCAGCGCGACCACTGGAGCGTGCAGTCCACCACCGGAGCCGTCCCGTACGTCTCCTGGGACGGCCGCTACTGGTTCGACAAGCGCGGCCGCCGCGCGGCGATGCTCCTGACGAACTTCAAGGTCGGCGGGGTCACCGCGGGAATCGGCGACCTGGTGGCCGCGCTGCGCCCGCACGTGCCCGAACTCGCCGACGTCCTCGAGGCCTACGGCGACGAGGCGGGCGAGACGGGCCTGGCCGTCTCCCTGCCCTTCAGCCTGCTCTGCGCGGGCCGGTGACGATGCCCCCCGCCCCGGACATCGACCGGCGTGCCGTGCTGCGCGGCCTGGCCGCCGCCGTCGCGGCGCTGCCCGCGCTGGGCACGCTGGCGGCGCCCGCCGCCTCCGCCACCTCCGCCACCTCGCTCGGCTCCTGGCCGGTCTCCACCCTCGAGGCCTTCGCCGACACCCTCGTGCCGGGGGAGCGACGTTCGTCCTCCGACCGCGCCATCGCCGGTGCCGCACCAGGCCCCGGAGCCGTCCAGGCCGGCGTGATCGCCCTCCTCACCTCCCCCGAACTCCCGCTGAACCCGCTCCTGCCGGGCATCGCGGCACTGCTGGACGCGCGTGCCACCGTCTACGCGGTCGGCAAGCTCATCCTGCTCCCCATCGACCGCCCGCCCTTCGTCGGCCTCTCCTTCGACCACCGCACGACCCTGGTCGCCAGGCTCTTCCAGGCCGACGACCTCGACCGCGCGATCTGGCAACTCCTCGCCTTCCTCGTCGGCCTGGCTTTCGACACCGCCGCGCACCGCCACACCGCGCAGGCCCTCGCCGAGGGCCACCCCGGCCTGGTCTGGACCGGTTTCCCGCCGCCCGACGCCGACGGCCTGTGGCGTTACCCCGCCCACTCCTACGGCACGGCCCTCGCCGGGCCGCATCCCGCCACCACCCCCTCCGGGAGCCCCGCATGAGCCCCCAGACCACCGATGTCCTCGTCATCGGCAGCGGTTTCGGCGGCGCGATACCCGCCTACCACCTCGCCGCCGCGGGAGCCCGGGTCACCGTCCTCGAACGCGGACCGCGCCTCGCCACCGAGGACTTCACGCACGACCTCGACCTGGGCGCGTACCCCCGCATCGTCGACGTGATCAAGGGCGACGGCATCTCGGTCGTCGCGGGCAACTGCGTGGGCGGCGGCAGCGTCGTCTACTTCGCCGCGTCACTGCGCGCGCCGTCCTTCGTCTTCGACCGGCGCGACGCGGCCGGACGGCGGCTGTGGCCCGCATCCCTCAGCCGCGCCGCCCTCGACCCCTGGTACGAACAGGTCGAGCAGGCCCTGCCCGTGACGAAACTCGACTGGCCCGACGTCTCCTACGCCGGCGGTGTGCTGGCCGCGGCCTGCGACCGCGCCGGGCACACCTGCAACCCGGTGCCCGTCGCCGTCGACCGGGCCCGCTGCACCGACTGCAACTGGATGCTGTCCGGCTGCCGCTTCGGCGCCAAGCGCTCCATGCTGCTCAACTACCTGCCCGCCGCCGAGGCCCACGGCGCCGAGATCCGGCCGCTGCACGAGGTCCAGCTGATCCGCCCGTCCACGGTCCCCGGCTACCGCTACGCCGTCGACCACATCACCCTCGACCCGTCGGACTACACCTGCCCCACCGGAGCGGGCACCCTCCACACCAAGGTCCTGGTGCTGGCGGCGGGCGCCGTCGGCACACCCGTCCTCCTCCAGCGGTCGGCCCTCGCCCTCGGCGGAGTCCCGCCCGCCGTCGGCGGCTACTTCTCCGGCAACGGCGACCGGGTCAGCGTCGCGGAGATGGACGAGGGCAAGGTCCGCTCCCTGCTCGGACTGTCACGCAGCGTGACTGTGGCGTACGAGGCGCTGCACATCGGGATGCCGATCACCGCGGCGTCGTTCGACCGCCTCGACGCGAGCGCCCCGCAGTTCTCCCGCTTCACCCTCCAGCAGATCTACTTCCCGGCCGTCACCAACACCCTCGCCCAGACGGCGGGGCAGCGCTGGTCGGGCGTCGCCAAGAAGCAGATGCGGGCCCGCTGGCGCTCCTGGCTCACCGTGCTCGCCATGACGGAGGACGAGGCCGAGGGCAGCTTCGGCGTGCCGCCCCTCACCGGCAGCTTCACCCGGCTCGCCAACGGGCTGGGCCTGGGCACCATGCGGTTCACGCCGACGTCCGGCACACGGCGCGGCTGGGCCGAGGCCGACGCCCACACCCGGGCGGTGCTGGAGCGGGACGGCCTGGCCACCGTCCGTCCGTGGAGCGAGGACGTGGCGGGCACGGTGACCGCCCACCCCCTCGCCTCCTGCCGGCTCGGCGACTTCGCCGCGATCTCCGCGCTGACCGAACTCAACGAGCTGCGCACTCACCCGGGGCTGTTCGTCACGGACGGCTCGGCCGTCCCCACCTCCCTCACCGTCAACCCCTCCCTGACCATCGCGGCCCTCGCCGAACGCGCCTGCCCCGCCATCGCCGCCCGCTGCGCCCAGTACGGCGCCGCCGTGCGCTACGCCCCGAGCGATCCGCTCACCGGCGCGACCCGCCGGGGCGAGGTCGCGCGGGCGGCACGGGCCGTGGCGGTCCGCGCGGGGGCTTGAGTCTCCCTCAGGGGGAGACGGAAGAGTGGAGGTGTGAACGGCGACGCGCGCTATTCGATCGGAGACCTGGCCCGGCGCACCGGGCTGACGGTCAAGACCATCCGCTTCTACTCGGACCGGGGCATCGTGACGCCGGCCGGCCGCAGTCCGGCCGGCTACCGGCGTTACGACGGCCCGGCCCTGGCCCGGCTGGAGCTTGTGCGGACCCTGCGTGACCTGGGACTCGACCTGGCGACGATCCGACGGGTCGTGGACCGGGAGCTGTCCCTGCCCGAGGTCGCGGCGGCCCACGCCGCGGCCCTGGAGGCGCAGATCCGCACGTCACGGCTGCGGCACGCGGTGCTGACGGTCGTGTCCCGGCGCGGATCCACCCCGGAGGAGACGGAGCTCATGCACGAACTGGCCAGGCTGTCCGCGCAGGAACGCGGCCGGCTCGTCGACGACTTCCTCGACGCCGTGCTCGGCGCGCCGGACGGCCTCGCGGACGATCCCGCGCTCGCGGGCCCGCGCCGCACCCTCACCCCCGTGCTGCCCGACGACCCCCACCCGGAGCAGCTCCAGGCCTGGGTGGAGCTGGCCGAGCTCTCCCGTGACCCCGGATTCAGGGCGGTGATGCGCAGGGCGGCCGAGGAACACGCCGCCGACCGCGCGCGTGCCGGGACCGCGCCGCCGCGCCGCGATGTGGTCGCCTCGGCCGGAGAACGGGCCCTCGCCGCCGTGGCCGCCGGAGTCGACCCCGCCTCCGAGCGAGCACGTCCGGTCGTCGCGGCCGTCGCCGCCGAGTACGCCGACCAGCTCGGCGTCGCGGACGGCGCCGAGCTCCGGCGACGGCTGCTGACCCGTCTGCGGACCGCGTCAGACCCGCGCCGGGAGCGGTACGCCCGGCTGCTCGCTGTGATCAACGGCTGGCCCGCGCCGGTGAGCCGCGGACCCGCCCTGGACTGGGCCGTCCGGGCCCTGGAGGCAGGCCGCATGTGAGCCGACGGCCACCGCGCCGGCCCGCCGGGGCCGAGCCCCGTCAGGTAGCGGGGGGCGATCACCGGCAGTAATTTGGGCGGCGGGTTCGCCCCACAGCCCAGGCCCTGCCGCGACGCGGCCGGGACGGGGCCCGGCCTTTCGGAGGGCGCGATGAGGGTATGCCGATGACTCACCCCTCCGGGCTGTCACGTTACCGGCCTGCCGCGGTCATCGTCCTGCTGCTGGCGGTGGGAGCGGGCCTGTTCGCCGGCTCGTACAGCTTCGCCATGGCGCACCCGACGCCGCATCACGTCCCGATCGGCGTCGTCGACGACTCCCCCCAGTTGCAGAAGTTCGTTGCCGGCATGGACTCGGGCCTGAGCACCGAACTGGTGCAGCGCCGCTTCGCCACGCGCGCGGCCGCCGTCGACGCCGTCGACCGGCAGCATGTGTTCGCCGTGGCGCAGACCAGGGCCGGGGGCGGCACCGTCTCGTTCGACCTGGTACCGGCCGCGGGGGCCTCGGTGGCGCGTGTGCTGGCGGCCGCCGCCCCGGTGGCGGCCTCGCAGGCGGGGGTGCGGCTCAGCCTGGGCGACCTCAGACCGCTGCAGCCCGGCGACCCGCAGGGACTCGCGATCTTCTACATCACGCTGGCCGCGGTCATCGTGGGCTTCCTCGGCGCGGTGCAGCTGACCGTGCACGCGTCGGAGCTGAGACCGCTGGAGCGCTTCGCGACGATCGTCGTGTACTCCGTGCTCGGAAGCCTGTCCATCGTCGCGGTGGTGGACTGGGGGCTGCAGGTGCTGCGGCTGCCCTTCCTCCAGTCCTGGGCGATCCTGACCCTCACGATGGTGACCTCGGGGCTGGTGTTCACGGCGTTCTACATGCTGTTCGGCAAGTGGGCCATCCTGCCGACGTGGTTGCTCATGGTGCTGCTGGGCAATCCGTCCTCGGGCGGGGCGGTCTCCTGGCTGCTCCTGCCCCAGCCGCTGGGGGCCGTCGGCCGCTGGCTGCCGCCGGGGGCGTCGGTGAACGCGCAGCACAACGCGATCTACTTCTCGGGCAACCAGTACGCCTTCCCCTACCTGGTGCTCTTCGGCTGGGCGGTGGCCGCCGCCGCGGTCGCGTGGACCTGGCGGCGCCGCCGGTATCCGCAGCTGTGAACCGCCCGGCGGCGGCCGCTCAGCGGCGGTGCCGCTGGGCCGTCACGATGTCCCGCGTCGCGCGCTCCGCCGAGCCGCTGAGCCGCTGGACGCGGGCCGCGAACACCGGGAACTGCCCGGCGACGGCGGTGAGCAGCCGCAGTTCGGGCGGAGCCACGTTCACCTCGCCGAGGTTGCGCTCGACGGCCCGTACGACCCCCGCCGTGACCTGCCGAGGCGTCACCGTACGGGCACCGGCCGGTGCCTTGGCGCCGGTGTCGGCGAACATGCCCGCGTCCCGGACGAAGCCGGGCTGGACCAGCGACACCCCGACGCCGGTGCCGTGCAGGTCCTCGCGGAAGCCGTGGGCGAAGCCGCGCAGGCCGAACTTGGTCGCGTTGTAGAGGGAGGTGGACCGCGAGGCGGCCTTGCCCGACAGCGATCCGATGAGGACGATGTGGCCCCGCCCGGCCTCGACCATGGCCGGCGCCAGCAGCCGGGCCAGCAGCACCGGTGCTCGCAGGTTCACCATCAGGGCCCGGTCGAGCTCGTCGGGGGCGTAGTCCAGCAGGTCGCCGCTGCTCGGCAGGGCGGCGTTCGCCACGAGGACGTCGACGCCCGCGCACTCGGCGGCCAGCCTCTCCACGTCGGACCGGACCGCGAGGTCGGCGGGGACGGTCCTCGCGTCCAGGCTCCTCGCCAGCGGTTCGAGGACGTCGGCTCGGCGCCCGCTGAGGGTCAACCGTGCACCGCTGGCCGCGAGTTCGCGAGCCATGTCCTGGCCGAGCCCGCCCGTGGCGCCCGTGAGCAGAACAGTTGCACCGGCGATCCGCATCGGTCTAACCTCCCGACTTGTTCGTTCGAACGAACAATAGGGAGAGGGGGCGGCCGTGTCCACTGCCCGAACCGAGGGGCTGGCGGCGCAGGCGCGTGCGCTGCGCGAAGGCGATGTCACCGCCGCGGAACTGGTCCGCAGGACGCTCGAACGCGTCGACGCCACCCAGCCGACCGTCAACGCCTTCCGGCGCGTCCGCGCCGAGGCGGCCCTGGCGGAGGCCGAGGAGGCCGACCGGAGGCTGGAGCGCGGCGAGCGGCTGCCGCTGCTCGGCGTCCCCGTCGCGATCAAGGACGACACGGACCTGGCGGGCGAACCCACCGCGTTCGGCTGCGCGGGGGAGTTCCCGGCCAAGCCCCGGGACGCGGAGGCGGTACGGCGCCTGCGCGCGGCCGGCGCGATCGTCGTCGGCAAGACCAACACCTGCGAGCTGGGCCAGTGGCCGTTCACCGAGGGGCCCGCCTTTGGTGCCACCCGCAACCCGTGGGACCTCGGGCACACGCCCGGGGGTTCCTCCGGCGGTGCCGCGGCGGCGGTGGCGGCGGGAGTGGTCGCCGCGGCGCTCGGCTCGGACGGGGCGGGCTCGGTCCGCATCCCCGCGGCGTGGACGCGGCTGGTGGGCATCAAGCCGCAGCGCGGCCGGGTCTCCACCTGGCCGGACGCCGAGTCCTTCCACGGCCTGACCGTCAACGGCCCGCTCGCGCGCACCGTGGGCGACGCCGCGCTGCTGCTGGACGCCGCCGCCGGGCAGCACCCGGGCGACGTCCACCGGCCCCCGGGCATCGACGCCGTGGAGGCGGCCGGACGCGAACCGGGCCGGCTGCGGATCGCGGTGTCCTGGCGGCCCCCGTTCGTCGCCGCCCGCGCACCGCTCCATCCCGCCGTACGCCGCGCGGTGGGCGACCTGGCCGACGCCCTCGCCCGGCTGGGCCACGAGGTGGAGGAGGCCGAGCCGCGTTACGGCCTGATCGGGCTGAGCTTCCTGCCCCGCGCGTTCGCCGGCATCAGCCAGTGGAGCGACCGCGTCCCGGACCGTACGCTTCTCGACCCCCGCACCCTGGCCGCCTCGCGGAACGGGCGCCTGCTCGCCGGGGCCGCCCTGCGCCGGGCCCGCCGGGCGGAGGGCGGTCAGCACCGCCGGATAGGGGAGCTGTTCTCGCGCTTCGACGTGCTGCTCACCCCCGCCACCGCCACCCCGCCCCCGGCCGTCGGGGCCATGACCGGGCTGTCCGGCCGGCGGACCGACCAGGAGGTGATCGCGGCCTGCCCGTACGCCTGGCCCTGGAACGTGCTCGGCTGGCCGGGCATCAGCGTCCCGGCGGGCTTCGGCGACGGACTGCCGGTCGGCGCCCAGCTCCTCGGGCCGGCCCACAGCGAGCCCCTGCTGATCTCGCTCGCCGCGCAGTTGGAGAGCGATCAGCGCTGGTACGAGCAGCGCGCCCCGGCCGCGGTGACAGAATGACGGACATGCCCAACCCCGCCGGCACCCGCCAGAACATCATCAGCGCCGTCCTGCGGATCATCGGTCAGGACGGTGTCGCCGCGGTCACCAACCGGCGTATCGCCCAGGAGGCCGGGGTGTCCCTCGGCTCGGTGACCTACCACTTCGCCACGCAGCACGACCTGTTGCGGGAGAGCCTGCTGCACTTCGTGGAGGAGGAGACCGGCCGCTTCACCGAACTGGCCGCTCGGGGCCGGCAGGAGGGCATCGACCTCAAGGGCGCCGCCGCGCTGGTCGGGCAGGTCGCCGAGGGGGCCGGTTTCGACAGCACGCACCTCGCGCCCTTCGAGCTGTACGTCCAGGCAGGCCGCGACCCCGCGCTGCGGGAGGCCGCGGCCGAGTGCTTCGCCGCGTACGACCGCCTCGCCGCGTCCGTCCTGACCGCCCTCGGTGTGCCGGACGCCGAGGAGGCCGCCTCGACGGTCGTGGCCCTGGTGTTCGGCATGCAGATGCGCCGTCTGGCCACCGGCAGCTCCGCCGAGAGCCTGGTCGACGCGCTGCTCCTGCTGGCGAGGGGCGCCTCGGGCGCCCGCTGAGGCACGGCAGGCTCAGCCGCGCGCCTGCCCGGCCGCCTCGGCGGCGAGCTTCGTGACCTCGTCGGCGGCCCGCTTGGCGCGTCCCGAGACCTTCCAGGCGACCATGCGCAGGGCGACAGCCGGCGACGGGGGGAAGACGCCGAGCTGGCCCAGCATCGTCATGTCGTCGCGCAGCGCCTCGTGGCGGACGACCTTGCCGTCGCGGAGGTCGAGCAGGTGGACCTGCTCGAAGTCGACCTCGCGCCCGGTGGGAGGGATCGCCTGGTCGAGGACGCCGTCACGGAAGCGTACGAACGCGCCGGTGTGCCGTCCCTGCATGCGCAGCCGGATCCAGACCTGGTCGTCGTTGCGGGCGATGCCCAGCACCGGGAAGCGCAGGTCGCTGAAGGCCGAGCGGAGCCACGCGCCCGAGGCGAGCGTTCCCGCCGGGCCGGGTGTCGAACAGGCCGCGGGCGAGACGGCCGCCTCACGGTTGTGGTTGTCGGGGCCCACGACCTCGTGGGCCAGTGCCGCATCGCCCGTCTCCAGGATCCGGAACAGCCCCTCGGCCAGGTCCTTGGCGTCCATCGCCATCGTTCCCACCTTTCGCCCGCCCGCCTCGCGGGCCGGTCTCACCGGACGCGCGCGCCGCGCATCCGATATTGAGGTTATAGAGGACCGATTGGATAGGTCAAAGCGGAACGGATATCGCATAGGATGCCGCCATGTCCACCAAGCGCGCCTACGTCTCCCCGCTCCGAGAACAGGCCGCGGCGCGGACGCGCGCGCTGATCCTCGAACAGGCCGAGCTGCTCTTCGCCGAACGCGGCTACGGGCGGGTCACCGTCGCGGACATCGCGGCGGCGGCCGGGGTCGCGTCGAAGACGGTCTTCGCCAGCGTCGGCAGCAAGTCGGACGTCCTCGACCGGATCGTCGACAAGGCCGTGGTCGGGTCCGGATACGAGCGGGCCGTCGCACGCATCATGGACGTGCGGACGCCCGACGGTGTCCTCCGGGCGCTCGCCCGCGGTACCCGGGCGGGAAACGAGAGCCAGTTCAAGGCGCACGAGGCGATTCGCAAGGCGCTGCCCGTGCACGAGAACGGCGAGGCGTTGTGGGAAAGGGCGACGGCCGACTACCGGGAGGCGCTGCGCGCGGTCGCACGGCATTTCCTGGAAGTCGGCGCACCCGCCCGGCGGTACTCGGCGGAGGAGACCGCCGACCTGCTCTGGTTCTGGTTCGGCCCGACCGGCTGGCGCACGCTCGTGGTGGAGAACGGCTGGTCGTGGGACCGGGCTGAGGAAGTCCTCTACCGCACCGCCGCGTCCGCCCTCGCCTGAGACCGCGGCTCGCGTCCGCGCCGCAATTCGGGCGAAGGGCGTGATGAGACGTCACAAACCCGCCCGGCCCGTCACTCGTTAAGGCGATCCGTGGATTGACGGATGTTCACCGGGGAATGCGTTCTTCCGAAAGGGAGTGATTCTTCATGGATTTGAAGATTCGCAGGCTCGTTTTCGGTGCGGGAATGCTGGGAATCGTGCTGGGCGCCGTGGTCGGGGTGATCTCGGCGGGCACGTTCTACAGCGTCGTCGTCGGTGCGTTGCTGTGCGCGGCGGCCGGTGTCGTCGCCGTCCTCTACTGGGGTGAGCACGGGGGTGCCCGGCGCCGCCGTGCCCGGTGGGCCCAGCGGCCGGAGCAGATCCCGCATCCGCGCCGCTTCGGGCGGCTCGACGGCCCCGACGCCTTCCGCTACTGAACCCACGGGCGCCGCGCCCGGGACCGTGACGCGAGAGCGTGCGTTCCCGGGCGCCCCCATACAACGCCCGAAGCGGGGAAGGCGGGCCTTCGACGCCGAAGTGGAGGTGCCCATGTCCCCCGTGTCCCACCGTGTCAACGTCCGCCGCCGCCATCCCTCCGACACCGTCGCCCGCTGCCGGCGAACGCCCCTGCCGCACACGGAGGATCCGCGATGATCGCCGCGCTGGTGCTCGGGCTGCCGGTTTTCCTGCTCGGGCTGATGCTCGTCCTGTCCGCGGTGGAGGACCGGATCGTGAGTCCTCCCCCCACCCCCCAGCCGTCGGCGGCTCCCAACGCGCCCGGCACGCAGGCGCCGTAGGGCGCCCGCCCACCACGGCCGCGGAGGTCCGGCGGCGGAGGAGGCACGTTGCCCGAAGCCGAAGCCGAAGCCGAAGCCGGGTCCGGCGGCCTCATCGTGTTCCTCAACGGGACGTCCAGTTCGGGGAAGTCGAGCATCGCCAGGGAACTGCTGCTCACCCTGGACGGCACGTACTTCCACATGCCCGTGGACGCCTTCCACGCCATGCGGTCCCGTCGCGCGGTGACCCCGGAGGAACTTCCGGACGTGCTGCGGCGCACCTGGCGGGGCTTCCACCGGGCGGTGGCCGGCATGGCCGCCGGAGGCAACAACGTCGTGGTCGACCATGTGCTCAGCGAGCCGTGGCGCCTGCGGGACTGCCTCGCGCTGTTCCCGGCGAGGGACGTCGTCCTGGTCGGGGTGCACTGCTCGCTCGCGGAACTGCGGCGGCGCGAGCGGGAGCGCGGGGACCGTCCCGCGGGTCTGGCGGCCCGCCAGTTCGGCCTCGTCCACGCCCACGGCCGGTACGACGTCGAGTGCGACACGACTGAGGCCTCTGCGGCGGAGTGCGCCCGCCTCATCCGCGACTTCCTGCCCCGCAGGACGTTCCCGACGGCCTTCGAGCGGCTGGCGGCCGTCAGCCGGTGAGGGCCTGGGTGCCGAGGACGGTGAGCAGTGCCAGACGGTCGGCGTCCTCGCTGCCCGGTTCCGCGGTGTAGACCATGATGCGCAGGTCGCTGCCCGTCACGGTCAGCACGTCGCAGTCGAGGGTCAGCGGGCCCACGCGCGGGTGGTCGACGATCTTGCGTGACGCCTCGTGCCGGCCGACCGCGCCGGCGTCCCACAGTTCGGCGAAGCGGTCGCTGTGCGCGCGCAGGTCGGCGACGAGCCGGCGCACCTGCTGGTCGGACGGGTAGCGGTCGGCGGCGGCGCGGAGGTCGGCGACGAGCGCCGACTCGAAACCGGCCAGGTACTCCCGGGTGCGCCGGATCCGGCCGGCCCGGCCGACGAAGTGGTTCCACACCCCGTTGCGCTCGTTGCCGCGCCATCCGGAGGGATCGCCCATCAGCGCCGCGTACGGGGGGTTGGCCACCAGCAGCGTCCAGGAGGCGTCGTAGACGGCCACCGGTGTCCCGGTCAGCCGGTCGAGCAGCCGCTGGACGCTGGGGGTGATGTACGCGGGGACGGTGTCCGGCCCCGGGGGCGCCAGACCGGCCAGCTGGAACAGGTGCCCGCGCTCCTGCGGGGACAGCCGCAGCGCCCTGGCCAGGGCTTCCACGACCTGGGCCGAGGGATGGGAGGCCCGGCCCTGTTCGAGCCGGGTGACGTAGTCGACGGAGATCCCCGCGAGCTGGGCCAGTTCCTCCCGGCGCAGTCCCGGGGCGCGCCGGTGCCCGCCGACCGGAAGCCCGGCCGCCTCGGGCGTCACCCGTTCACGCCACCGCCGCACCGCTCTGCCGAATTCCGTCGCCGCCATCTCCTCAGTGTGCTGCGCCGGACGCGACGGTGCCTGGTACCCCGAGTCCCAGGAAGTCCGGGGGCTGCGGCGCCCGGCCGTCCCGAACAGCAGCCGACATTTGACTCAGTCCAAACTGGGATCTACGTTGGGGTGGAGCGGAGGGAGGGCTTCCGGGTCCGCAGGGACGTGCGCTGCCCGGGAGCCGGCCCCTCGCACCGGCGGAGCGGTCCGTGCCGACAGTTGGCCCCGGCGCGCGGCCGCCCCGCCGGACTCATGAGGTCACGATGCCCGACAGACGGTGCAGGCTGTCGTCCAGTGCCCGGTCCACGACGCCCTCGGGCGGCGCGATGCTCTCGTCGGTGAACGACAGGTGGATGGTCACCTCGCTGGTCCGCTCGCCGGTCCGGTCGACCTGCAGCCAGCCCGCGTAACGGTCGTCCTCGCGGGTGCCCCACTCCAGCCGTCTGTGCGCGCGGTCGGCCCGGAAGAGCGCGGCCGCGTCCCGTCCCGTGTCGTCGTCGTGCACGGTGACGGCGGGCGGTTCGGCGGCACGGACGTGCAGCTCGTCGGGCAGCCACGACTCGATGCGGTCGAGGTCCTCCGCCCGGTCGAAGACACGGTCCGCGGAGGCCGTCATGTTCATGGAGCGCTCGAACTCGCTCACGGCGATCCCACCTCCTCAGAGGGACACTTCGAGTGTCCCTCCGCCCTGTCACGGCAGCCACCGCGCCCTCTCCCGCCCTCCCGGACCGGCGGGGCCCGCCGGGAGCCCACAATGGAGTCCACCGGTGTCCCGCAGCGCCGGTCACCGTCGCCGTAGAACCTGGAGCGCAGCCGATGCCCGGCAAGATCACGCTGTCCGCCTGGCCCACCCCCGTCGAACCCGTGCCCCGGCTGGCCGCCGCCCTCGGCCTGGACGCGGACGACCTGTGGATCAAGCGTGACGACCTCATGGGACTCGGTGGTGGCGGCAACAAGGTCCGCAAGCTGGAGTGGACGGTCGGCGAGGCACTCGAAGCCGGTGCGGACACCCTGGTGACGGTGGGCGCGGCGCAGAGCAACCACGCCCGCCTCACCGCCGCGGCCGGGGCGCGCCTCGGACTCGACACCGTCCTGGTCTTCCCCGGCAAGGAACCCGAGGCCGGGTCCGGCACCGGCAACCTCGTCCTCGACGGACTCTTCGGCGCCCGGGTCGTCTGGGCCGGTGACGCGGAGCCCGCCGAACTCGCGGGCGCCGCCGAGGACGTCTGCGGGCGGCTGCGACGCGAGGGAGCGCGGCCCCATCTGATCCCCTTCGGAGGTTCCAGCGCCACCGGTGCCCGCGGCTACGTCGAGGGCGGCGAGGAGCTCCATGCCCAACTTCCCGACGTCGCCCATGTGGTGGTGGCCCTCGGCTCCGGCGGCACCATGGCCGGTCTCGTCGCCGCGCTGGGCGAGGAGCGGGTGCTCGGCGTCCACTGCGGCGCCGTGACCGAGCCGGCCGCGATCGTCGCGGACCTGGCCGGGGCGGTCGCCCGCCGTGCCGTCTCCCCGGACGCGCTGCGCATCCGCACCGACCAGGTCGGCGCCGGCTACGCGACGCTCCACGAACCGGTCCTGGAGGCGATGCGGACGGCGGCGGCCACCGAGGGCATCGTCCTGGATCCCACCTACACCGGCCGCGCCATGGCCGGTCTGGTCGCCGCCGTACGAGACGGCGGCATCCGCCGCGGGCAGCGCACCGTCTTCCTGCACACCGGCGGCCTGCCCGGGCTCTTCGGGCACGCCGAGGCCGTGCGCCGTTCGGTCGCCGCGCTGCGATCGTACGAACGGGGTTGACGGGCGCGGACGTTCACGCCCCGTCGTGCAGGACGGCGTCGACGAAGCGGCCGCGCGGCCGGGCGTTGCCGGTGAACCACAGGGCGAGCCGGTGCTCCGCGTCCGGGTAGGTGAGCCGGGTGAAGCGGGCGCGGGAGCCTCCGAGCGCGGTCGCGACGGCCTCGGTGACCGCCGGCGGGATCACCGCGTCCGCGGCCGGCGCCGCGAGCACCGCCCGGCCGGACAGGGACCGGAAGGTCTCGAGGGCGGAGGAGGTGCGCCAGCTCTCAGGTGTCCGGATGATCTCGGTGAAACCCGCCCCGAACGGCACCGTCCACGCCTCGGCCGCGTAGACGGCGGGCGCGCACAGGCCGACGGACGCCACCCGGGCACCATAGTGCCGCGCGAGGTCGGCGACGGTCTGCCCGCTCATGCTGAAGCCGATCACGGCCAGCCGGTGCCGGTCCGGGACGTGCCCGTCGATGACGGCCCTGGCCTGCAGGAACCGCCGTCTCAGGCTGGACTCGGCGAGCCGACCGGTGCTGTCGCCGTGCCCCGAGAAGTCGAGGGAGAGCGCGTGGTGACCCCGCACGGCGACGTCGGTGAGCACTCCGGTGAGCCGCTGCCGGTCGCTGGTTCCCGCTCCGTGCAGGACGACGGCCGTCAGCGGGGCGGCCGGGCTCCGGTCCGCCGTGCCCGGGTGCGCCGCCGAGCAACCGAGGGTCTCGCCGTCGCAGTTCACGGTGAAGGACTCGATCGCGGCGGGGACCGTGCCCGTGGGGTCGGTGCCGGTCATGCCGTCGGTACCTCCTGGTGTGCCGCCGGGGCGGTGCGCGCGGGCGGGCGCAGGATGCCGGCCGTCGCGGCCGCGACGGCACAGCATGCCACGGGCAGCAGGAAGGTGAGGTTGAGCGGCATCAGGTGGGTCAGCGGGCCGATGACCGCCGGCCCCGCGAGCATGCCGAGGTAGCCGAGCCCGGCGACCCGGGAGACGTTGGCGCCCGCGGCGGCGGGATCGGCGTGACCCGCCGCGCTGAACAACTGCGGTACGCAGCCCGACAGTCCGGCGCCGAACACGGCCCAGCCGGCCACGGCCAACGGCACCCACGGCGACAGGGCCGCCGCCAGCAGTCCGGCGGCGGCCACCGAGGCGCCGCCCCGCAGGACCGCCAGGGGGCCGACCCGCGCCGCCAACCGGTCCACGACGAAGCGGCCGACGGTCATGGCGGTGGCGAAGGCCCCGTAAGCGAGCGCGGCGGTGGCGGCCGGTGCGTCCAGCACGGTGCTCAGGTGGAGGGTGCTCCAGTCGTTGGCCACTCCCTCGCACATCATGATCATCAGCGCGAGTACGGCGAGCGCCCAGATGCGCCGAGGCGTCTTCCTGCGGGCCGGCGGTCCGGCGTCCACCGCCTTCGGGGCGCGGGCGGCGGGCCGCAGCAGTGCGGGTGCCGCCGCGACCGCGGCGACGACGCCCAGCGCCGCCACCACCCCGAGCGTCGCCGCCGGGCTCCAGCCCTGGCTGAGGGTGCGTGCGCCCACCAGCGCGGCAAGGACGCCGCCGACGGAGAAGGTGGCGTGGAAGGCCGACATGACGGGCCGGCCGTACGCCTGCTCGACCTGGACGGCGTGGGCGTTCATGCTCACGTCCAGACAGCCGTTGCCGATGCCCAGCAGCAGGAGGCCCGCTCCCAGCGTCCATGCGTTGCCGGCCAGACCCGGCAGGACGACGGTGGCGCTGCACAGCGCCGCGCTGACCGGCACGACCGTACGGGCACCGAGACGGTCGGTGAGCGGGCCGACGATCTGCATGCCCGCGAACGCGCCCGCGCCGAGCAGCAGCAGGAGCCAGCCGAGGGTGGCGTGGCCGATCCCGGTGCGGTGCTCGATCTCCGGGATGTGCACGATCCACATCCCCAGCAGGAAACCGTTCAGCACGAAGTAGGCGAAGGTGGCCGTCCGGGCGGCCCGAGGTGTTCCGTTCACGCATCGAACATAGCGAACAGAAATCGGTTTCGAAACCTTGCCTTTCAAACGTTGAAGATGTTCAATGCGGTCATGGCTGGCATCGACCGACTCAGGCAGATCACCGAGGCCGTACAGGAGGCGGGGCGCCTCGGCGTCGCCGAACTCGCCGCGCTCACGGGCGCCTCGGAGATGACCGTCCGACGCGACCTGGAGGCGCTGGCCGCCCAGGGCGTCCTGGAGCGCTATCGGGGCGGCGCGCGGAGTCTGCTGCTGCGGGGCGAGGAGCCGCCCTTCGGGCTCAGGTCCCAGGAGGGGCAGGAGACCAAGGCGCGCATCGCCGCGGAGGTCGCCGGGCTGATCGCCGACGGCGAGGCCGTCGTGCTGGACAGCGGTACGACCTGCCTGGAGGTGGCCAGGGCGCTCGAACAGCGCCGGCTGACGGTGATGCCGCTGTCCCTGCACTCCGTCAACGCCCTGACCGGTGCCCCGCACCTGACCCTGCTCGTCCCGGGCGGGCGGCCGCGGCCCGGCGAACTGGCGCTGACCGGGCCGCTGACCGAGGCCTCACTGGCCGCGCTGCGCTTCGACACCGCCGTGATCGGCTGCTGCGGGCTCAACGCCGCCAACGGCCTCACGGCCTACGACCTGGACGACGCCGCCGTGAAGCGGGCCGCGATCGCCTCCGCCCGGCGCGTCATCGCCGTGACCGAGGGCGCCAAGCTCTCCCGTACCGCCCTCGCCTTCGTCGCCCCCGCCGCCGCGCTGCACGCGGTCGTCACGGACGGGTCGGCGCCGCAGGACGCGGTCGGCGCGCTGTCCGCGGCGGGCGTCACGGTGCGGCAGGTGTGACCGCGTGCCCGGCACCGTGCTGTTCGACCTCTTCGGCGTCATCGCCTGCCCGCAGTCCGCGGAGGGCAGGGAACGGCTGCACCGTACGGCCGGGGTGCCCGCCATCGGTTTCTGGGAGGCCTACTGGGGTCTGCGCCCCCCGTACGACCGAGGTGAGCTGACCGGACCCGCTTACTGGAACGGTGTGGCGGCGGCCCTCGGGACCCGCTTCGACGGTCGGCGGACGGAGGCGCTCATCGCCGCCGACGTCGACAGCTGGAGCGGTGTCGATCCCTCGATGGTCGCCCTTGTCGAGGAACTCGCCTCCCTGGGCTGCCGCATCGGGCTGCTCTCCAACGTCCCCGAAGAACTGGCCGCCCACTACGAGGCCCGCCACGCCTGGCTGCGGCACTTCCATGTGTGCGCCCTGTCCTGCCGCACCGGCCACGCCAAACCCGACCCGGCCGCCTACCGCTGGTGCCGGGACGCGCTGCGGGAGGACCCGGCCCGGATCCTCTTCGTGGACGACCGCCCGGAGAACATCCGCGCGGCGGAGGCGGCCGGCATGCGCGGCCACCTCTTCACCGGCCCGGCCGGGCTCAGGGAGCGCCTGTCACGCTTCTGACGGCGTGCCGGGCCCGGGCGAGGGTGTCGCCGTATCCGCGCTCACGCGCCCGCGGTCGCCTCCTGGCACTCGGCGCACAGACCCCACCAGGTGATCTCGGCCTCGTCGACGGCGAAGCCCTTGGTCTCCACGGGGTCCAGGCAGGGCGCCGCGCCGACCGTGCAGTCGACGTCCTCGATGCGGCCGCAGTCGCGGCACACCAGGTGGTGGTGGTTGTCGTCGACGCGCAGTTCGTAGCGCGCGGCGGATCCCGCGGGCTCGATGCAGCGGATGAGCTGTGCCCTGGTGAGGTCGTCGAGCACGTTGTACAGGCCCTGCTTGGACAGTCCTCCCGCGCCCGGGGTGCCGACGCCGATCCTCGCCTCGAGCTCGGACGCGGTGGAGTGGGGGTGGCCGTGCAGGGCGGTGAGGATGGCGCGGCGCTGTGCCGTGCTGCGCAGCCCCTTGCTCTTGAGCAGGTCGCCGGCCGACTGCTCCATGGCCGCCGTCACGCTCCTTCCCGGGTGTGCACGACATTTGAAGGAGTCAATTCTATTCGAGTGCGGTCGTGACCGCGCTCACTCCGCGGTCTCGGCCGTGTGGCAGGTGCCGCAGACGACCCGGCGCGCGTGCAGGCGGCTCGTAGCCCTGCCGAGGCCCTTGGGCTGGTGGACCGGGAGGCGGACGACACGTGAGTGGTCCGCGCAGGTGAACAGGCCGCAGCGGGTGCAGACGCCGATGCCTTCGCTGTCGTGGCGCGCTTCCTGGACGCAGTCGTAGCACTTCACGCGAGTTCGCTCCGGGGGTGGGGGAGGGGCGCGGCTCTCATCGCCCGCCCCTCGAACGTAAGGGCGAGAATTGACCGAGTCAAATCTTGACGTCGCCACGCTCGACGAGGTCAGCCTGCTCGCGCGGAGTACATCGAGCGGGTGCAGTCCGGCCCGGGTCCGGTGCGGAAGGTGAACGGCTGACCCCGCCGCGCGCGAAGGGTGCGGCCCCGCCGTCACGGACGGCGCGGCCGCGTCCTTCGCGTACGGGACCTTCTCACCGCTTCGGGCCGGGGCGGACCGGGTGCTTGCTCAGGATGGAGACCCGGTTGAAGGAGTTGATGGTGATCGCCACCCAGATGAGGGCGGAGAGCTCGTCGTCGCCGAACACCTCGCGCGCGGCCTGGTAGGCCTGCTCCTGGGCGGTGGCGTCGGTGGGGTCCGTGGTCACCTCGGCCACCGCGAGCGCGGCGCGTTCGCGCGCGGTGAACAACTCGGTGTCGCGCCAGGCGGGCAGCACGGTCAGCCGCTGCGGCGTCTCGCCCTCGTCGAGGGCGGCCCTGGTGTGCCGGTCGAGGCAGAAGGCGCAGCCGTTGAGCTGCGACACGCGTATGTTCACCAGCTCCACCAGGTCCCGTTCGAGCCCGGCCTCGGCGGCCACGGCCCGTACGGTCTCGGCGGCGGCCACCATCGCCTTGTAGGCCCGCGGGCTCTGCTTGTCGATGAAGATCCGCCTGCTCGGCCGAACCACCGTGGGGTCGCTCACCAGCACTCCTTCGCCGGGCCGTCTCCGGCCGCCATGGGATGCCCCGTCGTCCGTCGCGGGCATCGCCGTATCATCATCACCATGATTGTTGAAATTCGAAGCACTCGTTGTGTGAGAAGCGCGACATGAGCGAGTCCCAGGCGGAGGCCGCCGTGGAGATCCTGTCCGCCCGCGACGTCCCGCTCGGCGGTCCCCGCGCGATGACGGTGCGGCGCACCCTGCCGCAGCGGAACCGCTCGCTCATCGGCGCCTGGTGCTTCGCCGACCACTACGGTCCGGACGACGTCTCCGACACCGGCGGCATGGACGTCGCGCCCCACCCCCACATCGGGCTCCAGACCGTGAGCTGGCTGTTCAGCGGCGAGATAGAGCACCGCGACAGCCTCGGGACGCACGCCTACGTGCGGCCCGGCGAGCTCAACCTCATGACCGGCGGGCACGGCATCAGCCACTCCGAGGTCTCCACCGAGCGCACCACGGTCCTGCACGGTGTCCAGCTGTGGGTCGTGCTCCCCGAGCGGGACCGTGACACCGCCCCCGCCTTCCAGCACTACGTCCCGAGGCCCGTGGCGCTCGGCGGGGCTGTGGTGCGGGTGTTCCTGGGGTCCCTGGCCGGCGACACCTCGCCGGTGGCGACCTTCACCCCGCTGCTCGGCGCCGAACTCGCCCTCGACCCCGGCGCGACCGTCACTCTGGCGATCGACCCGGCCCACGAGCACGGCCTGCTCGTCGACAGCGGCGACGTCGAGATGGCCGGCACACGGCTGAGCCCGGCCGATCTCGGCTACCTGGCTCCCGGCGGCGACACCCTGACCCTGACCAACCACGCGGACACCCCCGCCCGGGCGGTGCTGCTCGGGGGTCCGCCCTTCGGGGAGCGGATCATCATGTGGTGGAACTTCATCGGCCGTACGCAGGAGGACATCGAACAGGCCCGAACCGACTGGATGACGGGCACCCGGTTCGGTGAGGTCGCGGGCTACGACGGTGACGCGCTGCCCGCGCCGGAACTGCCGCACGTGCCCCTGAAGTCGCGGGGGAACACGCACTGACCGGCGCGGTCCGGCGGTGGCCCTCCGGGTCCGCCGCCGGACCGGCCCGTGCCGCTCAGGCCGTGACCGACTCCGGAGCCTCGACGGGTGCGGCCTCGTCGGCGGGCCTCCCCGGCCTGCCGCGGCCCAGGAAGGCGTACGCGGCGCCGACCAGCAGGCCGCCGCCGACGAGATTGCCGAGGCCCACGAACAGCAGGTTGCGCGCGAATCCGGCGGCCGTCGCCTCCGGCACGTGCTCGAACATCCCCAGCGAGTAGTACGTCATGTTGGCCACGACGTGCTCGAAGCCGGAGCCGACGAACGCCAGCAGGGCCCAGAAGATCACTGTGATCTTGGCGCCGTCCGACTTGGTCCGCGCGGCCATCCACACGCCCAGGCAGACCAGGAAGTTGCACAGCACACCGCGGAAGAACAGCGCCGAGCCGGACTCCGCGGCCTTCGTCTTGAGCAGGGTGGTGAGCAGAGCGAGGGCCGGCGCGGTGTGCCCGGGAGCGGCACCGGCGCCGATGACCCCGCTGCCGTGCACCACCAGGGCGAAGAGGACGGACCCGATGAGGTTGCCCACGAACGAACCGACGATCAGGGCGGCCGCGTTGGCACCGCTGATGCTGCGGACGAGGACGCCCTGGACGCTCGTCATCATGTTGCCGGTGGCGAGTTCGGCGCCGGCGAAGACCACCAGGATGAGCCCCACGGCGAAGAGCAGGCCCTGGACGAGCTTCGTGAACGGCGACCCCGCGGCCGCCAGCGGTCCGGTGACCGTGAGCAGCAGCACCGCCGCGATCCCGATGAACGCGCCGGCCAGCAGGGAGCTGACCAGATAGCGGCCCGGGCTGAGGAGGCCGACGGCCTTGTCGGCGGCGGTCCGCCCCTGCTCGTCGAGGGCCTGGGACACGGGGATCGGCATGGTGTCACCTCTTCACTGATGTACCGGAATGTCCGTCCTGCATTTCTCGATGCTAGGTCGGAGGAGGCGTCGAAAAGGAAAAGGAGTTGCACGTCACAAAAGGAAAGGTGATTTCTCCCATCGATGGGCAATCCATGACGCAAGCCCGGGTCAACGGGAATTCAGCCATCGGTAAAGTGGCGCTCTGTTACGGATGGAGCCGCAGATGGGGCGGGTGTGAGGGGCGCGGTGGAGGGGGGCGCCGAATGCCGTCCCGTATTGTCCTTCGCTGGTGGGTGGCACAGGAAACTACCGACCGGCCGCCTCTGTCCGTGGAGTGCCGGCAGCCGCGCGTGCGGCCGAAGTGCGCCCGGGTCCTTCCGGGCCAGGGGCAGTCGCGGACGATCGTCCGTATAATGGCCGCCGAAAGGATGCCCGCGCGGTCGGGGCCGGCGAAGGGGAACGGGCGCAGGCGCGACGCCGTCTGCGGGCGGTCCGCCCTGCGGTCACCGGTGGAGCGGGCATAGCCGACGTGGACGCGGGAGGCATCGGATGGCAGGGCGCGGAAGCGGTCCGGACTTCGTGGAGGCACTGGCCCGCGGGCTGGACGTGCTCGGCTGCTTCGACGCCCGGCACCGCCGGCTGACGCTCAGCGAGATCGCCGCCGCCACGGGGCTGGCGCGGCCGACCGCGCGGCGTCTGCTGCTGACGCTGGAGGAGCTCGGCTACGTCCGCACCGACCAGGGCGCGTTCACCCTCACCCCGCGCGTGCTGCGGCTGGGCATGTCCTACGTGGGCGCGCTCGGCCTGTGGGACGTGGCCCGTCCCCACATGGAGGCGCTGGTCGCGCAGACCGGGGAGTCGTCCTCGATGGCGCAGCTGGACGGCTCGGACATCGTCTACGTGGCCCGGGTCTCCGTGCCGAAGATCATCGCGCTGCGGGTGGACATCGGCACCCGGTTCCCCGCCCCGCAGACCTCCCAGGGCAAGGTGCTGCTCGCGGCCCTGGGCCCGGAGGAACTGGAGGCGGTCCTGGCCGAGCCCAGCCGCTCCGGGCTTCCCGGCTTCCCGCGGCCGACGCCCGAGGAGTTCGCCGCGGAACTGCGCACGGTCCGGGCCCGCGGCTGGGCGCTGGCCGACGAGGAACTCGCGCCCGGCGTACGGTCGGTCGCCGTGCCCGTGCGGGACGGCGACGGGGCGGTACGCGCGGCGATGAACGTCACCGTGCACGCAGCCGAGACCGGGGTGGACGTGCTCACCGGCACCTACCTCCCCCTGCTGCTGCGTGCGGCCGGGAACGTCTCGGCGGACTGGGCGCTGTGGCAGAGCCGCCCGCACGGCGAGGTCCGGCCGGCCGCCGCGCCGGCCCCCGGCGCCACCGCCGCGGGCTGACGCGTCCGGCATCCGCCGTCCGGCGGCTGGTGCGGGCCGGTCCGTCAGGCGGGCTGCAGGACGAAGTCGAACTCGGCCAGCAGATACGGGACGTCGAGCGTCGTGCCGTCGGGGGCGGGTCCCGCCGGCCGTTCGGTGAACCGCACCACCAGCGCTTCCTTGGTGCCGAAGACGACGTCGCTGTCCAGGTACTCGCTGCCCTCCTGGAACAGATGGGTGATCAGCTTCTCGTACCCGGGCTCGTGGATCAGGAAGTGGACGTGCGCGGGGCGGAAGTGGCTGATGTCGGTGGTGCTGATCAGGTCGCCGACCGGTCCGTCCATGGGGATCGCGTATCCGCGGGGGGCGATGGTGCGGACGCAGTAGGTGCCGTCCTCCCGGGCCCGGTACTTCGCGCGCAGGCGGGCTTCGTCGATCTCGGGGAGCTGCGCCTCGTAGGCGCCGTCGGCGTCCGCCTGCCACACGTCGAGGACCGCTCCGGGGACGGGCTTGCCCTCCAGGTCGGTGACCTTGCCGGTGACGAACAGCGGTGTTCCGGGGATGCCGTCGGACATGTCGAAGCCGTACGGGGCGGCGGGCGATCCGTCGATGTGGAACGGGCCGAGGACGGTGGCGGGGGTGGCCTGGGGCGCGAACCTGTTGTTCAGCTGCACCACCAGCGTGCTCAGCCCGAACACGTCCGAGGCGAGGATCAGTTCCTGGCGCTTGGCGTCGCTGATCCGGCCCGCCTCCGCCAGCCACTGGATCGCGGCCATCCACTCGTCCTCCCCGAGCTCCACCTCGCGGGCGAACGCATGGAGATGGCGGACCAGGGCGGACATCAGCCGCGCCTGGCGCGGGTCGTGGGAGGTCGCCCAGCGCTGGGCCGCCAGCTCGGTGAGGTTGTCCTCGTTGACGAACATGGTCACTCCTTGGTGTTCCCTGCGGATTCGGTGTCCGGCTGGGGCGGGACGGGCCGGTTGTTCAGGTCGACGGAGAGGAAGATGTCGTTCGCGACCGGATTGCGCATCTCCTCGGCGAGCTGGCCGATGAGCCCGGCGGTGCGTGCGAGCAGGGCGAAGCCGCGCAGCAGCGGCAGCGGCAGTCCGAGGTCGGCGAGTGCGGCCCCGCAGACGCCCGCGCCGTTGAGCGGCAGGGTCTTGCCGAGGACCTGGGGGTGCACCCGGCCGATGGCGGCGAACAGTGACAGGTGCGGGCCGAACAGGCCCTCCTCGGAGGCGATGTCCATCAGCCGGGGCGTGCGCGGGTCGCCGTCCTTGTGCACGTGGTGGCCGAGGCCCGGGACGAACCGGCCGGCCGCCCGCTGCTCGCGGACCAGACGCAGCGCCAACTCGTCCCAGCCGGTGTCGTCGCGGGGCGGTTCGCCGTGCGCGGCCAGCGCCTCGTGCAGGAAGTTCCCGGTGTCCTCGGTGACGCCGAGGAAGCGGGAGCCGCCGCCGAGCAGGCCCGCGGCGAGCGCGCCCTGGACGGAGTCCGGCGCGGACAGGTACGTGAGCCGGGTGACGATGGCCGTGGGCGTGAAGCCGTGGTCGGCCAGGGCCGCGAGAACGGCCTCGAAGACCCGGGTCTCGCCACGGCTCGGGCGGCGCTGCGTCGCCAGCCAGAAGGCGAGTTCACCGAAGCCGACCTCGCCCATGACGTCCTGGGCGAGGTCCTGCCCGAGCAGGGTGATGCGGGTGCGGTCCGAGGCGCCCAGCGCGGTGGGGTAGCCGCCGGGCGCGGACGGGTCAGTCACGGGTGTCCTCCGGGTCCCGGGCCAGCCACGCCCGCAGTTCTGCGCCGTGCTCGTCGAGCCCCGGAGGCGGCAGCCGGTAGACGGCCGGCGTGGCCGAGAAGGTGACCGGGTGGCGGGTCGTGGGCACCGCGCGCTCTCCTTCACCGACGGTGACGACCGGGTCGAGCCCGAACCGCTCGGCCATGGCGAAGCCGCCGTCGATGGTGTTGATCGGCCCGCTCGGCACTCCTGCCTCGACCAGCAGCTCGAACCATTCGTTCGCGCCGCGCTTGACCAGCTGCTCCACGAGCAGCGGCCGCAGCTCCTCCCGGTTCGCGGTGCGGTCGGCGTTGCGCGCGAACCGCGGGTCGTCGGGAATCCGGGGGATGCCGAGGACCTCGCACAGCTTGCGGAACTGGCCGTCGTTGGCGGCGGCCACGATCAGGTCGTTGTCGGCCGTGGGGAGCGGCTCGTACGGGAAGACGCTCGGGTGCGCGTTGCCCATCCGGTACGGGACCTCGCCCCCGGCCACGTAGGCCGAGCTGTGGTTGACCAGTCCGGTCAGCGCCGACGACAGCAGGTTGACCTCGACGTGCTGGCCCTCGCCCGAGGCGTCGCGGTGACGCAGGGCGGCGAGGATGCCGATGGCGGCGTGGTTGCCCGCCATGACGTCGAAGACCGAGATCCCGGCCCGGTACGGCGGGCCGCCGGGCTCCCCGGTGAGGCTCATCAGCCCGGAGACGGCCTGCACCATCAGGTCGTAGCCGGGCACGTCGCGCCCGGCGCCGGAGCCGAAGCCGCTGATGGACGCGTAGACGACGGCCGGGTTGCCGGTGCGCACGGACGCGTAGTCCAGGCCGTACTTGACGAGGCCGCCGGGCCGGAAGTTCTCGATGACGACGTCCGCCCGGCGCGCGAGTTCGCGCGCCGCCTCCCGATCGGCCTCGTCGCGCAGGTCAAGCGCGACGGAACGCTTCCCGCGGTTGATGCCGAGGTAGTAGGTGGACACCCCGTCGCGTACCGGGGGCGTCCAGCTGCGGGTGTCGTCACCGTGCGGACCCTCGACCTTGACGACGTCCGCGCCGAGGTCCGCCAGCAGCATCGTGGCGTAGGGGCCGGCGAGGATCCGGGAGAAGTCGGCCACCAGCAGCCCTGACAGCGGGCCCGCCGGGCCCGGTCGCGCGGGCGCGGTGCTCTCTGACATCCAGTGTCACCTTTCATCTGACCGCAGGACGGACAGCCGTCCGTACCCGCGATTCTGTTGCGGAAAGCCGGGGGCGTCAAGGCTGATCTGCAACGCCATGGCCGGTTAGAGGCCCTGTTGTTGCTGCGGTGTCTCGTTCTGCGACAGGGTCTGGGCCGCTTCGGGGGCGCATGGCTCCCGAACCGCGTCTGAAGGCTAGCGCTCGGTTCGATGGCCGAATAGCGTACTCGTGTCCGTCAAGCGGCCAAGGGAGTTCATGATGGATAAGGTCGAGGCATTCAGCCCGGGGCGGCCCATTGTTCTGCGCGGTGGGACCGTGCTGCCCGTCAACCGTGAGCGCGAGGTCCTCGCGGACACCGATGTGCTCGTCGTCGACGACCGGATCGCGGCGGTCGGTCCGCGACTCGCCGTGCCCGACGGGACGGTGGAGATCGACGCCACGGGCGGCGTCGTCATGCCGGGCATGATCGACACGCACCGGCACATGTGGCAGACCGCGATGCGCGGTTACGGAGCAGACTGGACCCTCACGCAGTACTTCGTCTGGTACTACCTGGAGCACGGCAGGAAGTTCCGCCCCGAGGACGTGCACGCCGGCAACCGGCTCGCCGCGGTGGAGGCCCTCGACGCGGGCGTCACGACCGTCGTCGACTGGTCCCACGGCCTGCAGACCGTCGACCACGCCGACGCCGCCGTCGACGCCCTGCGGTCCGTGCCGGGCCGTTTCGTCCTGGCGTACGGCAACATCCAGCAGGCGCCCGCGGAATGGACCGCGGCGCCGGAGTTCCGCGACTTCGTCAGCCGCCGCGTCGACGGCGACGACATGCTCGGATTCCAGCTCGCCTTCGACGTCACGGGTGACCCCGCCTTCCCCGAGAAGCCCGCCTTCGAGGTGGCCCGCGACCTGGGCGTCGCCGTCACCACCCATGCCGGGGTGTGGGGTGCCACCAACGACGACGGCATCCGCCTGATGTACGAGAACGGCTTCATGACCCCGCAGACGGTGTACGTCCACGCCTCCACGCTCAGCGCCGACTCCTACCACCGCATCGCGGCCACCGGCGGCTCGGTCTCCGTGTCGACCGAGAGCGAGCAGAGCGCCGGCCAGGGCTACCCGACGACCTGGGCCATCCGCTCGCACGACATCCCCGTCTCCCTGTCGATGGACACCAGCGTGTGGTGGAGCGGCGACCTCTTCTCCGCCATGCGCACCACCCTCGGCGCCGACCGAGCCCGCGCGCACCTGGAGGCGCACGCCAAGGGCGAGACCGTCACCCACTGCGCGCTGCGCGCCGACCAGGTGGTGGAGTGGGCCACCCTCGGCGGAGCCCGGGCCCTCGGCCGCGAGCGGGACCTGGGCAGCCTGGAGGTTGGGAAGAAGGCCGACATCGTCCTGCTGAAGAACGACCACTCGCCGGTCTCCTTCCCGCTGCTCAACCCGTACGGGCAGGTGGCCTTCCAGGCGCAGCGCGGCGACGTGCACACCGTGCTCGTCGACGGACGGGTCGTCAAGCACGAGCACCGCCTGCTCGGCGTCGACCTGGCCGCGGTGCGGCGCGAGGTTGAGCAGACCGTCGACCATCTGCGGTCCGCCATGGGCGAGGAGGAGTGGCGCAAGGGGATGAACCCCGACGTCCCCGAGACGAAGGTGCTCGACAACCCGTACACCTACACCGACTACCGCAGCGCCTCGACGCACGGCCGGTGACCCGGGTGACAGCGGGGGCACGGGTGACACGAAGGAGAACCGAGAGATGAACCTGGGGCTGCTGCTGCTCCGACTGCTGCTCGCCGCACTGCTCTTCGGCCACGCCACGCAGAAACTGCGCGGCTGGTTCGGCGGGTCGGGCCTGGCCCGCACCGGCGCCGTGTTCGAGGGCTACGGAGTCGTCCCCGGGCCGCGGATGGCGCTGGTCGCCGGGGTGGCCGAGCTGACCGGCGCGGCGTCGGTCGCGACCGGACTGCTGACACCCGGCGGTTGCGCGGTCGTCGTCGGCACGATGACGGTGGCCGCCGCCTCGACGGCGCCGAACGGCTTCTGGGCGCTCAAGGGCGGCTGCGAGGTGCCGTTCCTCTATGGCGCGATCGCCGCGTGCCTCGGCTTCACCGGGCCGGGGGAGTGGTCGCTCGACCACGTCCTCGGCCTGAGCTGGCGGCCCGCCCCCGCCTGGGGCGCCGCCGCGCTGGCGGCCGGGCTCCTCGCGGCGACGGTGCCGCTGGCCGGCCGCGCCAGGGTGCTGCGGAGCAGGAAGGAGTCCCGCGAGCCCCACGAGAACGCGTAGTCACTCCGGATAAGCCGCCTCCGGCCGGGCATACGGCTGGAGTACGCCACGCGACGCCGCGGCCGGACGGGCCGCGGCGGAACAGGAACCGGGGGGCACGACGGCATGGGCGCTTCGCTGGAGGAGACCGACCGCGCGGACGGAGACCGGCCGGAGCGCTCCGCCGCCGACCGCAAGCAGGAGCTGCGCCGCCGCCTCGAACGGCTGATCGGCATCGCCGCGACCGAGGGCAACTGCCTTCAGGCGCTGCGGAACGGGGACGAGATCTTCCCCGCGATGCTGGACGCGATCCGCGCGGCGAAGCACACCGTCGACATGACCACCTTCGTCTACTGGCGCGGCCAGATCGCGCGCGACTTCGCGCACGCGCTGGCCGCCAAGGCGGCGGAGGGGGTGCGGGTGCGGTTGCTCCTGGACGGCTTCGGGGGGCGGCTGATCGAGCAGGAACTGCTCGACGGTCTGGACCGGGCCGGCGTGGACGTCGCCTGGTTCCGCAAGCCGGTGCGGCTCTCGCCGTTCAAGCAGAACCACCGCTGCCACCGCAAGGTCCTCGTGGTCGACGCCGAGGTGGCCTTCACCGGCGGCGTCGGCATCGCCGAGGAGTGGTGCGGCGACGCCCGGCACCCCGGGGAATGGCGGGACACCCATGTCCGGGTCACCGGCCCCGCCGTGGACGGGCTGGCCGCGGCCTTCGCCCAGAACTGGGCCGAGTGCCGGCGCAACGGGCTCTTCGACGCACGCGACCGCTTCGGCGAGCACGAGCAGAGCGGAGGCGCGATCGTCCAGGTCGTCCGCGGCTCGGCGAGCGTCGGCTGGCAGGACATGCGCACCCTGCTCCGTGTGGTGATCGCCTCCGCGGAGCAGCGCATCCGGCTCGCGACCGCCTACTTCGCGCCCGACCCGTACTTCGTCGGCCTGCTCTGCCACGCGGCGGCGCGCGGGGTGGACGTCGAGATCCTGCTGCCCGGCCCGCACACCGACAAGCGCGTCTGCCAGCTCGCCGGGCAGCGCTACTACCAGCGGCTCATCGACTGCGGCGTGCGGATCTGGCACTACCAGCCGACGATGATGCACGCCAAGGTGATCACCATGGACGGGGTGGCCACCCTGATCGGCTCGACCAACTTCAACCGCCGCTCCCTCGACCACGACGAGGAGGTCATGCTGGCGGTGCTCGACGAGTCCTTCACCTCCGTCCTCGACGCCCACTTCGACGAGGACCTGCTGCGCAGCGAGCCCGTGGACGGCACCCGCTGGCGCGACCGGTCGGCACTGGAGCGGGCCCAGGAGGCGGCGACCGCGCCCATCCGCCGCTTCCTGTGAGGAGGGCGAGGATGATGGTGACGCCCCGCAGGACGGCAGCGCGGGGCGTACGCACCCCGGTCGCGTCAGCGCACCGTTCACCCTGGAGGGCGACATCGACGTCAACACCGGCACCGAACCGGCTGCGCCAGACAGCCGGACCGACGCGGCGCGGCACGAGGCGTTCCCGGCCGACCTGGAGGTCGCGACGGTCGCGGAGCTGTCCGCCCTGATGGCCTCGGGCCGCATCACGAGCGTTTCCCTCACCCGCGCCTACCTGCGGCGCATCGAGGACCTGGACGTCGGCGGACCGGCCCTGAACGCGGTGCGCTGCGTCAATCCCGCCGCCCTGGAGGAGGCCGCGGCGGCCGACGCCCGCAGGGCCGGCGGCGGCCCCGGCGGGCCGCTGCTGGGCATACCGGTGCTCGTGAAGGACAACATCGACGTCCTCGGCATGCCGACCACGGCCTGCTCGGTGGTGCTCGCCGGCTCGTACCCCGCCCAGGACGCCCCGCTGGTGACCCGGCTGCGCGAGGCGGGGGCGGTGATCCTCGGCAAGGCGAACCTCACCGAGTTCGCCAACTACCTGACCGTCGGCATGCCCAGCGGTTACAGCTCGCTCGCCGGCCAGGTGCTCAACCCGTACGACCTGAGCGAGACGCCGAGCGGCTCCAGCGCCGGTTCGGGGGTCGCTGCCGCGGCCGGACTGGCCGCCGTCACCCTCGGCACCGAGACCGACGGTTCCATCCTCAGCCCGGCGTCGGCCACGTCGGGGGTCGGGGTGAAGCCCACCCTGGGCCTGGTCAGCCGCACCGGCATCGTGCCCATCGCCTCCAGCCAGGACACCGCGGGCCCGATGACCCGGACCGTCGCGGACGCCGCCGCCCTGCTCACCGTCGTCACCGGCACCGATCCCGAGGACCCGGCCACTGCCGGCAACCCCCTCGAAGGCCACGACTTCACCGCCGACCTGTCACCCGACGCCCTGCGCGGCGCGCGCATCGGTGTCGTCGCGGAACAGACGCCCGAGGACGGCACGGACGAACGCGCCCTGTGGGACGCGGCCCTGGACGCGCTGGCGCGACGCGGCGCCGAACTCGTCGACGTCGGCATCGAGGCGCGCCGCCGGTACGACGTCGCCTCCCCCGTGCTGAGCCACGAGTTCAAGCGCGACCTCAACGCCTACCTCGCGCGGCTGCCCGAGGGCGCGCCGGTGCGCACCCTCGCCGACGTGATCGCCCACAATGAGGCCCACGCGGGCCTCGCCCTGAAGTTCGGGCAGACGCTCGCCCTCGCCGCGCAGTCCAGGGACCTCGGGCCGGACAGCGCGGACACCGTCGAGTACAAGGCCGCCCGCGCCCGGGATTTGGCGGAGAGCAAGGACCGCATCGACGCCCTCATGGCTGAACACGACGTCACCGCCCTGCTGTTCGTGAACAGCGGCAGCTCGTCCATCGGCGCCAAGGCGGGCTACCCCTCGGTCACCGTCCCCGCGGGCTACCTGGCGGCCAACCGCAGGCCGTTCAACATCACCTTCCTCGGACGGGCGTGGAGCGAGCCGCTGCTCCTCGGCTACGCGTACGACTACGAGCAGGCGACCCGGCTGCGCAGGCCGCCGTCCGCCGTCAACCCCACCCTGCTGCACCGCCGTTCGCCCGCCGTGCCGGCGCCGAGAGCGGCGGACGCGGAGCGCTGACGGCGCCGGCGTGTGGGACCGCCCCGCGCGAGCGGGGCGGTCCCTCCCATGAGCGGCCGGCGTGTGATCCCGAGGGACGGGGAAGGCTCGTGCACCGAGGTCGCAAGCGCGCGGGGTACGGCGGGCGCCGGCACGACCGGCTGCGGCGTGACCGGCGTACGGCGGGGCCGTGCGCGCGTGATCGCGGACCTCAGATGGGCAACGTCCACCTCTGTCGGAGACGACAGGACCCGGGAACCGTTCCTCGGCCTGCCGGGGAAACGCGTGGACGCGAAGTGCCCGGGCCCGCTCGATACACTTCAGGAGAGGGGCGGGGAAGTCTCTCCGGTGTCCGGCCGCGTGGCGGTGGTACGCGATGAACTCGATTCCGCATGACGTGAGCGTGTACGCCGGGCGGTCCTCCGGGCTCATCGGGGCCCAGATCGCCGGGTACCGCGTGGAGCGGGAGATCGGCCGCGGCGGAATGGCCGTGGTGTACTGCGCCCGGGACCTGCGGCTCGACCGCATGGTGGCGCTGAAGCTGCTCGCCCCCGAGCTGGCCCGCAACGACACCTTCCGCCGCCGTTTCACGCACGAGTCGCGGGTGGCAGCCGCCATCGACCATCCCCACATCGTGCCGATCTTCGAGGCGGGGGAGACCGACGGTGTCCTCTACATCGCGATGCGTTACGTGTCGGGTCTCGATCTGCGGGCGCTGTTCGACCGCGACGGTCCGCTCCCCGTCCCCACCGCCCTGCGCATCGCAGCGCAGGTGGCCTCCGCGCTGGACGCGGCGCACGAGCACGACCTGGTGCACCGGGACGTGAAACCGGGGAACGTGCTCGTCGCCAAGGGCACCGACAGCGACCACCCCGAGCACGTCTATCTCACGGATTTCGGGCTGACGAAGAAGTCGCTGTCGCTGACCGGATTCACCACCGTCGGCGAGTTCGTCGGCACGCTGGACTACGTGGCACCGGAGCAGATATCGGGGCGCCCGGTGGACGGCCGCTGCGATCAGTACAGCCTGGCCTGCGTCGTCTACGAGAGCCTGACCGGGGGCCTGCCCTTCGAGCGCGAGGAGGACATGGCCCTGCTGTGGGCGCACCAGTACGACCAGCCGCCACCTCTGACCGAGCGGCGGCCGGACATCCCGCCGGGCATGGACGACGCGATGGCCAAGGCGCTCGCGAAGGTGCCCGAGGACCGTTTCGAATCCTGCCTGGAGTTCGTGGGCGCCCTGCGGGCGGCCGCGGCCGTGGCCGGGCCGGACGTGGCGGCCCGGCGGAGCGGTTCTCCCGACGACCAGGTCACCCGGGTGACGCCCCGGGCGGCGGCGGTCCCCGCGCCGCCGGGACCGCCGCCGGACCCGCCGATGTGGGCCCGGGCGGTCTTCCGTCGTCTGTCGGGTCTCTAGGACGTCAGCTGCTGGGGGCGACGCTGGGTGCGGTGCTCGGCGCGACGCTGGGCGAGCTGTTGGGCAGTTGCTTGGGCTCGGTGGTCTCCATCGTGTTGTTGACGAACGTGTTGCCCTTGCCCTTGAGATCGCGGTTGGCGAGGTCGGCCGGCTTGTTGCCGCGGGCGACGTTGTCGCGGATGGAGTTGTCGGAGTTGGACGTCCCCACGACGCTGCCGAAGAGCACGATGCCCCCGGACATGGGGGACTTCCCGCTGTTGTCGCGTACGTCGTTGTTGGTGACGACGGTCTTCTCGACGCCCGTGAGCAGGATGCCCGTGCCCTGAATGAACGGCAGGCGGGCGCTGGCCGCGCAGTACTTGTTGTTGCCGGTCACCGTGTTGTGGGTGACGGTCAGCGCACCGCCGCGCGGGACGCCCTCGTCGCCCACGACGAAGACGCCGCCGCAGTTGCCGGTGATCTGGTTGTTCTCGACCTTGACGCCCCGGACGCGGCGCAGACCGACGCCGATCCGGTTCTCCGACAGCTTGTTGCCCTCGATGACGGCGCCCTTGGTGTCGAGGGCACCGCCCTCGGTGTCCATGGAGTTGGCGAGGAAGATGCCGGAATCGGCGTTGTTGCGGGCGGTGTTGTCACGGAAGACGGTGCGGACCGACTTCTCCACGAGGATGCCCTGCACCTTGTTGTCCCGCGCCGTGACGCGGAGGACCTGCAGTCCGTCGGCCCCCGTCGCGTGGATGCCGGCCTTCTTGAACCCGGCGACGGTCAGCGACTCCAGCGTCACGTCGGAGGGCTTCTTCTGCGCCGTACCGCTGACGCAGATCCCCTTGCCCGCCTTGGCGCAGGCGTTCTCGTCGCCCTTCGCGCTCGGGGAGATGACGGTGCCGGCGCCCGCCCCGCGCAGCGTCAGCCGCGGCGTGCTGATCTGGACGCTCTCGCGGTACGTGCCGGCCGCGATGTCGATGACCTGGCCGGGCTCGGCACGGTCCACCGCCGACTGGATGGATTCCCCCGCGCGGACGGAGATCTTCTTCTGCGAGGCCGCGGACTGCGAGGCCGTGGGCTGCGACTCGCCGCCGCACGCGACCGCGCCCCCCACGATGGTCGCCGTGGCGGCCGCCGCGACGACGGCCCTGCGGGACCGACAGAGCTTCATGTGTGTGCACCTGCTTCCCGTGATATGTGATCAGCATCAGCCGGAAACAGACGCTATGGACGGATGTGACACCTCGCCACTCCAGAGCGCACGGCACGCGGGTGACGATGCCCTGATCGGCCGATGGGCCCGGGAGCCATGGGGGCGCCGGGTCCGGTGGCCGGGAATCGACCCCGTACGGCTGATGGGGTGGCCGCACCGGCATCAGGGCCCGCGCCCCGGGCAGGCGCATCGTCATGGGAACTCTGACGCGATGGGAACGGGTGATCGAGCACTGGGAGCGGGCGCTGGTGGCGAGGGTGCGCCGGCGGGAGCCGGTGGAACTGCTCGACGCCCTGCGCCGCGAGTGTGACGGACGGGCGGTGGTGTGCGGTCCGACCCGTGTGGTGGTGCCGAACGTGTACACGGTCGAACTCGCCGACACCCCGCACCGGGAACTGGTTCCGCACCGGGCCCGGGTGGGGGAGGCGCTGACGGATTCCCTGCTGCGGCACGCGGACCGGCGCGGCTACGAGTGGGCGGGCCCGGTCACCGTGCGCATCGTGCGGTCCGCCCACGTGCCCAACGGGCGCTACCGGGTGAGCAGCAACCCCATGAGCCGGATCCGTGCGGACGCGCTCGCCCGGATCGCGCCCGGGCTGCCGTGAACGACCTGCCGTGTGCGGTGGGCCGCGGTCAGCGCGTGCCGCCCTGTGAAGGGGTGAACTCCACTTCCGTCAGCGGGAGTACGGTGCCCGCGTCGTCGACGAAGGCGACGCTGACCGGGCGGCCCCCCGTCCCCGAGCGGCGCAGGTGGCCCGGGCCTCGCGCGGGGGTCCGGTGTACGTCGCCCCACTGCTGGAGCGCCGCGAGGATCAGTCGCAGCTCCTCGCCCGCCGGTGTCAGGTGGTAGCTGTACCGGGTGCGGCTGCCCGGCTCCCGGTACGGCCGCTTCTCCATGATCCCCTCGGTCACGAGCGAGCCCAGGCGGCCGGTGAGCAGATCCGGGGCGATGCCGAGCTCCCGGCGGAAGTCCGCGAAGCGCGTCACTCCGCGCAGTGCCGCCTCGCGCAGGACGAGCAGCGTCCACTTGTCCCCGACGACCTCCAGGGTCCGGGCGATCGAGCAGACGGTCTCTTCGCCGCCGGTGGTGTGGGCGCTGGACATGTCCCGATGCTACCTCTGGCTTGACATTTCCCATTCAGCCGTCGTCGCGGCGGTGGCCGGCGGGTGACCGGCTCCCGTCCCGGATCAGAGGGCCTTCGGTGCGGGCAGATCGGGGTAGAGCAGTTCGAGACCGCCCGACAGCGCCGCCCTGACGGCGCGGCTCCGGTCGCCGACGACGACTTCCAGCGCCCGCTGCTCGATGCCGTCCAGGGCCAGGCCCGCCACCCATGCGGGGTCCACCTTGTCTTCGGGGGCGACGTAGTCGGCCATCTCCGTGTCCATGTAGCCGACGTGGAGCGCGGTGACGTCGATCCCGGAGGGCGCGAGCTCCCGCCGTACGACGTTGGTCATGGCCAGCTCGGCGGCCTTGGCCGCACTGTAGCCGCCGTATCCCGGCAGGTGGATCCAGGACAGGATGGACAGGACGTTGAGGAGGGCCCCGCCGCCGTTGGCGGCGATCACGGGTGCGAAGGCCCGGGTGACGCCCAGGGAGCCGAAGAAGTGGGTCTCCATCTCCAGGCGGATGTCCGCCATGTCCCCGTCGGCCAGTCCCACGTGGGTGCTGATCCCCGCGTTGTTGATCAGGAGGGTGGCGTCGGCGGCGGCCCGGGCCGCCCTGACGACCGATTCGGGGTCGGTGATGTCCAGCCGGAGCGGTTCGACGCCCGGCAGGTCGAGGGCGTCGGGGTTGCGGACACCCGCGTAGACCTTGGCGGCGCCCCGGTCCAGCAGCTGGGCGGCCAGGTGGCGGCCGAGGCCGCGGCCGGCTCCGGTCACGACGGCGACGGAGTTCTTGATGTCCATGGGGGCGCTCGTTCCGTTGTGCTGGGTAGGTATCTCCAATCTAGGTCAGCTGAATTTAGAAAAGCAACTCAGCTGGAAAATCCCTTGCACGCGGGCCGTGGCTCCCGTTGGCTGGGCGGCGTGATCGAACTGCGCACTGAACGCCTGCTCCTCCGCCGCTGGCACGACCGCGACCTCGCGCCCTGGGCGGCGATGAACGCCGACCCCGAGGTGCGCGAGCACCTGGGGGAGCCGCTGACCCGGGAGCAGAGCGACGCCTCCGTGGCCCGGTTCCTGGCCGAGTTCGACGAGCGCGGCTACGGCTGGTGGGCCGTCGAGGTCCTGGCGAGCGGGGAGTTCGCCGGCTTCGCGGGCCTGGACCGGGTGGACGACGGCCTGCCCTTCACCGGAGTGGAGATCGGCTGGCGCCTGGCCCGTGGGGCGTGGGGCAAGGGCTACGCCACCGAGGCCGCCCGGGCCGTCCTGGCCTTCGGCTTCGGCACCCTCGGGCTTTCCGAGATCCTCGCGGTGACCACCGCCGGGAACCTCCGTTCCCAGGCCGTCATGGACCGTATCGGCATGACCCGCGACCTCGCGGGCGACTTCGACGACCCCACCGCCCCCGCGGGGCCGCTGCGCCCCAACGTGCTGTACCGGATCGCCGCCGGCGCGCCCGGCGCGGCGCCCTAGCATGGCCGCCGTGAGGCGGCGCGGAGCCCAAGGCCCGCCGCGGACGCTGGAGGACCGATGACGAGGTGGCGACGGTTCGAGTCCCCGGGAACGGGAAAGCCCGAGTACCGGGAGATCCGCCAGGAGGGGATCCGCTGCTTCCTGCGCTGGGGCCAGGTCGGCGGGAGGGGCAAGGGGAGCACCTCGACGCTGAACGACGAGGAGCACGCCCGGCGCCATGCCGCGCGCAAAATCGGCGAGTGGCTGCGCAAGGGCTTCACGGAGGTCGACCCGCCGCACGACGAGGCCGGACCCGACCCGGAGGCGAAGGTCCTCGACGTGCTCCGGGCGGGCGCCCGGCCGCACGCCCCGGCCTCGGAGTACCTGCCGGTCGAGGGCTTCGAGGAGGTGTACCGCCACGTGATCGCGCCCGGCCGGCCGGGGGGATTCCACGAGTACGTGGTCCTGCGCGACGACGGGCGCAGCGCCGTCCGCTTCACGGTACGGGCCGACCGGAGCGACGCGGCGGCGGTGTCCGCCTTCCTGGGCTTCGTGTCCACCCGTCGTGACCTGGCCTTCGACGGGAGCTCGCACCACAAGGTGCCCCTGCCGGAGCCGGTCGGGGCGTTCACCCACGCACTGCTGTGCGCGCCGGCGCTCGGACAGGGCTGCGTCGCGTACCCCGCCATCGCCGACCGCGTCGCCGCGGCCTTCCCGGTCTTCGACTGCGAGATCGGCGACGCGGATCCCGAGGTCCTGGTCGACGCGCGGATCCACGGGCACGGCTCGCTGCCCCACGCCGACTGGGCCCGGGCGCCGCAGCCGGTCGTCGATCTCCGTTTCGACGTCCGGCCCTCCCCTTACCGGGGGACGCGGACGTTCAAGGTCTTCGGCACGGCCGATCTCGAGGCCCTCATGGCGGCCCTGCCGGGTGCGGACCCCGCGAGCTGGCTGGACGTGCGCTCGTTCCGGGGAGAGATCCGCAGCCTCACACCCGCCGAGGTCCCGTCCCTCGCCGAGATGAGGTCCTTCCTGCAGGGCTGAGGCGGCTTCGAGTGGTGACCTCGCCCCCCTGCGCAACACTGGGAACCGGAGGACCGGAACGTGATGGGACGGTCATGGACACTGGGGCATCGCGAGGACACGGCGAAGAGGGCGAGGAGCCGGCCGGACGCAGCGCGGCGCGGTTGGTGATCGACGCCCACGGCACCGTCGTCGCGTGGAGCCCGGGGGCGGAGCGGCTCCTCGGCCACCTCGCGGGCGACGTGCTCGGCCGGCCGGTGTTGGACCTGCTCGCCCCGGATCCCGGCACCGGTCCCGGCGGCGACGGCACCGGCACCGGGTACGGATGCGTCCTCCTGAGGCACCGCGACGGCAGCGCGGTGGCCTGCCGGCCGGCCCTGCGGACCGTATGCGACGACCGGACGGGCCCGCGCCTGACCGTCGACCTGCTCACCGGGGCGGTGGGGCTCACCCCGGACATCGACCGCGCCCTCCTGGAGGCCCTGTTCACGCGCTCACCCATCGGCCTGTTCGTGCTGGACCCGCAGCTCAGGCTGATGCGCTTCAACCCGGCGGCGGAGGGCATGCAGGACCACCGGTCGCAGCTCGCCCTGGGGCGGCGGCCCACCGAGGCCTGGCCCGACTTCAGCGCGGAGCTCGCCGAGCGGGTGATGGGCCGGGTGCTCAGGACGGGCGAGGCCGCGATCTCGTTCGAGAAGCACGGCCGTCCGCCCGGCGACCCCGGCCGAGAACACGTCTACTCGGCGTCCGCCTTCCGGCTCGAGGCGGAGGACGGCCGCATCCTCGGCGTGGCCGACGCCGTGGTCGACGTCACCGAGCGCCACCTCGCCCAAAAGCGCCTGGCCCTGATGGCCGAGGCCGGCCGGACGATCGGTACCACACTGGACCCGATCCGCACGGCGCAGGAGCTGGCCGAGGTGGCCGTACCCGGGCTCGCCGACTGCGTGAACGTGGATCTGCTGGCCCCCCTCCTCGGCGGCGAGGACATGGCGGCGGGCCCCGTGGAGGACGACACCGGGCTGCGGCGCGTCGCGACCTCCGCCCGTTGCGGCCAGACCGGCCCGTACACCACGGGTGCCGTGGGCACCCACCTGGCGCGAACGCCCGCCCTGCAGGTGCTGGCCGACCACGAGCCGCGCCTGGTTCCGCGGCTCGCCGAGGACGGCGCCTGGATCCGGGACGACCCCGTGCGGGGCGGCAGGATGCTGGAGGAGCGGGTGCACTCCCTGATGGTGGTGCCGCTGCTGGTCCGCGACTGCGTGCTGGGCCTGGTCACCTTCCACCGGTGGGACCCGGGCCTCGGGCCCTTCGGCGACGACGACCTCTCGCTCGCCGTCGACCTCGCCGGTCGAGGCGCCATGGCGCTGGACAACGCCCACCGCTACGTGCGCGAGCGCAACGCGGTCCTCACCCTGCAGCGCGGCATGCTGCCCCAGCGGCTGCCCGCGCCCAGCGCCGTGGAGTGGGCCCACCACCTGGTGCGTTCCGGTGCCGGCGGCGACTGGACGGAGGCCATCCCGCTGCCCGGTGCGCGGGTCGCCCTCGTCAGCGGCAGCACCCCCGGCCGCGGCATGCGTACCGCGGCCACCATGGGCCGGCTGCGGGCGGCCGTGCACACCCTGGCCAACCTGGACCAGGCGCCGGACGAGGTCCTCGCCCGCCTGGACGACCTGGTGCGCAACCTCGCCGACGAGCACGCGGGAGAGGGCTCCGGTTCCCCGGTGGGCGCCACCTGCCTCTACCTCGTCTACGACCCCGTGACCCGGCTGAGCACCATGGCCTCGGCCGGACATCCGCCGCCGAGCGTCGTCCACCCCGACCACACCGTGCTGACCCCGCAGGCCCCCCAGGGCGAGCCCCTCGGCCGCCCCGGGCCGCCGTTCGGGATGGCGACCCTCGAACTGCCCGAGGGGTCCATGCTGGTGCTCCGCACCCCCGGGCTCCTGCAGAGCCGGCCGGAGGGGACCGGGCAGGCGGAGTTCGAACGGCTGCTGGCCACGCCCTGCGAGTCCCTGCAGGACATGAGCCTGCTGCTCACCGAGGCCCTGGTCCCCGCGGACCCGGACCGCGACGCCTCCGTGCTGGTGGCCCGCCCCCGTCCCCTCGGCTCCGACCACGTCGTGACGTGGGACCTGCCCTGCGACCCCGCCGCGGTGGCCACCGCCCGTACGCTGGCGACGCGTCAGCTCTGCGCGTGGGCCCTGCAGGAGGAGTGCTTCGCCACCGAACTGATCGTCAGCGAGCTGGTCACCAACGCCATCCGGTACGCGGCACCTCCCATCCAGCTGCGGCTCATCCGCGACCGGGCGCTGACCTGCGAGGTCTCCGACACCAGCAGCGCCGCCCCCTTCCTGCGGCACGCCCGCACCACCGACGAGGGCGGCCGCGGCCTGCTGCTGGTCTCCCAGTTCGCGGAGCGCTGGGGCACCCGCTACCGGGAGCGGGGCAAGACCATCTGGACCGAGCAGACGATCACCGTCTAGGCATCCAGGGGTCGTGGACGCGCGGACTCCATGGTGCCGCGCCGGTGCTGAATTCTCGTGACCGGTGGAACAGACGGCACCGGGAACCGGGAAAATCTCCGGATATTGCGGCCATGCTTTTTTGCACGCGCCTTCAGCCGTGTTTCCCCGGATCTGAACAGTGCTGTGCCGAACAGGGAGTTCGTCCATGGATTCCTTCATCGGCGCCGCCTATCAAGCACAAGGAACGGCCTCTTTGACGGGCCGGTGAAGCGGGTTTAGCTTTTCTGCGAATCGGTATTCGCGGCGGTTTCCGCGGAGTCGGAGACCGGGAAGGCAGGGCAGGCATGAGCGCTCTGGAGGACCCAACGGACGAGCACCTGGAGATCACCCCGCCCAAGACCTGGGCGACCGGTCTCCCCGCGGTCGCGCACGCACTGCAGTACTCGCTGGGCCAGACCTCGCCCCGCCGGACCATGCTGACCCTGCTGAACATCAACCAGCCCAAGGGCATCGACTGCCCCGGCTGCGCCTGGCCCGAGGCGGCGCCGGGCAAGCGGCACATGAACGAGTACTGCGAGAACGGCGCCAAGCACATCAACGACGAGGCGACGTCGCACCGCGTACGGCGCGAGTTCTTCGAGCAGTACACCGTCGACGAACTGGGCCGCAAGTCCGACTACTGGCTCAACCAGCAGGGCAGGCTGACCGAACCGATGGTCAAGCGGCCGGGCGCGGAGCACTACGAGCCCATCTCCTGGGACGACGCCATCGCGCTGATGGCCGGGGAACTCCAGGCCCTGGACTCCCCGGACGAGGCCCTGTTCTACACCTCCGGCCGGGTGGGGAACGAGGCCGCCTTCCTCCTCCAGCTCTTCGCCCGCGCCTACGGCACCAACAACCTGCCGGACTGCAGCAACATGTGCCACGAGTCCAGCGGCGCCGCGATGACGGAGACGCTCGGCGTCGGCAAGGGCACCGTCAGCCTGGACGACATCCACGAGGCCGACCTGATCTTCGTCGTCGGCCAGAACCCCGGCACCAACCACCCGCGCATGCTGTCCGCACTGGAGGAGACCAAGCGGAACGGCGGAAGCGTCGTCGCCGTCAACACCCTCCCCGAGGCCGGGCTGATGCGCTTCAAGCACCCGCAGAAGGCACGCGGCGTCGTCGGGCGCGGCACGGTCATCGCCGACCAGTTCCTCCACATCCGCGCGGGCGGCGACCTCGCCCTCTTCCAGGCCCTGAACCTGCTGCTCCTGGAGGCCGAGGACGCCGCTCCCGGCACGGTCCTGGACCACGACTTCATCCGCGAGCACAGCACGGGCTTCCAGGAGTTCGCCGAGCAGGCGCGCAAGACGTCGTGGGACGACGTGCTGACGGCCACCGGCCTGACGCGCGAGGAGATAGAGCAGGTCCACGAGCGCGTCCTGGCCGCCAAGAGCGTCATCGTCTGCTGGGCCATGGGCGTCACGCAGCAGAAGCACGGTGTGCCGACCATCCGCGAGATCGTCAACTTCCTGATGCTGCGCGGCAACCTGGGCAGGCCCGGCGCCGGGGCGTGCCCGGTGCGCGGCCACAGCAACGTCCAGGGCGACCGCACCATGGGCATCTGGGAGAAGATGCCGCAGAGTTTCCTCGACGCCCTGGGACGGGAGTTCGGCTTCACGCCCCCCGCCAGGCACGGCCACGACTCCGTCAACGCCATCCGTGCCATGCGCGACGGCGAGGCGAAGTTCTTCCTCGGGGTGGCGGGCAACTTCATCCGGGCCACGCCCGACAGCGATGTCACCGAGCAGGCGATGCGCCGCTGCCGCCTGACGGCGCACATCTCCACCAAGCTCAACCGGTCGCACACCGTGTGCGGTGACACCGCTCTGATCCTGCCCACCCTGGGCCGCAGCGACCGGGACATGCAGGCGGGCGGCGAGCAGTTCGTCACCGTCGAGGACTCCATGAGCATGGTGCACGCCTCCCGTGGCAAGCTGGCACCCGCCTCTCCCGACCTGCTGAGCGAGGTGGCGATCATCAGCCGGCTGGCCCGGGCCACCCTCGGCGGGACCCCGGAGATCGGCTGGGAGGAGTTCGAGGCCGACTACGGCACCGTCCGGGACCGGATCTCCCGGGTCGTGCCGGGGTTCGAGGACTTCAACCGGCGCGTCGCCGAACCGGGCGGATTCCAACTGCCCAACCCGGTGAACGCGATGACCTTCCGGACGCCGAGCGGCAAGGCCGTCTTCACCCGCAACGACTTCGAGATGCCGCTCGCTCCCAAGGGCCACCTCATCCTGCAGTCCCTGCGGTCGCACGACCAGTGGAACACCATCCCGTACGCCATGGACGACCGCTACCGCGGCATCCGGGGCGGCCGCCGGGTCGTCATGGTCAACCCCGAGGACATCGAGGCCCTGGGCCTCACCGAGACGCGGATGGTGGACCTGGTGAGCGTCTGGACCGACGGCAGCGAGCGCCGGGCCGAGTCCTTCCGCCTGGTGCCCTACCCCACCTCCCGCGGGTCGGCCGCCGCGTACTACCCGGAGACCAACGTCCTGGTCCCGCTCGACAGCGTCGCGGACGTCAGCAACTGCCCCACCTCCAAGGCCGTCGTCGTACGACTGGAGGCGGCGGCATGGGCCGGGTGACCACGCGGCGGCGGGTGCTGCGGATCCGGGACGGGGTGCCCGGGCACCGCTCGGACACGCTGGCCGCCGAGGAACCGATGGAGATCCGCGTCGGCGGCCGCGCGCTGACGATCACCATGCGCACCCCGGGCAGCGACTTCGACCTCGCGGTGGGCTTCCTCGTCAGCGAGGGCGTCGTCCACGGACCGGACGAGGTGCTGGGCATCCGCTACTGCGCCGGCGCCACGGCCGACGACGGCAACACCTACAACATCGTCGACGTCGTCCTCGCGCCTGGTGTGCGGCTCCCGGACGTCTCCCTTGAGCGTAACTTCTACACCACCTCCTCCTGCGGTCTGTGCGGCAAGGCGAGTCTGGACGCGGTGCGGACCACTCAGCACTGGAGCGTGGCGGGCGACGACACGGAGATCGACTCCGAGGTGCTCTTCACCCTCCCCGACCGGCTGCGGGCGGCGCAGCGGGTCTTCGACAGCACGGGCGGGCTGCACGCGGCCGGGCTGTTCACGACGGACGGCGAGATGCTGTGCCTGCGTGAGGACGTGGGCCGCCACAACGCCGTCGACAAGGTGGTCGGCCACGCCCTGCAGGAGGGGCTGCTGCCGCTGCGGGGCACCGTGCTCATGGTCAGCGGGCGGGCGTCCTTCGAACTCGTACAGAAGGCGGCCATGGCGGGCATCCCGGTGCTGGCCGCGGTGTCCGCGCCGTCCTCCCTCGCCGTGGACCTGGCGGCCGAGACGGGGATGACCCTGGTGGGCTTCCTGCGCGGCCGCTCGGCCAACGTGTACACAGGCGCCGAGCGGTTGCGCGCGGGCGAGCCCGTCGCCTGACGCGGGGCGGTGGGCGTGCTCCGCACGGGCGCGCCGCCGTTCCGCGCGCGGACCGCATCCACGACTCGCCCCGCACGGCACCCACCGGTTCACTGGGAGGAGGAGCGCGCCGGGTACTTCACGCAGGTGGGCGCCGTCGGCCCTTCGGGAGCGACTTGGTATACAGCTCGGAACCGGCAACAACTCCGACGCGTATCCCGGCCGGCGGAATCGTGAGAGGTGCTCAGCCGTGCTCTTCCGGCAGCTCGAATACCTGGTGGCCCTGGCGCAGGAGGGGCACTTCGCCCGTGCCGCGCAGAGCTGCGGGGTCTCCCAGCCCTCGTTGTCCGAGGGCATCCGCAAGCTGGAGGAGGAGATGCGGGTCCCGCTGATCCAGCGGGGCCGGCGGTTCGACGGCCTCACCGCCGAGGGCGAGCGCGTCGTGGTGTGGGCGCGGCAGATCCTGGCCGACCGGGACGCCATGGAGGGCGAGGTCGCCGCCATGCGCACCGGGCTGAGCGGCCGTATCCGCATCGGGGTCGTGCCCAGCGCCGCCACCGCCGTGCCGCGCCTGGTCGACCCGCTGTGCACGCGGCACCCGCTGCTCACCGCACACATCGTCAACGACCTGACGTCGAGCGACATCCTCACGATGCTCAGGGACTTCACCCTCGACGCCGCCGTCACCTACCTGGACGACGAGGTGCGCGCCGCCTTCCGTACCGTGCCGCTGTACCGGGAGAAGTACGCGCTGCTCACCGACGCCTCGTGGGCCCCGGTCGGCGGCGCCACGGTGTCCTGGGCGGAGGCGGCGGCCCTGCCGCTGTGCCTGCTCACACCGACCATGCGGGGACGGCGCACCATGGACGCCCTCTTCGCCGCGGCCGGGGCCGAACCGGTGGCGAGGGTGGAGACCGACTCTTTCGCCTCGCTGATCGCGCACGTCGTGCCCGGGCGGTGGGCCGCGATCGCCCCTCTGGCGTGGATCCACGCCCTCGGAGTGCCGCCCGGGGTCCGGGCCGTCCCGATGGTGGCGTCCGCCCGGGCCGCCGAGATCGGGCTGGTCGCCTTCCGCCGGGATCCCGAGTCCGTGATGGTGCAGGCGCTGGTCGCCACCGCGCAGCACGCCGACTTCAAGCCGCTGGAGTCGCTTCCCCGGACGCAGTGAGACCGGTGCCCGCGGCCGGGGGTGCCGGACGGCGGCAGGCCCGCGGACGCACGTCGCCCGTGCCCCCGCGAGTCCCGGACCGCCCTGGTGCCGCCGGTCAGGACGCTGTCAGGACGCGGTCGCGGTCGTGCCTCCGGCGGTGCGGATCCAGACGGTGGTGTCCGCGGGCACCGTGCGGCCGTCGAGCGGGGCGCTGGCCAGCAGCACCTCGTCGCCGTCCGCGAGGGGCAGCGGATCGGGGCCGAAGTTGGCCAGGCACCGCAGCCCCGGCGCGCGGTCGAAGGCGAACCAGGAACCGTCCGCCGGCCCCTCCGGTGCCGCCATCGCGTCGGCCGGGACCGGCGCGGCGCGGCGCAGGCGCAGCGCGGCGCGGTACAGGGCGAGCATCGAGGCTGGGTCGTCCTCCTGGGCCCGTACCGTGAGGTCCCCCCAGTCGTCCGGCTGCGGGAACCAGCAGGCGTCCGGGGCGGCGGTGCTGAACCCGTACGGTGCCGACGTGCCCTCCCAGGGCAGCGGCACGCGGCAGCCGTCGCGGCCGCGCTCGCGGTGGCCGGAACGCTCCCAGAGCGGATCGCGCAGCCGGTCGTCCGGCACGGGGGCCTGCGGCAGACCCAGTTCCTCGCCCTGGTATACGTAGGCGGCACCGGGCAGCGCGAGCATGAGCAGCGCGGCGGCCCGGGCACGGCGGCGCCCGTGCGGCCCGCCGCCGTACCGGGTGACCGGGCGGACCGCGTCGTGGCTGGAGAGGACCCAGGTGACCGGCGCCCCGACGGCGCGCATCGACGCGACGGACCGCTCGATGACCGCGCGCATCTCCGCCCCGTCCCAGGAGGACTCCAGGAAGGCGAAGTTGAAGGCCTGCTGCATCTCGCCGGGACTGACGTACCGGGCCAGCCGGGCCGGTTCGAAGACGGCGGCCTCGGCCACCATCACCCGTTGCCGCGGAGGGACCGCCCCGGGCGGCGCCGGGTGGGTGTCCAGGAGCCGGCGCCAGGTACGGAACAGCGGGTGCAGTTCCTCCTGGTCGTGGTAGGGCATCAGGTGGTTGCGCAGGATGTCCTGGTGCTGCCCGGGCCCGGCGTCGGGGAGGCCCGGCGCCTTGAACAGGGTGTGGGCCACGTCGATGCGGAAGCCGTCGACGCCGCGGTCCAGCCAGTGGCGCAGGATCCGCTCGAAGTCCGCGACGACCTCCGGGTGCCGCCAGTCGAGGTCCGGCTGCTCGGGCGCGTGCAGGTGCAGGTACCACTCGCCCGGGCCGCCGTCCGGCGCGGGGACCCGGGTCCACGCCGGGCCCCCGAAGGCCGACTGCCAGTCGTTCGGGGGGAGTTCACCGTCCGCGCCGCGCCCGGGGCGGAAGAGGTAGCGGTCCCTGGCCGCGCTCCCGGGGCCGGCGGTCAGGGCCTCCCGGAACCAGGGGTGCGTGTCGGAGGTGTGGTTGGGGACGAGGTCGATCAGGACCTTCAGCCCCAAACCGTGGGCGCGCGCGACCAGGGCGTCGAAGTCCGCTTCGGTGCCGAGGTCGGGGGCTACGGCGGTGTGGTCGGTGATGTCGTAGCCGCCGTCGGCCAGCGGGGACGGGTAGAACGGCGTGATCCACACCGCGTCGGCCCCGAGTCGGGCCACGTGGTCGAGGCGGGCGGTGGCACCGGCGAGGTCGCCGACGCCGTCCCCGTCGCCGTCGGCGAACGCGCGCGGATGGATCTCGTAGCAGACGGCGTCCCGCCACCAGGGCGCGGCCGGCTCGGGACCGGTGGTGCTGCTCACGATGCTCCTCATGCTCCTGTTCGGTCCGAGGGGACTGGCAGGGTGCGGCCGGTCTGCGCGGAGCGGGTGGCCGCCTCGGCCACCGCGACCGCGGTCCGCCCGGACCGCGCGTCGGCAACCGGGGTGCCGCCCTTGGTCGCGCAGCGCAGCAGGTCGGTGAAGGCCGCCCGCACGCTCTCCGCGTACACGTGCTGCTTGCGCGCCTCGCCGCCCAGGTCGACCACGCAGGTCACCCGGTGCGGGACGCTGCGCTCGACACCGCGGCCGCGGGCGGGCGCCGCCGGTCCCGCGTCGCGTTCCACGGTGACGGTGATCCGCTCCTCGCCGTGCGGCCGGAGCCCGGGCACGGCCAGCAGACCGGCCGCACGCGCGGGCAGTTCCTCCCAGCGGCGGGCGCCCTGCTCGTCCGTCCAGGCCGTGACCGTCGCGTGGGCCGGGATCCAGCCGGTGACCCGGGCCTCGGCGAAGCCGTAGTCCAGGCGCATCAACTGCCGTTCGGCGCGGTGGGCGTGGGTGAAGGAGTGGGTGTGGGTCGCGACGGCGCCGCCCGGGTGGGTGGCGGTGGCCACGACGATGTCGACCGGGCCGCCCTCGCGGCGGACGGCGGTGCCGTGCACCTCGACGGGCTCGCTGCCCATGAGGGCGCGTGCGGCGTCGAAGAAGTGCACACCGTGCTCGACGTGGATGCCGCCGCTGCGGGCGGGGTCCCAGAACCAGTGGCCGGGGCCCAGGTCCTCGTCGGCGGCGTCGTTCTCGAAGGCGAAGCGCACCAGCGGGTCCAGCAGCCCTTCCGCGCGGAGCCCCTGCAGCATCCGCAGGACGGGGTTGTAGCGCAGGACGTGGTCGACGACGAGGACCCCGGCGGAGCGCTCGGCCTCGGCCTCGACCCGCAGGGCGTCCTCCAGCGTCACGGCCAGCGGCTTCTCGCAGAAGACGTGCCGGCCCGCGCGCAGCGCCTCGACGGCGAGTTCCGCGTGGGTGGCCGGCGGAGTGGCGATCGCCACGACGTCCACATCGGGGAAACCGGCCAGCGAAGCGGCGTCGGGGGCGACGGCGGCGCCGTGCCGCCGCGCGAGGGCGGCGGCACGGTCACCGTCGGGGTCGGCGCACGCGACGACGCGTACGCCGGGGAGGCCGGCCACGGCGTCCAGCAGGTAGGCGCCGAACGCACCGCAGCCGGCCAGGCCCAGACCGAGCGGAGTCACTCGGCACGGTCCAGGCGGGCGACACCGATGTGCGCGTCGGCCATGCCGTAGAACACGTAGCGGACGCCGTCGATCTCCTCGATCGCGGTCGGGAAGATGACGTTGGGCACCGTGCCCGAGCGCTCCTCCTCCGTCTCCGGCTCCATCAGCGGCTCGTCGGTGCGGGCCAGGATCCGGGCCGGGTCCTGCGGGTCGAGGATCATCGCGCCCGCCGCGTAGCTGACCTTCTGCTGCTGCGCGAAGGGGTCGTCGATCGTGCCGGACACGCCGTGGTGGATGAGCAGCCATCCCTCCTCGACACGGATCGGTGCCGGGCCCGCGCCGATCTTGAGCTCCTCCCAGGGGTGCTCGGACAGCGCGACCAGGCGGTGGTCACGGGGGCGGGCCAGTGCGCCGAGGTCCTTCTCGACCTCGGCGACGGGCACGTAGGAGATCCAGATGCCGGGGCGCTCGTCGGTCACGCCGGCCGGCAGGTGCACGCCCTCACCGGGGCGGAACCAGCCCAGGTCCCACATCGGCCGGTGCAGCATCGCGAAGCAGGGCTCGCCGTCCGGGCCCGGGACGGGCTCGGGGAAGTGCACCACGTCCTTGTTCGGGAAGAGGTTGAGGTCGGTGTCGAGGTCCGCCTGGTAGGCGAACTGGATCGGGCCCAGGCGCTCCCAGGTCACCAGGTCCTTCGAGACGGCCAGCGCCGGCTTGGGACCGAGCGGGCCGTAGGCGACGTACGACATGACGTGCAGCCCGAGCGCCTCGATCCACGTCGTGCGCGGGTCCTCCACGCCGGCGTTGTTCTTGCCGCGCTCCCAGCCGGCGTCGGGGGCGAGGACGACGCCGCGGCGCTCGACGCCGGTGGGCACGCCGTCCTCGATGACGACCTCGGCGAGGCCCACGCGGGAGACGTTGCCCTCCGCGACGAGGCGGGGCAGCAGGTGCAGGGTGCCGTCCGGGGTGCGGCCGGACGCGGGGTTGAGCACGCCCTCGGCCTCGTTGGCCTCGCCTGCCAGCGGGGACATCACGACGCCGACGCGGGTCAGGCGGTAGGGCACGGTGGTGGAGCCGGTGGAGCCGGTGGTGCGGTCGTTCACAGCGAGTTCAGCCCTTCGTGGCGGAATCGAGGTCGGTGGAGTTGAAGCGGCTCTGGAAGACGAGGTACAGGGCCACCGCGGGCGCGGCCAGCACGCAGGCGCCGGCGAGGATGGCGCCGAACGGGTTGGCGGCGGAGGAGGAGACGGTGCTGATGTAGTTGGCCAGCGAGACGGCCAGGGGCTGCATGTCCTGCTCCTTGGTGACCAGGAACGGCCACAGGAACTCGTTCCACGGTCCGGTGAAGCTCAGCAGCACCACGGAGGCCAGCGCCGGCTTGCACAGCGGGATCGCGATCCGGAACAGGATCTGCAGCTCGCCCGCACCGTCGATGCGCGCGGCCTCGAACATCGCCTGCGGCAGCTGCAGGAAGAACTGCCGGAAGATGAAGACCGCACTGGTGTTGATGGCGAACGGCAGGATGATCCCGATGTAGGAGTCGGCCAGCCCGTAGTCGCGGACGATCAGCACGTACAGCGGGATCATCAGCAGCTGGAACGGGATGACCTGCACCAGCAGCACCAGCGCGAAGGTCGAGCCCTTGCCCCGGAAGTGGAGCCTGGCCAGGGCGTATCCCGCCAGCAGACCGAAGACGGTGGTGCAGACGATCACGCCGCCGGTGAAGATCCCGGAGTTGATCAGGGAACGGCCCAGCGAGATGGCCGAGTTGATCTCCGCGTAGTTGTGCAGGGACAGGTTGCCCGGTCGCGGGAAGGCCCCGGCGGGACTGCTGTCGGGCTCGCGCTGCAGCGAGCCGACGAGCATGTAGTAGAAGGGGAAGAGGAAGGCGAAGGCCCCGGCGAGCAGCGCCAGCCGCGACAGGATCCGGCGCGCGCGGGAGTGCGCGTGCGGGCCGTGCCCTGCCGGGCGGCGGCGGTGCGCCGGAGCGTGGACGTCGGTCATGTCAGTCCCTCTCCAGCACTCGGCGGTAGACGAGGGAGATGCCGGTGATCAGCACGACGAGGATCACGCCGATCGCCGCCGCCTCGTCCGGGTGGCCCTGCTGCAGACCGCGCTGGTACATCAGCAGCACCGGTGAGGTGGTCGCCCCGTCGGGTCCGCCGCCGCTGGTCAGCAGGTAGGGCTCGGTGAAGAGGTTCGCCCCGGTCACCGTCGCCAGGACCAGTACGAGCAGGGTGGCGGTGCGCACCGCCGGGACGGTGATCGACCAGAACATCCGCACCTTGCCCGCGCCGTCGAGCGCGGCGGACTCGTACAGTTCGCCGGGCACGTTCTGCAGCGCCGACAGGTAGAGCACGATGAAGAAGCCGAGCTGCTTCCAGGCGACGAACAGCGCGATGGTCGGCATCGCCAGATGCGAGTTGACCAGCCACGACGGGTCCGGTGCGAGCGGCCCGAGCGCCTTGTTGACCAGGCCGTTGGAGTTGAACAGGAACAGCCACACGCCGACGACCGCGACGCTGGCGGTGATGTACGGGACGTAGTAGGCCGTGCGGAAGAACGTGCGGGCCCGCAGCTTGGAGTTGAGGGCGGTGGCGAGCACGAGGGACGCCGCCACCGTCAGCGGAACGTTGATGACCAGGAAGACCGCGATGTTGAGGAACGACCGCCACACGTCCGGATCCGTGAGCACGGAGGTGTAGTTGGCGAACCCCACGAAGGGGCGGTCCACCTGGGCGCCGGGCGCGGCGAAGAAGTAGTCGTGGAAGGAGATCCACACCGCGAAGCCGAGCGGGTACAGGAAGATCGCGGCCAGGTACAGGATGTACGGGGAGACGAAGGCCAGGCCGATGGGCTGCCGGCCCGCGAACCGCGACCTGCGCGGCCGTGGCCCGCGGTCGGTCCGGGGGCGGGCCCCGCCCCGGGCGGACCCGGGGCGGAGGACGTCATGGTGCGTGGAGGACATGGCCGTGACTCACTGCTTCGCCAGGCCGTCGACCTTGCCCGCGGCCTCACGGAAGGCGCTCTCGACGTCGCCCTTCCCGAAGATCACGGACTTGGTGTAGGCGTCGCGGAACGTCTGCCAGATCTCGACGGAGTTCGGCACGTTCGGGGCCTCGACGGTGCGGTCGGCCTGCTCGGCGAAGGTCTTGTAGTCCGGGTGCGAGGCGAAGTAGTCGGGGTACGCGGCCGCGAGGTCCTGCCGCATCGGCATCTGGCCGGTGGCCTCCAGCAGCTTGCCGTCCTGCTCCTTGCTGGTGGCGAACTTCAGCACGTCCCAGGCCGTGCCCTTGTTCTTGCACGCGGTGAACATGCCGATCGACTTCTCGTCGCTGAAGGTGCCCTTGGCCTCGGCGCCGGTGGCGGTCGGCACCGGCACGGCCCCCCACTTGACCTTGTCGCCGTAGACCGAGACGGCCCACGGGCCGACGATCGCCATGGCGGACTTGCCGTCGGCGAAGGCGTCACCGTTGTACTGCTCGTTGGGGGCCAGGCGGTCCGCGTACATCGTCTTCCAGAACTCGGCGGCCTTCACTCCGTCGGGCGAGGCGAACTGGGCCTTGCCGTCCTCGACGAGCTGCTTGCCGGTCTGGGCCGCGAAGAGCGGGTAGAAGTCGAACCAGGACTGGTAGAACTCGGAGGTGGGCGCCGGCCAGATGGCGGCGTGCACACCGCCCTTCACCAGGGCGCGCGAGGTGGCGAGGAAGTCCTGGTAGGTGGAGAGCTTGGGGTGCTCGGCGTCGAGCCCGGCCTTCTTGAACAGGTCCTTGTTGTAGAAGATCATGACGGGGTTGCTCTTCCAGGGCATCTGGTAGTGCTTGCCGTCGGGCGACGCGTACTGGGAGAGCCGTTCGCCGGTCCGCTCCTCGAGGTACTTCTTCCCACCCGGGAAGTCGTCCAGGGCCACCAGGCCGCCCTGCTTCTGGAAGCCGGGCACGGCCGCGGGGGCGGTGTTGAGGATCAGGCACGGGGCGTTGCCCGCCGTGATGGCCGCGCCGATGACCTCCTCGGAGCTCTTGCCCGCGGGTATCTCCTGCGCCTTCACCTTCTCGTCGGGGTGGGCGGCGTTCCAGGACGCGACCATGCTCTTGCCCCAGGCGACCTCCTGGGCGTTGTTGGAGTACCAGACCGTGATCGGCCCGTGGGCGTCGCCGCCCGCGGCGGAGTCCGACCCGCCGCTGCCGCACGCTGCGAGCGGCACGGTCAGGGCGACGGCGGAGAGGACGGTCAGGACGGTTTTCTTCATTGCGGTGGCTCCGTGTTCTCAAGGGGTGGGAAGCGGCCGTTCCGGGGCGTCGTCCTGCCTCGGTGACGGCCCTCCGGGGAGCGGAGAACGTCGTGGGCGCGACGGGCGCGCGTCGGGGGGTGGGGTGGTCAGGGGCGGGCGGGGGCCGGGCCCGTGGAGTCGCGCACCATGAGCGCGGCCGGGTCCAGTTCCACGTGCGGGGTGGTGCCGTGCTCGATGGTCTCGATGAGGGCACGGGTGGCGGCCCGGCCCCAGTTGGCGGCGTCGGCGCGGCAGGTGGTCAGCGAGGGCCGGGTCCAGGAAGCCAGCGGTACGTCGTCGAAGCCGACCACCGACAGGTCGTCGGGCATCCGCAGGCCGGCCTCCTGCGCCACGGCCATGCCCGCGGTCGCGGAGAGGTCGTTGGCGTACACGATGGCGGTGGGCCGGTCGCCCCGCGTGATCAGCGCCTGCGTCGCGAGCGCGCCGCCCTCGGCGGTGAAGCCGCCCGGCAGCACCGGGCCCTGGGGCAGGCCCGCCTCCGCGAGCGCGTCCCGCCAGGCGCCGAGCCGCCGCTGGGCGTGCAGGTACTCCTCGGGGCCCGCGACATAGGCGATGCGGCGGTGGCCGAGTCCGACGAGGTGGCGGACGGCGCCCGCGACCACCGGACGGTCGTCCAGGTTGACCGTGGCGATCCCCTCGACACCCTCGTCGGCGCCGACGGCCACCGCGGGCAGGCCGAGTTCCCGCAGCAGCTCCGGGCGCGGGTCGCCCACCCGCAGGTCGGTGAGGAAGACCCCGTCCACACGCTGGTCGTCCACCAGGCGGCGGTAGGTGTCCATCTCGTTGCGCGGGCTCGTCACGTGCAGCATGAGGCCGTCGCCCGACTCGGATATGACCGACTCGATGCCCGCCATGAAGGCGGGGAAGAAGGGGTCGGTGCCGATCAGGTCGGGTTCGCGGGTCAGGACCAGGCCAACGGCCCTGGCGCGCCCGGTCGACAGCGCGCGGGCGCTGCGGCTCGGCGTCCAGCCCAGCTGCCCGGCCGCCGCGCGCACCCGTTCCTGGGTCGCGGCGGCCACGCCGGGGCGGTCGTTGAGAACGAAGGAGACCGTCGCCCGGGACACACCCGCCAGTTGGGCGACATCGGCGATCGTGGGGCGTCGGGCCATGCGGACTCTCCGTGTACGGCGGCGGAAGGAGGCCACATCCGCAGCCGCAGGTTCCGTCGACCGGCGTGCCCCCGCGGGGGCACGCCGTCCGGCGGCACCTTTGGCGCCGGAGGCAGCACGTTCTGGCACTCGCATACCGGGGCAACCAACGCGAAAGGATGATGTCATCTCGCGTTTGAACCGGTTTAAACGAGCGATGGGGGAACCATGAACCCCAGAGGGCGGAGTGTCAAGGGGCTGCTTTCGGTTGGGGAGTTGTATATGGCAAATGTGCCGATAAGTCTGAAATGCCGATATGCCCTGCCGTCACCGCGCACCGAGTGGGCGGCGACGCAGCGTCACGGCCCGTGAGGCCACGGGTGCGCCGTGCCGGGCTGCTGTTACCGTCTGGCCGACCCCGGGCCCACGGCGGACGGAGAGAACGACGGCAACGGATGTGTTCCCCGACACGGTCCTGCACACCGAGCGATTCGTCCTGCGCCCCTTCACCCCGGACGACGCCCACGACACATGGGCAAGCTGCGTGGACCCCCTCACCCAGCGGTGGCTGCCCCTGCCCCGGCCCTACACGCCCGAAGAGGCGATGGCCTGGTGCACGACGGGCTCCCACGCCCTGCGCGCGTCGGGCGACGGCATCCACTTCGCCGTCGCCGAGCGGGACGGCGGACGGCTGGTGGGCACCGTCGGTCTGAAGCGCACCGACTGGCGGGTGCGGACGAGCGAGGTGGGCTACTGGGTCTCGCCCTGGGCGAGAGGACGCGGAACCGCCGCGGAGGCGACCCGGGCGCTGGCGGCATGGCTGCTGACCGAACAGGGCTTCCACCGCCTGGAACTGCGCGCGGCGACGGGCAACACCGCGTCCCAGCGCGTCGCCGCGAAGGCCGGCCTGCGCCGTGAAGGCGTCCTGCGCGACGCGGGCTTCGTGCACACCGGCCGCGTCGACCTCGTCGTGTTCTCCCTGGTGCGCGGCGACCTGGCGGCCGCGCCGGCGGATGATCGGAGCGCGGCCGTGGACGGGGTCGCCGACGGAAGCGGAACTGGATGTGATGGCGGAGCGCGCCGCGAGTGCGTCGCCCGGCCCCTGGAGACCGCTGCCGCAGACCCGGGCGGGGAGCGACGGGGCGGGTTTCCTGCGAGGCGGGGCGGCCGGTGGTGAGGGCGGCGACGAGTGGCGTCTCGCCGGGGTCACCGCCGGGCGTGAGGTCGCCGGCCCGGACGAACGGATCGACGCCGAGCCCGACTTCGTGGCCGCCGCCCGCCGGGACGTGCCGCGGCTGGTCGCCGAGGTGCGCCGGCTGAGCCGCGCTTGCGGCGGAGAACTCCTGAAGGCGCCTCAGGCCCCCGCCGCGTCATTGCGGTGGGGGCCCGACTCATGGCGATGAGAACTCCGGCAGGGAGAAGCGGAGCCCTCCGACTGCACCACCGTCCAGCCTGGTCGCGGGACCGCGTAGGCGCATGTCGCGCTGGGCCGGACGGGTGATGTCCCGGCAGGCCTAGAGCGGTGACCGGCCCCAGGCCATGAGCATGCCGGGAGGCAGGTCGGCGCACTCCGGGGACTCCAAGTGACGCACCGCCTCGTCGACGAGGGTGTCGTCGACGAGGCCCGTGGCGATCATGGTCGATCGGCTCCGGTCCAACGTCTGTGCCCAGAACCGGCTGATCGCGCTGCCCGGCACGAGCGGCGGCACGTAAATCTCGGCCGCCACCGATCGCAGCCCCGCCGCCCTGAGCATCCCGGGGTAGCGGGGCACCCAGGAGACGTCGGTGCCGATCGAGTCGCGCAGCCCCCGCCACATCGCCCGCACGGCCAGCGTGAACGGCGTGTCGGGGGCGTCGGCGGTGGTGAGGTCGACGGCGTCGCAGACCACCAGGACGCCGCCGGGGGCGAGCAGGCGGCCGAGCGTGGCGATCACGCGTTCCGGCGACGGCAGGTGCATCAGCACGAACCGCGCGTGGACGAGGTCGAAGCGCCCCGGTGGGAAGCCGTCGGCGGTGACGTCCGCCTGGCGCACCGTCAGGCCCGGCGTGGGGCGTGCCGCAAGGAAGCGCACGTCCCGGTCGACGGCGAGCACCTCGGAGACCCCGGCCTCGCGCAGCAGCCTGCGCGCCACGGTGCCCGTGCCGGCGCCCACGTCCAGACAGCGCCATCCCGGACCCGCCCCGAGCTGCCGCAGGCGGGCGAGTGTCGTGTCGTCGAACGTGGCGGCGGCGAGGTCGACTCGGCCGCCCTCACCTGCGTCCTCGGGGCGGAAGAAGCACTCCCCGTAGCGACCGGCGCTCGTCATGCCCTCATTGTGGCAACGGGCGGGCGTGGCCACACCTTGGCGCCGGGACGCTACACCGCGGTGTACCCGCCGTCGACGGTGAGTGTGGCGCCGTGGATCTGCGAGGCCTCGTCGCTCGCCAGGAACACGACGGCCGAGGCCACCTCCGCCGGGGTGCCGGCGCGGCGCGCGGGCATGCGGGAGACGATCGGGGTCAGGTGCTCGCCCATCGCCGCCACCTTGTCGGTCAGGGTGGGGCCGGGGGCCACGGTGTTGACCCTGACCCCGTGCGGGCCGTACTCCGCCGCCCACGACGTCGTCAGCGAGTGCACGGCCGCCTTGGTCATGCTGTAGAGCGCCGAGTTCGCCGAGCCCCGCATGCCGTTGATGGACCCCAGGTTGACCACGGCGCCGTGTCCGCGCTCGGCCATCGGCGGCGCCAGCAGGCCGGTGAGCAGGAACACCGACCGCACGCTCACCGCCAGCGCCTGGTCGACGGTCTCCTGCGGGACCTCGGCGGTCGGCGTCGGCGTGAGCAGGAGCGCCGCGTTGTTGACGAGGACGTCGATCCGTCCGCCGGCCGCCGTGAGCGCGCCGGTGGCGAGGCGGCCGACGGCGTCGGCGCCACCCGACAGGTCGGCGCCGACGAACGCGGCCGAGCCGCCGTCCTTCTCGATGCGTGCCACCACGTCGGCGCCGCGGGCCTCGTCGCGTCCGCTGACGACGACGAACGCGCCCTCGGCGGCCAGGGCCGCCGCGATGGCGGCGCCGAGGCCTGTGGTGGAACCGGTGACCAGGGCCGTCCGCCCGGTGAGTCGCTGGGTCATGTGCCGTGCCTTTCTCCGTGAACCGGCTGGGAACGGCCAAGGTGCCACCCGAAAAATGGACCTGCAAGTCCAGAAAGTGCCACGATGGAGGCATGGCACCACGACTCACGGCCAAGGGCGCCGCCACCTGGCAACGCATCGTCGAGGGGGCCGCGGAGCAGATCCGCGAGCGCGGCGCGACCGAGACCACCCTGGACGACATCCGCGCCCGTACGGCCACCAGCAAGAGCCAGCTCTTCCACTACTTCCCCGGCGGCAAGGAGGAACTGCTGCTCGCCGTCGCCCGGCACGAGGCCGGCCGGGTGCTCTCCGACCAGCAGCCGCACCTCGGCGCGCTCACCTCGCGGCAGGCCTGGTACGACTGGCGGGACGCGGTCGTCGACCGCTACCGGCGGCAGGGGCAGCAGTGCCCGCTCGGCACGCTCGTCTCGCAGCTGAGCCCCGCCACGCCCGGGGCGCAGGCCGTCACCAGGGAACTCCTCGCGTCCTGGCAGGCCCAGATCACCAGCGGCATCCGGGCCATGCAGGAGAAGCGGGAGATCTCACCGGAACTGGACGCCGACCGTGCCGCGGCCGCTCTGCTCGCGGGCATCCAGGGCGGGGTCTCGATCCTGATGTCGACGGGATCGCTCACCCACCTTGAGGTCGCCCTCGACCTGGGCATCGAACGGCTCCTCGTCGCACCCGCACCGGTCCCCGCACCCGCACCGGCGCACGTACCGCCGGCCCGCTGACCCGGCACGGCGCCGCTCAGAGGACCTCCAGCGGCACCGGCCCGTGCGGCGGCGGGAAGGCCGCGTCCAGCGCCGCCAGCGCGTCCGGGGGAAGCCGGAGGTCGGCCGCGGCGCGGTTCTCCCGTACGTGTTCAGGCCGCCCCGAGCGGGGGATCGCCGCCACGCCCTGCTCCAGCACCCACGCCAGTGCGACCTGGGCGGGCGTGGCGCCGAGGCCGTCCGCCACGGCCCGCAGCGGTGCGGACCGCAGCAGCCGGCCCCGCTCGACGGGGGAGTACGCCATCACGCCGGCCCGGTTGCGCCGGCACCAGGGCAGCAGGTCCCACTCGATGCCGCGCCGGGTGAGGTTGTAGGGCACCTGGTCCACCGCCACCGCCGACCCGCCCGGGACGGCGACCAGTTCGGCCATGTCCCGGGCGTCCAGGTCGCAGACCCCCCAGGTGCGGATCCTGCCCCGTGCCATCAGCTCGGTGAACCCGGCGAGGGTCTCCTGCAGCGGATGCCGTCCCCGCCGGTGCAGCACGTACAGGTCGAGGATGTCGGTGCGGAGCCGTCGCAGGCTCGCCTCGCAGGCGGCGACGACACCACGGCGGTCGGCGTGGTCCGGGAGCACCTTGCTGACGAGGAAGACCTCGGTACGGCGTCCCGCGATGGCCTCCCCCACCAGTTCCTCCGACGCGCCGTCGCCGTACATCTCCGCGGTGTCGACGATCGGCATGCCCAGGTCCAGACCGAGCCGCAGGGCGGCGATCTCCTCGCGGCGGCGACCCGGGTCCTCGCCGAGGCGCCAGGTGCCCTGGCCGAGCGCGGGGATGTCCCGCGAGGAGAGCCGGACCGTACGCATCGACGCTGTCGCCATCCCTGCCTCCCCGGCGCGGCACACCTTCAGGCCACCACCCCGCATCCGGACCCGCAACCCGGTGGAGGGCGACGGACGCTACTCCGGAACCGGCAGGCGGGCGTCGCCCGTGGACGACGGATGGCGGCGGGCGGATCCGAGGAGTTCGGCGGCGCCCCGCACCGCCGCGGTGTCCGGTGCCGGTGCGACCTTGACGGCCACGTCGAGCCGGCGCGCGAGACGGTGGACGAACTCGGGGCGCAGCGCGCCGCCGCCGGCCAGGAGGACGCCCCGCGCCGGGAGGGACGGCGCGGCCGCCGTCCGGTCCTCGTCCGGCACGGACGCCACCACGTCTCCGTGAACCGCGCGCCGGCGTCCACCACGAGCAGCGGGCGGGACAGGTCCTCACGGGCCGCCACCGCCACCGCCCGCGCCGTCGGCACGGTCAGCACGGCGCGCGGCCGCAGGACCTCGACGGCGGCCCGTGCCGCGGCGCGGTAGGCCACGCCGTCCAGGACGGGCGCCGTCAGCACCACCAGCGGACGTTCGAGAGGGGGCGGCCCCTGGCGGAGCATCCGGTCGAGCGTCCGGGCGGTGCCGGCGACGTCGATGGCGCGCCGGCGGACGGGGTGGAGGGCGCCCCGGCCCTGACCCCGGCCCCGGCCGGCGTCGGGGAACGTCACCGTGGGGACGTCGAGCACCATGCCCTCGCCGGGCGCCCAGACCCGTGTGCGGGCGCTGCCGAGGTCGACGGCGAGAGCCGTCCATCGGGCCTCCTGCGGCCACGGCGCGCTCATTCCCCTGCCCCCCTCGCCTGCCGGCAGCGGCCGCAGTAGCGGGCCTGGGGGACGACCACCAGGTGGGTCAGCGGGATGGGCCCGCGGCACAGCGGGCAGATCCCGTACCGTCCCTGCCGCATGTGTTCCAGGGCCGCCTCGACGTCGGCCAGCACCATCCGGGCGGAAGCGGTGAGCGCGGCGCGGACCTCCTCCCGGGCCGCCGCCCGTCCGTCCGCCGCCCGTCCGTCCGCCGCCCGTCCGTGCGGCGGCCGGTGCGCGGGGGCCGGTACGGCCGCGCCGATCTGCCGCAACTGCTCCCGGCGGAAGAGGCGTTGCTCGTGGAGGCTCGCGCGCAGGGCGGCGAGGTCCTCGGCGGACAGATGCGCGGCGCGCTCGTCCGAGGTCCGGTGGTTCACCACGTCACCTCTCTCCCGCTGCCTCGGATCACGCGGCACGGCGCCCGCACGCCACGCAGCGCCGCGCGTACGGGAGGATCTCCAGGCGCTCGGCAGGTATGGGCCCGGCGCAGTCGGGGCAGACCCCGTAACTGCCGTCCTGGAGGCGCGCGAACGCGGCCTCGGTTTCCGCCAGCACCCGCTGGACGGCCTCCTTCTGCACGACCATGACGTGGTCGTCCGCCGCCCAGCCGGCCTCGGCGACGGCGCGGAGCTGGGTCAGCCGGGTGACGCGCTCGTGCTCGAGCCGCTGACGGGCCCCCGCGCCGCATGCCGCCGGGCCGCGCACCGACTGTGCCGCACCCGCACGGACGTGGCGCGACGCCGTGCCGGTCCGCCTCGGGCTCGACCTGCGCGGCGGCACCCAGATCGTCCTGGAGACCCGCTCGACACCCTCGGCGCCCGCCGGCGCCGAGGCCACCGCCCGCGCCGTCGAGGTGCTGCGGGGCCGCATCGACGCCCTCGGCGTCGCGGAACCCGCCATCGCGCAGTCCGGTGATCACCGGATCATCGTGGAACTGCCCGGCGTCGAGGACCCGGCGCAGGCCGCCGCCGTCCTCGGCCGCACCGCCCAGCTCACCTTCCACGCCGTGCTCGGCACGGCCGGCGACGCCTCCGCCCCGCAGTCCGGGGATCCCTCGGAACGCGTACTCGCGGACGAGTCCAGCCGCTGCGGCTCGGTGCCGCCTCGCTGACCGGCGGGGACGTCGAGGGCGCGCACGCCCGGTTCGACCAGGACACCGGCGCGGGCTGGACCGTCGAACTCGACTTCAAGGGGGAGGGCCGGGACAAGTGGGCGCGTCTGACCGGGGAGGCGGCCTGCCGCCCGGCGGGCGACCCCGCCCGCCGCGTCGCCATCGTCCTGGACGACAAGGTGATCTCCTCCCCGCAGGTCGACCCGTCGGTGGCCTGCGGGACCGGCGTCACCGGCGGGTCGACGCGGATCACGGGCACCTTCGACGACGGCGAGGCCCGCGAACTGGCGCTGCTGATCAGCACCTGGTCCTCCGTCTTCACCGCGGCGCCGCTCGCCGTGGAGCTGCACCTGCGCGAGCGGGCGCCGGTGGCCGCGCGCCGCGTGGCGGCCGGCTGAGCGGGCGCCCGGCCCGGCGGGGTCCGGTATCGATGCTCCGCCCGGGTGGTCGGGGGCGCACGGCCCTCCGGGCGGGGTAGGCAGCACAGCGGGGCCAGTCCTCGCCGCCGCAACCCACGGAGCCGTCGTGAAAATCGGGATCTCGACCTTCATCACCGACCAGGGCATCCGCCCCGCCCCGCTCGGGACCGCCCTGGAGGAACGGGCGTTCGACTCGCTGTTCATCGCGGAGCACAGCCACATCCCGGTGCGCCGCGAGAGCCCCTATCCCGGGGGCGGCGAACTGCCGGAGATGTACTACCGCACCCTCGACCCCTTCGTCGCCCTGTCCGTGATCGCCGCCGTCACCCGGCGCCTGCTGCTGGGCACCGGGATCGCCCTGGTCCCGCAGCGCGACCCGATCCAAACGGCCAAGGAGGTGGCCTCCCTCGACCTGGTCTCCGACGGCCGCGCCGTCTTCGGTGTCGGCGTCGGCTGGAACCGCGAGGAGATGCGGAACCACGGTGCCGACCCCACCACGCGGGGTCTGCTCACCGACGAACGCCTGCGGGCGATGCGCGAGCTGTGGACCGCGGACCAGGCCGAGTTCCACGGCCGGTTCGTCGATTTCGACCCCGTCTTCGCCTGGCCCAAGCCGGTGCAGCGGCCGCACCCGCCCATCTACGTCGGCGGCGGCGAGGGCGGGTTCCGCCGGGTCGCCGAATTCGGTGACGCCTGGATCGCCAACAGCGACGGGCCGGACGACCTCGGCCCGCGCATGGAGCGGCTGCGCGAGGTCGCCGGACGGGACGTGCCCGTGACGGTGTACGGGGTCCGCGGCGGCGAGGAGCACCTCGAGGGCTACCGGCGGCTCGGCGTCGAACGGGTCCTGCTCTACCTGCCGACGCTGCCCGAACCGCAGGCCCTGGAGCACCTGGACCGACTGGCGGCGCTCGCCGACCGGTTCCGCTGACCGGCGGGCCACGACGAGGGGAGGGCCCGATGCCGGTCCTGACGGGCGGCGAGGCGCGCGAGCGCTTCGCCGCGGCACGTGTCGCCCGCCTGGCCACCACCGACGCGTCCGGGACACCGCACCTGGTGCCGGTGGTCTTCGCCGTGGACGGCGACACGGTCGCGCTGGCCGTCGACCACAAGCCCAAGCGGACCACGCGCCTCAAACGCCTGGCCAACATCGAGGCCAACCCCGCGGTCTGCCTGCTCGCCGACCACTACGACGAGGACTGGGATCTGCTGTGGTGGGCCCGCGCCGACGGCACGGCCCGTGTCCTCCCCCCGGCCGGCGGATCCGCCGCGGCCGACCGCCTCGTCGCCCTGCTGACCGCCAGGTACGGGCAGTACACCGGCCGTCCGCCGGAAGGGCCGGTGGTGGAGGTCTCCGTACGGCGCTGGAGCGGCTGGCGGGCCGGGTGAGCCCTGGGCGGGCCGGGCGCTGAGCCGTCAGCCCGCCAGCCGGCGCGCCAGGTAGGGCGCCGTACGGCTCCCGTCCGACTCGGCCACCTGAGCGGGCCGCCCGGTGGCGACGACGCGGCCGCCCGCGTCCCCGCCGCCGGGTCCCAGGTCGACCACCCAGTCGGCGCCCGCCACGACGCTCATCTCGTGCTCGACGACGAAGACCGAGTGGCCCGCGTCGACCAGCCCGTGCAACTGCCGCATCAGCAGCTCCACATCGGCGGGGTGCAGCCCGGTGGTGGGCTCGTCCAGCAGGTACACGGTGTGCCCGCGGCGGCCGCGCTGCAGCTCGGAGGCGAGCTTGATGCGCTGCGCCTCGCCGCCCGACAGTTCGGTCGCCGGCTGCCCCAGCCGCAGATAGCCCAGCCCCACCTCCTGCAGGGTGCGCAGGCTCCGGGCGACCGGGGGGACGTCCGTGAAGAAGCCGGCCGCCGCGTCCACGGTCATGCCGAGCACCTCCGCGACGTTCCGTCCCCGGTAACGGACGGCCAGGGTCTCCTCGTTGTAGCGGTCCCCGTGGCAGGTCGGGCAGGGCGCGTAGGTGCCGGGCAGGAACAGCAGCTCGACGGCGACGAACCCCTCGCCCTGGCAGGTCTCGCAGCGGCCGCCCGCGACGTTGAAGGAGAACCGCCCTGCCTTGTGGCCGTGCCGCCGGGCGTCGTCGGTGGCCGCGAAGAGCTTGCGCACCGCGTCGAACAGGCCGGTGTAGGTGGCGAGGTTGGAGCGCGGGGTACGGCCGATGGGCTTCTGGTCCACCCGCACCAGGCGGTCCACCACCTGCAGCCCCTCCGCCAGGACCCCGGACGCCGGCCTGGCGCCGGTGCCTTCCCACGCGTCGGCGTCGTCGCCCTCGCCCGCGTCCGCGGGATCCGCCGCCCCGTCCGCCGTGCCGGCCGGCCCCAGGTGTTCGGTCAGCACCGCCGCGAGCACGCCCACCAGCGTGGACTTGCCCGAACCCGACACCCCCGTGATCGCCGTGAACACCCCGAGGGGCAGCTCGACGTCCACGCCGCGCAGATTGTGCCGGGTGATGCCCCGCAGGCCCAGCCATGACGACGGCCGCCGTGCGGTGCGGCCGGCGGCCGGATCGGGTCCGGAGGCGAACAGGAAACGGCGGGTGGCGGACTCGGCGACCGCCTCCAGCCCGTCCACCGGGCCGCTGTAGAGCACCCGGCCGCCGCGCTCGCCCGCGAGCGGCCCGACGTCGACGATCCAGTCCGCGCGGCGCACCACGTCCATGTCGTGCTCGACGACGAACACCGAGTTCCCCGCCTCCCGCAGCCGCACCAGGACCGTCAGCAGCGCCTCGCTGTCCGCGGGGTGCAGCCCGGCCGACGGCTCGTCCAGTACGTACACGACCCCGAACAGGCCGGAGCGCAACTGGGTCGCCAGGCGCAGGCGTTGCAGTTCGCCGGGGGAGAGCGTCGGCGTCGTGCGGTCCAGGCTGAGGTAGCCCAGGCCGAGTTCGGTGACGACCTCGATCCGGGCGACGAGGTCCGCGCAGAGCGTCGCCGCGATCCGGCGCTGCGGACCCTCGGGCAGGTCGTCCACCGCGCCCCGGGCGACCGGGCGCAGCACCTCGGCGAGCCGCGCGAGCTGCATCGCGTTGAGTTCGGCGATGTTCCGCCCGGCGAAGGTGACGGCCAGCGACTCCGGACGCAGCCGGCTGCCGCCGCAGTCGGGGCACAGCGAGCTCTCCAGGAACCGTTCCGCGCGGGCGCGCAGCGCCGGGCTCTTGGAGTCGGCGAAGGTGTGCATCACATAGCGCCGCGCGCTCTGGAAGGTGCCCTGGTACGGGCGCTGGATCCGGCCGGCCTCGCGGACCGGGTGGACGGTCACCACCGGCTGCTCGTCGGTGAACAGGATCCACTGCCGGTCCCCCGGGGACAGGTCGCGCCAGGGCCGGTCGACGTCGTACCCGAGGGTGCGCGTGACGTCCCGCAGGTTCTTCCCGTGCCAGGCGCCCGGCCAGGCGGCGATCGCCCCGTCGCGGATGCTCAGCGAGGGATCGGGGACCATCAGCTCCTCGGTGGCCCGGTGCACCCGGCCCAGCCCGTGGCAGACCGGGCAGGCGCCCGCGGCGGTGTTGGGCGAGAAGGCGTCGGAGTCCACGGATTCCGCGCCCCGCGGGTAGCGGCCCGCGCGGGAGAAGAGCATGCGCAGGGTGTTGGACAGGGTCGTCACGGTGCCCACGTACGAGCGGGAGGTCGGTGCCCCGCGGCGCTGTTCCAGCGCGACCGCCGGGGGCAGCCCCAGGACGTCGTCGACCGCCGGGGCGCCCACCTGGTGGATGAGCCGCCGGGCGTACGGGGCGACGGACTCGAAGTACCGGCGCTGCGCCTCGGCGTAGATCGTGCCGAACGCGAGCGAGGACTTGCCCGAGCCGGAGACCCCCGTGAACACCGCCAGCGCGTCCCGGGGGACGTCCACGTCGACGTTCCGCAGATTGTGCTCGCGGGCGCCGCGCACCCGGACGTACGGGTCGTGGGCCGAGGTGTTCATGCCCCTCCGGGGAACGGGCCGGCGGTACGGGACGGGCGCGCGGCACCGCGCCCCCGGCACCAGTGTGCGCGCGGGCGCGGGCGCCCGCAGGTCCACGGCGGGGCCGCCGGTGCGGGCGGGAAGGGCGACGTCACGGCAGGTAGGACAGCAGCTTGCGGGCGGCGGGGGAGACCCGGTCCTCCTGGGGAAGGGCGGCCGACACCTCCCAGATGTGGTCCTCGGCGCCCGCCAGGCGCACGGTGCGCAGGCCCGCGGCGTGCTCCTTGCGGGCGATGGGCTGCGGCACGACGGCGATCCCGAGGCCGTGGTGGACCAGGTCGATCAGGCTGTGCACGTCGTTGACCTCCAGGGCGACCCGGCGCTCCACACGGTTCGCCGCGAAGGCCCGGTCGGTGAGGCCGCGGGCACCCCAGTCGGGATGGAAGTCCACGAACTCCTCGCCGCCGAGATCCGCCCAGCCGGCCGTCTCCGCCCCGGCCAGCCGGTGCCCGGGATGGCACAGCAGGACCATCGGGGCCCGGGTGATCGGCCGCAGCCGCACCCCCTCGGGCGCCTCACCGCTCAGTGCCGTGAACGCCACGTCCAGTCGGCCGCTGGTGATGTCCTGCACCAGGGCGGCGGACCCGGCCTGCCGCAGCCGGACCTCGACACCCGGGTGCCGGGCGCGGAAGCGGGCCAGCAGTGCCGGCACGTCGACCCCGGCCAGGCATTGCTCGGTGCCGATGGTGAGCACACCGCGCATCAGGCCCTGCACCGCCGCAACCGCCTCCTTCGCGGCCCGTACGCTCGCCAGCGTGCGGCAGGCCTCGTCCAGCAGGGCCCGGCCCGCCGCGGTCAGCTCCACGCTGCGGGTGCTGCGCACGAACAGCGGCGTTCCGAGCTCCTGCTCCAGGGCCCGCACGGAGGCGGACAAGCCCGACTGGGAGATCATGAGGCGCTCGGCGGCGCGGGTGAAGTGGTGCTCCTCCGCGACCGCGACGAAGTACTCGAGATGGCGTAGCTCCATGATTCAGAAGCCTAGCTCCTGAATGTGTTCGCTTTCTTCTATTGGACGTGTGGGCGCAGCTCCGGCGAGGCTTGTTCCCGTGCCCGCACGGCCGCGGCCCGTATCCGGTCGTGCCGGCACGCCATCAGTGCGCAACCAGTGCGCCGTCGGTACGCAAGAGCCGAGACGCAAGCCGAGAAAGGCCACGGACACATGCAGACTCGCCGCATCGGGGACACCGAGGTCAGCGCGATCGGCCTGGGCGGCATGCCCATGTCGATCGAGGGCCGGCCGGACGAGGCGCGGTCCATCGAGACCGTCCACGCGGCCCTCGACGCCGGTGTCACCCTCATCGACACGGCGGACGCCTACCACCTGCACGCCGACGAGGTCGGCCACAACGAGGCCCTGATCGCCAAGGCGCTGGCGTCCCACGGACGCGGCTCCGAGGTCCTGGTCGCCACCAAGGGCGGTCACCTGCGCCCCGGCGACGGCCGCTGGACCCTCGACGGCTCTCCCGAGCACATCAAGCGGGCCTGTGAGGACTCGCTGCGGCGGCTGGGCGTGGAGGCCATCGGGCTGTACCAGTTCCACCGCCCCGACCCCAAGGTCCCGTACGCGGAGTCCGTGGGCGCGGTGCGCGACCTGCTCGACGAGGGCAAGATCCGCATGGCCGGCGTCTCCAACGCGAACCCGGAGCAGATCCGGCAGGCGGACGAGATCCTGGGCGGCCGTCTGGTCTCCGTGCAGAACCAGTTCTCCCCGGCGTTCCGCTCCAGCGAGCCGGAGCTCGAGCTGTGCCACGAGCTCGGCATCGCCTTCCTGCCGTGGAGCCCGCTCGGCGGCATCTCCCGGGCCGGCGAACTCGGCTCGGCCTACGCGCCGTTCGCCCGGGTCGCGCAGACCCACGGGGTCAGCCCGCAGCGCGTGTGCCTGGCGTGGATGCTCGCCAAGTCCCCGTACGTGATCCCGATCCCGGGCTCCAGCCGCCCGGAGACCATCCGCGACTCGGTGGCCGCGGCGGAACTCGTGCTCACCGCCGAGGAGATCGCGGAGCTGGACGCCGTCTGACGCGGCCGTGCCCGGGGTGGGGCGGTGCGCCGCCCCGTCCCGGCGCACGCGTCAGGCGTTGGGGTCGAACGGGATGCCCGCCGGCTTGGCCTTCGCCAGGTGGTCGTTGAAGTTGCCGTCCTTCAGCCCGAAGACCGCGCTGCCGAAGTCGGCCTGGCTCAGCTTGTCGCGCAGGCCCGCGGGGTAGCCGTTCCAGCCGATCAGGTCCGGGAACTGCCAGCCGTGGTAGTGGTTCTCCGGCGGCTCGTCGTTGGTGTTGGCGGGACGGAAGCAATGCGTGCTCACGCCGTCCTTGTGGTAGACGACCTTGGGATGGGTCCCGTCCCAGCGGATCTGGTCGCGGCCGTAGACGTTGAAGTTGCCGTGCGCCGAGGTGGACACGTACTGGGCCTGGTCGTCCTTCACCCAGACCACGACGTGCTCCCAGTCGTGGCGGTGGCCGCCGAGGCTGATGCCGGGTATGGCCTGGTCCTTCTCGAAGTAGAGGCCGTAGATGACGGCGCACCAGCCGTTGTTGCACTTGTAGCGGGCGTAGCCGTTGGTGTTGTCCAGATCCGACTGGTCGCGGCAGTTGCCGTTGAGGGCGCCGGTGGGGTTCAGGCCCGGGTTGATGGTGCCGTCGGGGCCGATGGCGGGGGTGGCGTAGCAGCCGTCCGTGTCGTAGTCGAACGCCGGCTGGAACGTCTGCTCCAGGCCGTCCGCGTTGGCGGGCAGGGCGGTGGGCGGGGCGGCGAACGCCGTCCCCGGAAGGGCGATCACCAGCGCGACCGCGCTGCCGACGACAGCCGGGACCCTGCCGATACGCGAGCTTCTCTTCACTTGCTTCCTCCAGGTCGACCGCGGTGGGGGCGTGCACGGCCTGATTGACATGCCCGGATCAGCCTGGCCGAACCGCGACGACGTGTCGAGCCTCGTCGGATGTCTCCTTGATGAAGCGTCAGCCAATAGTGGGGACAGGCCTCTTCGGGCGTGCCGTCCGGAGACTGTCACCGCCGGGTACCGATCAGGCCCGCTCCCGGGACGACGCGGGACAAGCGCGGGACGATGCCGTCGGACGGCGGCGACGGACGCCGTGGGGGCGTCCCGGAGGAGGGGGAAACCATGAAGTACGCAGTGCCCGCGACCCTGTTGCTGTTGCTCCTGATCGCCTGCGGGGGCAAGGGTGCCGAGGCCGGCGCGGGACCGTCGGCCAGTGCACCGGCGCCGGACGCGAGCGCGAGCGCGTCGCGGAGCGCCTCCGCGGCAGACCCGTCGCGCGGCGGTGAGGCCAACCCGGTCGACGCCGCCTCGTTCTGCGCCTTCCTCACCGATGAGCGGTCCAAGGTGGAGGACGTCGGCTCCGGCGTCGGCGCCCAGGCCGCGCTGGCCATCGACCTGGCCACCTGGCTCGCCGACCACCCGGAACAGCAGCCGCGCACCGCGGCGGACTTCGACGCCGCGGCGCTGGAGCGCTGCCCCGAGGCCCGCGAGTCGATCCTGGCCGCCACGGACCACGACAGCCTCAAGGAGGCGCTCGGCTGACGGGCGCGTCGGTACGGCGGTCCGGGCGGGCCCGGGCACGCCCTTCAGGCGTCCCGGTCGGGCGGGGGGTGAGGCGACGCGGCCGGTCGGCGTAGCCCGCCGCGCGGAGAGCGGGCCGCGCGTCGAGGCTGGTGAGCAGCCGTCCGCCCGCACGACCCCGAGGAGACCCCATGACATCCATGAGCGCGGGGGCCGACGCCCACGAGTCGGGCACCTTCGAGCTGGGCGGTGATCTGCCCGTTCACCGTCTGGGGTACGGGACGATGCAGCTCACGGGGGAGGGGGTCTGGGGCGATCCCCCGGACCCCGAGGAGGCCGTACGGGTTCTGCGGCGCGCGGTCGCCCTCGGTGTCACCTTCATGGACACCGCCGACGCCTACGGCCCCTTCACCGCCGAGCTGCTCATGCGCAAGGCCCTCCACCCGTATCCGCCGGACCTGGTGATCGCCACGAAGGCGGGCTTCGCCCGCCCGGGGCCCGGCGAGTGGGTCGCGGTCGGGCGGCCCGCGTACCTGAGGCAGCAGGTCGAGCTGAGCCTGCGCCATCTGGGCGTCGAGCGCATCGACCTGCTGCAGCTCCACCGCGTCGACCCCGAAGTGCCCATCGCGGACCAGGTCGGCGAACTCGCCGCCATGCAGCAGGAGGGCAAGATCCGGCACATCGGGCTCAGCGAGGTGACCACGGCCCAGATCGAGGAGGCATCGAGGACCGCGACCATCGTCTCCGTCCAGAACCGCTACAACCTCGCCGACCGCGCGTCCGAGGACGTCCTCGCCCACGCCGAGCGAAACGGCATGGGCTTCATCCCCTGGTACCCGCTCGCCACGGGAGGACTGGCCCGCAAGGGCGGTCCCCTGGACCGGATCGCCGAGGAGCACGGCGCCCAGCCGTCCCAGCTGGCCCTCGCCTGGCTGCTGCGGCGTTCACCGGTCATGCTGCCCATCCCGGGCACGTCGAAGGTCGCGCACCTGGAGCACAACATCGCCGCCGCGGGCATCCGGCTCACCGACCAGCAGTACGAGGAGCTGACGGCGGCGGTCTGACAGGCGTACGCGCAGGCGACGGCGCCCGATGGCGCGGGTACGCCGCCATCGGGCCGCCGCAGCGGGTCCCGTCAGGAGTCCTGGGTCTTCAGGCACTGCGCCTTGGGGTCGTGGGCGTCGATCTCGCCGCCGAGGTTCAGGACGCTGGCCTGGAGTTCCTCCTCGTCGTCCGGACCGTCGGACCGCGTGGTGCCGGCCTGCAGGTCGGCGAGGTCGAGGCTTGCCGAGGTCTGCTGCGCCACCCGGGAAAGGCCCAGAGCGAGTTCCTGCCAGTCGGAGTCGAGACGCGCGGCCTGGGCGGCCTGGCGGGCGCTGTCCTCGAGAGCGGGTACGACCCTTCGGTGGGCCGTCTTCCGGGCGTCCGCAGTGCTGAAGTCCGAGGTGAGGAACATCTCGTAGTTCGCGCACGCCTCACGGGCGAGTCCGCGTGCCCGGTCGGCGTCGCCCGACCCGCAGGCACCGACCGAAGCCGCCGCGGCGAGGACGAGGGCGCATGCCCTCAGGGATGATCTTTGCATGGTGCCATCATTCCTGTGGTCGGGGATATGCACGTGCGAACTCCCCGATTCCCGCGCCACACTGCGGGGATGACGTCTGACACCGACGCCCTGACTCCGCGGGAGCGGGCCCTGCGCCATGTGGCGGGGCTGTCGTCGGGGCCTCCGGTCGATCCGGCGCTGCGCGTGACGCTGAACTTCCACCCGGACCGGGCGGCGCGGGGCGAGACGGTGCTGGAGGCCCTGGCCGAGGCGGGGGTCTACCTCTCGCAGTTCGCCACGGGGACGAGCAACGGCGGCCTGACCGCCCGCCCGGGCGGCGACCGGTGGCGGTGGGAGAGCCGCATCTTCGACGGGGCGTACGACGCCGCGCCCGCCGCCGAACGCCCCGTGTACGGGGCGCTGGACTTCCGCCGCAGGACGGTCGGCGCCGCACCGCGCTTCGGCTCCGCCCACTTCCGTCTGACCGCCCGGGCCTTGGCGCGGACGACGTTCTGCTACCCCGACAGTTACTTCGAGCCCTCCGACTTCGGCGTCGCGGAGCGCATGGGGCTGATCGCGCTCGCCCTGGCCGACTCCAAGGACGCCCTCGACGACTACATCGAGGCGCAGGTCCACGGCCCGGTGCGCCTGGACGGGGTCGTCGAGGCGCTCGTCCTGGACCCCTGCTACCGGGGCACGGCCGTGGAGGCGGCCGCCCGGCGGCTGCCGTGCCCCCTGGAGTGGCACGGCGGCTTCCGGCTCACCGTGGAGGAGTTGCGCCTCAGGCCCGCGTACCGCGGTCAGGAGTACGTGGACCTGGGCGCCCGGATCGCGGTCGGCGGAGTGCTCGACCCGCGCGCGATCGGCCTGGCGGCCGCCACGGGGCGGCACGACGCGCAGGCACTCAAGAAGGTGTGGCACTGCGTCGCCCGCTTCGGGGCGGCCACCGCCGCAGGCTGACGCCGTGGGCAACGCGCCGAAGGCCGGGGCGTCCGGTGGTTCAGGCGGAACAACTGCGGTCGGCACGGGACCTGGTGGAGGTGGCAGGACGACGCCGCTTCGCCCGGAGCCGGGGTGCGTGCGGTAGGAAGATCGAATGACACACGCTCCCGTCTGCGGTCCCGAAGGTCCCCTGCGCGCCACGGCTGCCGCCCGAGGGCGGCTGCCGGTGCGCGCCGTGCTCTTCGACTTCTCCGGAACCCTGTTCCAGATCGCCTCGTACGCGGACCGCATCCGCGCCGCGCTCGGACGGTCCGTGGACGGAGCGGAGATGGAGCGGCTGCTCGACGGGCTGGAGGCGGGGCTCGCGGACCCCGAGGTGGTGCGCGCGCAACCGGGGCGGGACGTCTCCTCCAAGGCGCACCGTCACGCCTTCACGACGTGGTACGCCTCCGTCCCCGCACTCGCGCCTACGCCGACGCGCTCTACGACCAACTGCGGGCCCCCGCCCACTGGGTGCCGTACGCCGACGCCGGGGCCACGCTGGAGGCACTGCGGGACGCGGGTATCGCCCTGGGCGTCGTCAGCGACGTCGGCTGGGACCTGCGGCCGACCTTCGCCCAGCACGGGCTCGACCACCACTTCTCCGCGTGGGTGCACTCCTACGCGTACGACACCGAGAAGCCCGACCCCGTCCTGTTCGGGCACGCCTGCGGAGCGCTGGGCGTGGACCCGGCCGAGACGCTGATGGTCGGTGACCACCCCGCCAAGGACGGCGGCGCGGCCGGCACCGGGCTGCGCGCGTACGTCCTGCCCGCCGGCGCCGCCCCCGGCGCGCACCGCGGCCTGGACGCGGTGCTCCGGCTGGCCGGGCTTCGGCCCTGAGCGGGCGGTGCGGGACGCGGGCCGGTGCTTCTACCAGCGGTGCCACACCGCCTTGGGTGCGTTGTCGCGTGTGGTGGAGTCATCGTCTCCCGAGATGCGCTCACCCGGCTCACGACCCGCGTATTAGGGCGGTGGGACGACCGGCCGGGGCCGTGGCAGCAGGTCATCTCACGCCCCGAACTTCAAGGTTACCGAGGCTGAACCAGTGGGGCTGTGCCGTTGCTCAGCCGGGTCTGGCGGATGGGCAGGTCTCGGCGGGGCCTCCGCCCGGCCCGCCGGGCGGTCACGCCCGGGTCCACCGGAGCCGCAGCTCACGGCCCTGCGCCCGGCCGGCCTCGGCGGCGGGGCGGCGGGTGGCCGGGTCGAGGGGGTTCGTGCCCATCGCCGCCACTGACGCGTCGTCCGGTCCGACGACGGCGACCTCGGCGCCGGCGGCCCGCAGTTCCGCCACGGCGAGCTTCAGGGGGTGTTCGCTGGGGAAGAGCTCCGTGGCCCCCATCGGCACGATCGCCAGCACGCGAGAGGCGCCCCCGGCGTAGTCCGCGTTCGCGGCGGACCGTACCCCGCCGTCCACGAAGCGGCGACCGTCGATCGTCACCGGCGGCCAGATGCCGGGCACGGCGCAGCTCGCGGCGACGGCGTCCACGAGGGCCACCCCGGACGAGCTGTCGAAGACGCGCGGCTGCCCGGTCTCCGCGTCCACGGCGACGATGCGCACCGTCCGGGACGCGGGCCAGTCGTGGGAGGGGAGTCGGGACTCGATCACCCGCCGCCGTTCCGCCTCCGGCACGGTCTCGGCGCCGAGGGCGTACCGGCCGACCGCGCGCCGCATGCCGGGGACGGAGTCGATGCCCTGCAGGACGTCGGCGATGCCCGCGCCGAAGTTCGCCAGATCCACGTCGGCCATGATCTCGGCCGACTGCAGCTCCGGCTCGGTCTGCCGGGCGTAGAGCTCGGCCGGCGGCAGCCCGCTGCCGAGTTGCGCGGCGACCGTCGCCCCCGCCGACGTCCCGACCAGCACCCCGGCACCCGTCACGTCCTGCCCCGCGTCCGCGAGCCCGGTCAGCAGTCCGGTGATCCAGGCGATCCCGGCGACACCGCCGCCACCGAGCACCAGTGCGTCGGTCATCTTCAGTGCTCTCCCTCGGTGTTGCCCTCGTGAGCCCACCCCTCATCCTCTCCCATCCCGAAGGGTTCGTGCGGCTTCGCGAGGGGGACGAGTGCCGCCGGCCACCATGGGTGACCATCTGCTGACGCGCTTCGACGGGGGGTGTGAGCCCACTGAGCGTGGAACTCTTCGTACGGATATAAGATGAATTGCCCGGGCAGTGGACAGCGGAGCCCTCCGCGGATCGCGACGAGGTTCCGGAGCGTGCCGGCTGCCGCCGCCCGACGTGACGCCGTGCGGAGCGATCCCGTGTCCGCCAGAGGAACGTCCGGAGTGGTGAGCATGTCCGACACACTGATCCGTCCCCGGCCGTCGATCGGCCCCACGATCGGCCCGGGCTTCGTCGCCGCGGGCGGCGCCGCCGAGCGGCCCGCGCCCGCCCTGCGCCCGCACCGCGCCCGGGTGGCGCCGACTCCGACGCCGCCCTGCGAGGAGAGCACCACCGCGGGGATCTCGTACGCCGAGCCCCCCGAGGTCCCGAAGGCCTGGGAGGTCGTGGCCCTGGTGGCCATCTTCGCCGTCACGCTCCTGATCGCCGTGGGGTTGTTCGGCCGTGTCCTGACGCTCTGACCCCACCGGGGCCCGACGCAGGCGCCTGGCGTGCGGCGCGGGGACTCAGGTCGGTGCCGGTGACCCGGCCGGGCGCGCGCCGGACGAGGCGGGCTCGGGGGGCGGGACGGCCGCGGCGGTGACGGCTTCCGGGCCCGCGCTCCGTGCGCCGACGAGTGCCAGCCCCTCCTCCAGTTCGTCCAGGGCCCGCCGGGCGGTGGCGATGCGTTCCCGCAGGTCGCATGCCGGCTCTCCGTCTCCGTCAGCCGTGCGGTGCGGTGTCTCGCGCTCGCGCTCGTGCTCAAGCTGCCTGGCCTCCTCCAGCGAGCTGATGACCACGCCGATGAGCAGATTGACCAGGACGAACGAGCCGATCAGCACATACGAGGCGTAGTAGAGCAGGCTCCATCGCGAGATCTGCAGGCCGCCGTGGACGGCGTCGCCGATGCCGTCCAGGGTGATCAGGAGGAAGAGCGACAGGGCGGCCCGCCCGATGGACCCGTAGTGCTCGGGATCGGCGTCGGCGAAGAAGACCCAGCCGGTCATGGCGTAGACGTACAGCAGCATGGTGCCGACCAGCAGGAAGCTGAGCGTGCCCGGCAGGCTCTTGCCGACGGCCACGATGATGATGCGCAGCTGCGGCAGGAAGCGGGCCGCACGCACGACCCGGGCCAGCCGCAGCAGCCGCAGCACCGTGGCGTTCTCGCGCGCGAAGGGCAGGTACGCCAGCGTCACCACGGCCAGGTCGAAGAGGTTCCACGGGTCGCGGAGGAAATCCCGGGGGCGGTCGGCGTGGGCGCAGGCCCGTAAGACGACCTCGGCGGTGAAGACCGCGAGGAAGCCGTGCTCCACCAGCTTCAGGGAGTCGTGCCAGCGCGCGGTGATCCCGTCGTACGTCTCGACGCCGAGGACGGCCGCGTTGGCGAGGACGAGGGCGAAGACGGTGACGCCGAACCACTCGGAGTCGACGACGTCACGGCAGCGTACGGCGAGCGCGGCACGGCCTGGAGGAGGATTGGCGATCTGTTCGGCCATGTGCGTGTACCCGGTCCTCCGCTGCCGCCTGCCTGTTGACCCGACTGAAGTGGATCTTATTCGGACAGGCGGGCCGAGGGGCCCGGGAAGCGGCGGAACTGCCCTGTAAGAGTGGGTGGTTCGGCCCTGAGTGTTCCGCGTCGTGCCGCGCGCGGGCCGGCGGACCCCGTGCTCAGGCGGCCGGGGGCCCGCTCCGCCGGAGATCCGCCGGAACCGGGGCTTCGGCACCCGGCACGGGCGGTGGCGCGGGGTGCTGGCACGCGGAGCACACCTGGTGCCCCCGCGCCGTGATCCGGGTGCCCCACCCGAGGCGGAACGGGCAGTCGCGCGCCGAGGCGGGGTCAGGGTGCGGGACGGCGGGAGCGGAGTGTGCTCCGTGGGGCATCCGGTACTCCTCGAGGTGCGCGAAGAGCGGGCACGGCTTGCAGCCTTAGGGGCTCTTCATCCAGGTGTGAACGAAATCTTCCATTCGGTACAGACGTCCTGCGTCACGGAAGGGGAACCGTCGGTGACACCCGCCCTCGGCGGTCCCGCCCCCGGGACGGGAACGACCGCGTCCACCCGGCGGTTGCACCTCACGCGGGTGACCGGTGGCGGGAGTACGCCGCCTGGCGCCGTGGGGGCCGCGCAAGCGTGCGGTTCCCACGCGGACGCCGGCGACCGGCGACCGGCACCCGCCTGCTTCCCGGGCCGGTCCGGCTCCCTGCGGGCCGGCCCGAGCCGTGCCCCGGGGGATTGTCGGTGCCGGGTGGCACCGTGGAGGCCATGGACGAGCTGATGCGACCCAGGGTCTACGGTGCCGACGTCGACGATCCGGATCCGGGTCCCCGCCCCGGGCACCTCTACCGGGAACTGGTCGGCGGCCCGCTGGACGGGCTCCTGCTCGACGTGACCGGCTGGACGGATTCGCAGCACTCGGCGGGTGCCGAGCTGCGCACCGACGTCGGCCGGTTCGGCCCGGGCGGCCGCGCCCGGTACGCCCCTCGCGCGGAGGACGCCGTCCACTGGGACTGGCGCGGCGACAGCCGCTGACGGCGCGCTCGCTCCCGGCGCCCCGGACGGCCCGTCACACATGTGTCCATCGTGCTTCGTTGCGCGGGAACCCGGGTGGGTCAGTCCGGCTCGCCGGATCGCGTCGTTGGGTGTCTGATGAACACAGCGGACCCGGGGCCCCGGAGTGGCCCCCGGCGGTCCCGGGCCGCTCTTGCCGCCGTGCCCGGCGGTGCGGGCCACCGGCGCGCGCCCGTCGCGGAGTTGACGTGCGCGTGGGTGAGGCGGACGGCAGCGAGGAGCCCGCTGCTACGGCTTCCGGGCCAGCCCGGCGGCGATGAGACGTTCCCAGACGGTGAGTTCGCGCTCGGCGTCGCCGATGCGGGAGACGCCGTCGCCCGGGTCCGGGCGCCACAGCGACGCGGGGACGATGCCCGGCTCCAGGATCTCCAGGCCGTCCAGCAGGTCCTCGATCTCCTTGTCGGTGCGCCACCGGCCGCGGCCGAAGGTCTGCTGGAGGATGCGCTCCGCCTCGGCGGTCTCCGGGTTGTGGCCGGACCGGAAGTGGCTGACGAAGAAGTAGCTGCCGGAGGGCACTTGGTCGCGCCAGTAGTCGACGATGCCCGACGGGTCCTCGTCGTCGTTCACGTGGTGGAGGATCGCGCTGAGGACGACGGCGACGGGCTTGTCGAAGTCGATCACCTCGAGGGTGTCCGGGTGGTTCCGGATGACCTCGGGTTCGCGTATGTCGGCCTGGATGACCCGGGTGTCGTCGTTCTGCTCCAGCAGCGCCCGGCCGTGGGCGAGGACGATCGGGTCGCTGTCCACGTACACCACCGTGGAGCCGGGCACGTGCCGCTGGGCGACCTGGTGGACGTTGTCCGCGGTCGGCAGACCGCTGCCCAGGTCGACGAACTGCCGTACACCGGTCGTGGTGGCGATCTCCCGGATCGCCCGGATCAGCGCCGCACGGTTGGCGAAGGCGATCGCCACCGAGCCGGGCAGGTCCTTCTTGAACACGTCGCCGATCTCGCGGTCGACGGCGTAGTTGTCCTTGCCGCCGAGCAGGTAGTCGTAGACGCGCGCGATGCTTGGTTTGGTCTGGTCGACCCAGGAGACGTCGTCCGTCATGACATCCATCCTTCTCCGCGATGACGCCGGGCAACCGTCATCCTAGGGAAGGTCGCGCGCGGTTGACCCACGGCGGCGGTGCTCAGCCCAGCCGGTCGACGAGCCGGGTCAGGATCCGGCCGGCGTTGCGCGGCGGCTGCGACTCGGCCGCCAGCCGGTCCATGACGGTCAGGTAGTGCTCGACGTCGTCCTGCTTGTCCAGGTAGAGCGCGCTCGTCAGCTGCTCCAGGTAGACGATGTCGGGCAGGTCGGGCTCGGAGAAGCGCAGGATGGTGACGGGGCCGCCCGCGGCGGCCAGACCGCCGATGTCGAACGGGGCGATCTGCAGCGTCACGTTGGGGAGGGCGGCGACCTTCATCAGGTGCTCCAGCTGACCCCGCATCACCTCGGCGCCGCCGAGCGGCCGGTGGAGGCAGGCCTCGTCGAGCACCACCCACAGTTGCGGCGCGTCTTCCTTGGAGAGCAGCGCCTGACGGGTCATCCGCAGGTCGACGCGGCGGCTGATCTCCCGCTCGGAGGCGCGGGGGTGTCCGAGCCGGGTGACGGCCCGGGCGTACGCCTCGGTCTGCAACAGGCCGGGGACGAACTGCACCTCGTACGTGCGGATGGTGTGCGCGGCCTCCTCGAGGCCGATGTGCGTCTCGAACCAGCTCGGCAGGACGTCGGCGTACTGGTGCCACCAGCCGGGGTTGTTGGCCCGGCGGGCCAGCGCCAGCAGGTCGGCGCGCTCCTGGGCGTCGGTCACGCCGTACAGGGTCAGCAGGTCGGCGACGTCGCGCTCCTTGAAGCCCACCCGGCCCAGCTCCAGGCGGCTGATCTTCGCGTGCGACGCGCGGATCGCCTCGCCGGCCGCCTCGCGGCTGATCCGCCGGGACTCGCGCAGCCGGCGCAGCTGCGTGCCCAGGACGATGCGCAGCACGGTCGGTCCCCCGCGCTGCGCTGCGAGCGGTGAACCGGTGGCGGGCTGGTGGCCCGGCCGGGCGGCAGTCATGTCGGATCCCCCTGAACGACTGGTTGCGGATTCAGTGTTCCATCGCCGGGCCCCTCAGTACAGGCACATCCGCCCCGTGGCGGAGCGCGCCGCGCCCGTCCCGCCCGCGCCCTGCGCCGTCGCCGGGACTAAAGAGACGGCCGGGACGGTTGTCGTCGTCATGCACGGTGAGTACAAGGTGCCCGGTGGGAAGCTCGTGGTCGTGGACCTCGACGATCACGACGGGGTGCTCCGCAACGTCCGGGTGGCCGGCGACTTCTTCCTCGAGCCGGACGAGGCGATCTCCGCCATCGACCGCGCGCTCGAAGGCGCCCCCGCCGACACCGACGCCGCCGGCCTCGCGGCCCGGATCGAGGCGGCCCTGCCCGAGGGGACGGTCATGTACGGCCTGACCGCGGAGGGCGTCGCGGTCGCCGTACGGCGGGCCCTCGCCCAGGCCACGGACTGGACCGACTACGACTGGCAGCTGATCCACCAGGCGCCGCAGTCCCCGGCCCTGCACATGGCCCTCGACGAGGTGCTCACCGCCGAGGTCGCGGCCGGGCGCCGCCCGCCGACCCTGCGGGTCTGGGAATGGGGCGGCCCGGCGGTCGTCATCGGCAGCTTCCAGTCCCTGGCGAACGAGGTCGACGCCGACAGTGCCGCGCGCCACGGCCTGACCGTCGTACGGCGGATCTCGGGCGGCGGCGCGATGTTCGTGGAGCCCGGGAACACCATCACCTACTCCCTCTCGGTCCCCGCGTCACTGGTGTCGGGGCTGTCGTTCGCCGACTCCTACGCCTACCTCGACGACTGGGTCCTCGACGCCCTTGGCGACATGGGGATCAAGGCCTGGTACCAGCCGCTGAACGACATCGCCACCGAGGCCGGCAAGATCGCCGGCGCCGCGCAGAAGCGGGTCGTCGCCCCGGACGGCGGGGCGGGGGCGGTCCTGCACCATGTGACGATGTCCTACGACATCGACGCCGACAAGATGCTCGAGGTGCTGCGCATCGGGCGGGAGAAGATGTCCGACAAGGGCACCCGCAGCGCCCAGAAGCGCGTCGACCCGCTGCGCCGCCAGACCGGGCTGCCGCGCGAGGCGGTCATCGACCGCATGATCGAGTCCTTCCGGGCCCGGTACGGCCTCACCGACGGAAGCGTCACGGCCGAGGAACTGGCCCGTGCCGAGGAACTCGTCGCCGCCAAGTTCGGCTCCCCGGAGTGGACCGCCCGGGTGCCGTGACCCCGCCCGGGTACCGGCGGGACGGGCCGGGCCTCGGCTTGTGAGCCGCGTCCCGGGCGCGGATCACATGGCCACCCACTTGTTTGACGAGTCAATGATGTGCATATTCTTGACACGTCAAACACTTGGAGGTGCGCCATGGAGGCGGAAGCGTCGTTCCCCGTCGTCATCGGCATCGACAGCTTCGGGGACGTCACCAAGGACGCCGCGGGACGCCCCCACGGTCACCCCGAGAACCTCCGCGCGCTGGTCGAGGAGGGCGTGGCGGCGGAACGGGCCGGGCTGGACTTCTTCGGGCTCGGGGAGCACCACATCGAGGAGATGCCGCTCTCGGCCCCCGACCTGGTGCTGACCGCCGTCGCGGCACGCACCTCGCGGATCCGGCTGGGCTCCGCCGTCACCGTGCTCAGCTCCGACGACCCCGTGCGCGTGTTCCAGCGGTACGCCACGCTCGACGCGCTCTCGCAAGGGCGTGCGGAGGTGATCCTCGGCCGCGGGTCGAGCAAGGAGTCCTTCCCGCTGTTCGGCTTCGACCTCGCCGACTACGAGCGGCTCTTCGAGGAGCGGCTGGAGCTCTTCGCCGCTTTGCGCACCGAGCGCCCGGTCACCTGGTCGGGCACGACGCGGGCCGCGCTGCCCGGACTCCAGGTGTTCCCGCGCACCGCCTCCGGCGCCCTGCCGACGTGGGTCGGCGTGGGCGGCAGTCCGGCGTCGGTCGTCCGGGCGGCCAGGTACGGGTTCAACCTCATGCTCGGCGCCATCGGCGGCAACCCGGCCCGCCTCGCACGGCTCACCGAACTCTTCCGCCGCTCCACGGCGGAGGCGGGGTACGGACCGCGGCCGATCGGCCTGCACTCGCCGGGGCACGTCGCCGCGACCGACGCACAGGCGAGCGAGGAGTACTGGCCGTACTACGAGAGCTTCATGCTGGAGGCCCGCCGCGAGCGGGGCTTCCCTCCCATCACCCGCGCGTACTACGAGCACGAACGGGCCTACGGCTCGCTCTACGTCGGTTCGCCCGCGACGGTCGCCCGCAGGATCGTCAGGACCATGCGCGTCCTCGGCGCCACCCGGTTCGACCTCAAGTACGGGATGGGCCCGATGCCGCACGCGCACCTGATGGAGAACATCCGGCTCTTCGGCACCGAAGTCGCCCCGCGCGTAAGGGCGGAGCTCGCCTCAGGGGCGACGCGGCAGCCGGACGCGCCCACCGGCGTGCACTCCCGGACCGCGGACTTCTGAACCTCCCCCCATCCTCCGCACACCAGAAGGACGAACCACCATGCAATTCGGCATCTTCGGAGTCGGCGACGTCACGCGGGACCCGGTCAGCGGACGCACCCCGAGCGAGGCGGAGCGCATCGACGCGATCGTCCGCATCGCCCGGCGCGCGGACGAGGTGGGCCTGGACGTCGTCGCCATCGGCGAGCACCACAACCCGCCGTTCATCCCGTCCTCGCCGACCACGATCCTGGCCCACATCGCGGCGCTCACCGAGCGGATCACACTGAGCACCTCCGTGACGCTGATCACGACCAACGACCCGGTGCGCATCGCGGAGGAGTACGCGATGCTGCAGCACCTCGCCAAGGGCCGGGTCGACCTCGTCCTCGGCCGCGGCAACACCGCCCCGGTCTACCCCTGGTTCGGGCAGGACATCCACAAGGGCGTCGAGCTGGCCCTGGAGAACTACAACCTGCTGCACCGCCTGTGGCGCGAGGACGTCGTGGACTGGGAGGGCAACTTCCGCTCGACCCTGCAGGGCTTCACCTCCACCCCGCGCCCCCTCGACGACGTGCCGCCCTTCGTGTGGCACGGCTCCATCCGCACCCCGGAGATCGCCGAGCAGGCCGCCTACTACGGCAACGGCTTCTTCGCCAACAACGTCCTCGCGCCGTACGGGCACTTCGAACGGCTCGTCGCCTTCTACCGGCAGCGGTTCGCGCACCACGGCCACGGCACCCCGGAGCAGGCCATCGTCGGCCTCGGCGGCCAGGTCCACATCGCCAGGCGCTCGCAGGACGCGGTCGCGGCGTTCCGCCCGTACTTCGAGGGGTTCCCGCTGTTCCGCGGGAGCTCGCTCGACGAGTACCGCAAGCTCACCCCTCTGTCGGTGGGCAGTCCGCAGGAGGTCATCGACAAGACGATGGACTTCCGGGAGCGCTTCGGCGACTACCAGCGGCAGTTGTGGAACGTGGACGGCATGGGCCAGCCCCTCGAGGCCGTGCTGGAGCAGGTGGAACTGCTGGCGACCGAGGTGGTGCCGGTGCTCCGCAAGGAGATGGCCTCGCTGCGCGCCCCGGGCGTGCCCGACGCCCCCACGCACGCCGGCCTGGTGCGGGCGAAGTACGGTGACGCACGGCCGCGGCAGCCGCGGCCCAACCCCAACCGGGGGGACAACGTCACGGGCGCCTCGCCGTACCAGGACGGCGATCCGTCGGTCGGCGCGCGACGGCCCCTGGTCGGCTGAGCCATGAGCACCGAAACCCGGGCCGGCGACGTGTCCGCCGAAGGCCCGCTCACGCTCGTCGTGGTCGACGCGGGGGTGAGCGACCCCTCCTCGTCGAGGCTGCTCGCCGACCGCATCGCCCACCGGGCCGTCACCGCGCTGGGCGAGCAGGGCCGCACGGCCACCACCCGCTCGATCGCACTCGGCCCGCTCGCCGTCGACATCGCCCGCGCGATCGTCTCCGGACATCCCGGTGAGAGCCTGCGGGCGGCGATCGGCGAACTGGCCGCCGCCGACGGTGTGATCACCTCGACCCCGGTCTACACCGCGGGGGTGAGCGGCCTGTTCAAGTCGTTCTTCGACGTCCTGGACGACGACCTCGTCGTCGCCAAGCCCGTCCTGCTCGCCGCGACGGCCGGCAGCCCGCGTCATGCGCTGGTCGTCGAGGACCAGGTCCGCCCCATGTTCGCCTACCTGCGCGCTCTTTCCGTCCCGACGTCGGTCTTCGCCGCCCCCGAGGACTGGGGCGCGTCGGCGCTGGGGGACCGCATCGGCCGGGCGGCCGTCGAACTCGCGGCGCTGATGGCCAGCGGCGTCGGGGACGCGATCGCCGACCGGGCCTGGTCCGGCTACCGGCACCGGTTCGACGGCAACGCCACGCGGGCCGAGCACACCGCCGCCGAGGTCGACTTCGACACCCCGCTCATGCGCCTGGCGGCCGGGGGAGCCCCGTTGCGGAAGGACGCCTCCTCCGGCTCCTGAGCCGCCGCCCGCGGTCCGTGGATGCCGGTGTCCCGTCAGGAGCGGTCCGCGATCGGGCCCTTCGCCGCGGCGGGTTCGGCCGCGCCCCGGCGGGGCACCAGCCACGCGGCGAGGACCGTGCCCACCCCGGCGACGCCGAGCGCGGCGAAGCCGCAGGTACCCGGCCTCGGCGGACGGCCCGCCGTCGCCGGCGCGGGCGCCGACGATCCCTCCAACGACCGCCGCTCCCAGGGCGCCGCCGACGGTGCGGACGTTGGCGCTGACCCCGGCCGCCGCGCCCGTCTGAAGGCGGTCACGACCCACGTGAGGTGCGTCTGTGTGGTGCCCGGCTCCTTCCGCAACCGGGGCAGCACCGGGTTGCTCAGGGACTGCGGCAGGGCGAAGGCGAAGCCGCCCAGCAGGACGACGGCCACGATGGCGCGAGGCCGAGCGGGGCGCCCCGGGCGCGGGGAACGAGGGGAACGAGGGGCTGTGCGTGCTGGCATGGGGGCCTTCCCCGGGTTCCAGGACCACCCCTACAACCCGGACTTCCTCGACACACACGCTCATGACCTGGGTCGCGGCACGGACGAGCCGCCCGCGCGTCTTCGTCCGACGACGGTACGGCCGGACGATAGGCGCACGACCGGCCCCGCGGTCCCCCGGCGAGGAGCCGGGGGCCGATCGCCGGCTCCGCGCCGGTGCCCCGCCCGGACCCCGCGCTGCTCCATCCGGAGAGCCCTCTCCGCTTGGTAGCCTGGATGTATGGCAGCGACCGAGAGCCCCCGATCCGCCGAACGGGGACTGCGCGCGGACGCGCTGCGCAACAGGCGGCGCATCGTGGCCGCCGCGCGCCAGATCTTCGAGGAGCGGGGTCTCGACGCGCCGATGGACGAGGTCGCCGAGCGCGCCGGAGTCGGCGCGGGCACGCTCTACCGGCGCTTCCCGTCGCGCGAGGAACTGGTGGAGGCCGCCTTCGCGGAGGAACTGACGCAGGTCGGGGCCATCGCCGAGGAGGCGCTGCTCTGCGAGGACCCGTGGACGGGTTTCAGCACGTTCGTCGAGCGGCTGTGCGGCGCCATGGCGGCCGACCGCGGCCTCAGTGACCTGCTCGTCCTCAGGCTCCCCAACTCGCGGGTCGCCGCGGGCTCCTGCGAGCGCCAGAACCGTGCCGTGGCCGAACTCGTGCGCCGGGCACAGGAGGCCGGGGTCCTGCGGGAGGACGTCGTTCCGGAGGACGTCCTGCTGTTCCTGATGGCCAACGCGGGCGTCATCGAGGTGACCCGGGGCGCCGCCCCGCACGCCTGGCGGCGCCTGGTGGCCTTCCTGCTGGAGGCCTGCAGGCCCGTCCACGCGGGGCCCCTGCCGGCCGCGCCCACCCCGCTGCAGACCGAACGCGCGCTGCTGGGGAACGCCGAGGCCAAGGGCCTGCGGGCGCCGGGCCGCCCGGTTCACGGCCCCGGCTGACCGTATCGCCGGGCCGGCGGGCGCTGTTAGGTGCGTCACGGCGGAAATAAGTGGAGAGCCACGTCCGGTTGCCTGATCGGAAGACGATCTCGACGCGCCGCCGTGGCGACGCTGAACCGGCTGATCAGGAGGCCGCGGTGAACCCATCCCCATCCGCGAGTGATGGCTGGACGGCGCTGGGCCAGGACGCGGCACACGCGCTCGACCGAATCCACGCCGTGGCCCCCTGGCCGCTGATGGCGGTGACCCTCCTCTGGCTGGCCAACCGGCATCCCGCGGTCTACGTCCGGGTCGCCGTGGCACTGCTGCTGTCCAGCGCGGCCGGGCTCGCGCTCTCCGCGTCGATGGGCCGCGTGCCGGTGCGCGGGACGTCCCCCGCCCGTGACTACCTGGCGGACTACTTCGCCCTCCCCGGTGCCGGGGCGGGCTGGTACCTCCTGACGGCGCTCGCCGTCGTCGCCACCGTTCCGGCCGCCTGGGCGCGGATCGCCGTGGCGGCGGTCGCCGCGTCCTCGGTCGCGGCGGCGGTGGCGACCGCCGACGACCCGGTGGCCGGCTTCCTCCTCGCCGCGGGCGTGCCGGTGCTCGCCTGGTTGACCGCGCGCCTCGTGCCCTACCGGCGGCGGGTGCGACGCGCTCCCGAAGCGGCGCCGCTGCGGCAGGCGGGCTGACGGCCATGCACCTGGACGGCTTGATCGAGGCGGCCGGATGGTGGACGTACGCCGTCGTGTTCGCCGTGACGGCGGGGGAGACCAGCGCGTTCGTCGGTCTGCTGCTCCCCGGGGAGACGGTCATCCTCCTGGCGTCTGCCATCGCCGGCCGGGGGGACCTCAACCCCCTGCTCCTGGCCGCCGTCGTGGTCACCGGCGGCATGCTCGGTGACAGCCTCGGCTTCGCGCTGGGACGGCACTGCGAGCGGCACCCGGGCAGCCGCATGCACCGGATACGGCCCGACAGCCGGACCGGACGCGCCCAGCACTTCCTGGTGCGGCACGGCGGGGCGGCGGTGTTCACCGGTAGGTTCGTCGGTTTCGTCCGCACCTTCCTGCCCTTTGTCGCGGGCGCCTCTGGCATGCCGTACCGCCGCTTCTTCCTCTACAGCAGCGCCGCGTCGCTGGTCTGGGGCGTCGGCAATGTGCTGCTCGGCTACTTCGCCGGTGCAGCCGCCACCGAACTGCTCCACCGGGCGGGGCTCCTGGCGATCCCCGTGCTCGTGGTCGCGGGCGCCGCCGCGCTGGTCGCCACCCGCCTCCTGGCCCGGCGCCGCCGCGGGGCCGCGCGTTCGGCGTCACGGATCGTGGCGACGGGCGGTGCCGCCAAGCGCGCGCCGGAACAGGACCGGGCAGGCGCGTACACCTCCGCACGGGAGTCCTGAGCCCGGCCCGTGGTCCGCCGCCGTGCCGCGCGTCGCGCGATCGCCCTGGCTAGGATCCCCAGCGTGCCCGAGACCGAGACCGTGACGGCAGGCGAGCGCCCCGACCTTCGGGAGCAGGCGCGGGCCGCGCTCTGGGGCGGGTGGCCGGAGTTCATCCTGCACGCCCCGTCCTCGGCGGAGTACCGCCGCCGGGCGCGGGCGTACTTCCCGCGGTTCGACGTGCTGCTGCTGGACGGCGGCGAGGTGGTGGCCGGCGGAGCCGGGGTCGCGCTGTGCTGGGACGGGGAGGCAGGCACGCTGCCCGACGGGTACGACGCCGCCATGGCCGCGGCGGTGACCGGGCACGAGGCCTGCGTCGTGCCGGACACCCTCTGCGTCATGGTCGCGGCCGTGCGTCCGGACCGCCTCGGCGGCGGACTGGCCGCCAGGGTGCTCACGGCGCTAGGCGACCGCGCCGGGGAAGCCGGGCTGCGACGCGTGATCGCGCCGGTGCGGCCCACGCTCAAGGCACGGTACCCGCTGACGGCGATGGAGGACTTCGCCGGCTGGACCCGCCCGGACGGCCTGCATCTCGACCCCTGGATCCGCACCCACCAACGGCTCGGAGCGACCGTCCTCGCGGCCGCGCCGCGCTCCATCACCGGCACCGTGGCCGAGTGGGAGGCGTGGGCGGGCATGGCCTTCCCGCGGACCGGCGGCTACGTCGTCCCGGGAGCACTCGACCTCGTGGAGGTCGACCGTGAGCGGGACCGGGGCGTCTACGCCGAGTCCAACCTCTGGATGCGGCACCTGTAGCCCTCGCGGGCCTCCGTCAGGCGGCGCTGACGAGGTCGTTGCGGCCGAAGAGCGGGGCGTAGTCGCAGGGCAGTTGACGGAGGACGCGTGTCGTCAGGTCGCGTCCGGCCAGCCGGGCGACCACGGTCAGCACGGTGCAGCTGTCCCAGCGTGCCGTGGCCGTGGTGCCGCCGGAGCGGGCGGCCAGGTCCTCGACGAAGGCGCCGCAGGTGATGGGCCTGATCTCCGGGATCTCGGCGGTGAAGACGAGCGCCGCCTCGACGGGCAGGCACGCGGCAAGCGCGACGCGTTCGTCGCCGATGAGCCGGCGGCCCAGGGCGGCGAGCACCGCGCGCACGGCCTCCTCGGCCCGCTCCCGAGTGGGGTAGACGCCGTCGTACCGCACCCGCTCCAGCATGTGGTCGAACGTCATGGACGCCGTGGGCCGACCCGGTTGGGGCTGGGGGGACATCGGAGGACCTCCGCGGTGGGTGTGCGTGCCGGCCGGTTAATCCGGCTGTTCGCGCCGCGCCTACCCCGAAAGCGGCGGTGTATGACTGCCGGACCCCCATCGCGGCGGTACGAGCGGAACATCATGAAGCGGATCAAGGACTTTTACCGCCGGATATCTTGACCCGTGCACTACAAAATCGTACATTCCGCCTGCCCGACCGCACCGGACGGGCCTACGGTCGTCGACCTTGGGGGGTTCCGTATGCACTGGTACCTGGACGTGCTCAAGCAGTACGCCGTCTTCGGCGGACGCGCGCGCCGCACCGAATACTGGATGTTCGCGCTGGTCAACCTGGTGGTCAGCATCGTGCTCCTCTTCGTGGGGCGCGCCATCGGCTTCGACTACCTGCAGTCGGTCTACGCCCTCGCGGTGCTCCTGCCCACCCTCGGGGTGTCCGTCCGCCGCCTGCACGACACCGGGCGTTCCGGTTGGTGGCTGCTGATCGGCCTGGTGCCGATCGTCGGCGCGATCGTTCTGCTGGTCTTCTTCTGCATCGAGGGCGGGCCCTCGGAGAACCAGTACGGCGCGAACCCGAAGTTCGCCGGCACACCGGCATGACCTCCACGCGGCCCGCTCCCGGCCGGCCAGGCCGGGGCGGGTCCGCGACGCCCGGGCCGTGCGGTGTTTGATTCGCCGGTCGGGGGGTGTGGGGGGATGCTGGTGTATATGGGTACGCGTGTTCCTGCGGATTCCGTGGTTCGGGCCGATCTGCCTGCGTGGTCGCCGATGCTGGCGGTGGCGGGGCCGTTGCCGGGGGCGGCGGCGGAGGCGGAGTACGGGTTCGAGCCGTTGTTCAACGGGGCGCGGGTGCTGGTGTATCTGCCGGGGGACGGGCGGGTGCGGTTGGTGTCGGGGATCGGGCAGGACGTGACGGCGGGGTATCCGGAGTTGGAGGGGTTGGCGGGGGTGTTGCCGCCGGGTCTGGTGGGGGTGCTGGACGGGGAGGTGGTGGCGTTGGGGAAGCATGGCGGGGTGTCGGTGGAGCGATTGCAGCGGCGGATGAGTGTGCGGCATCCGGCGGCGGTGGCGGAGGCCGCGGCGGCGATGCCGGTGCAGTTGGTGGTGTACGACATCTTGCATCTGGGGGAGCCGGTGTTGCATTCGCCGTTCACGGCGCGGCGGGCGTTGCTGGATGATCTGGGGGTGTCGGGGCCGCATGTGGTGGTGCCGCCGTACTGGCCGGCGATGGCGAGTGAGGCGTTGCACTACATCCGGCAGGAGGGGTATGACGGGGTGGTGGCCAAGCGGTTGACCAGTACGTATCTGCCCGGTCGCCGCAGCCGTGACTGGATCAAGGTCAAGAACCTCCACGCCGACGGCACCTGACCCCCGCTCGCGCCGCCGCGGCCGGTGACCGCCGGGCCCGGGGCGCGCCACACCGTCCGGGCCCGGCCCGCCCCGTCACCGCCGGCGGGTGATGGTCTTGTACTCGACGTAGCCGGTCAGGCCGACCGCGCCGTACTCGCGGCCGACGCCGCTCGCCTTGTGACCGCCGAACGGGCCGTCGAAGCTCATCGGGGAGCCGTTCAGGGTGACGGTGCCGGTGCGCAGCCGGCGGGCGACCGCCAGTGCGCGCTCGGGGCTCGCGGTCCAGACGCCTCCGGACAGGCCGTACTCGGAGTCGTTGGCGATGCGCACGGCGTCGTCCTCGTCGTCGTAGGCGATCACGACCAGTACGGGGCCGAAGATCTCCTCCTGGGCGATGCGCATGCCGTTGTCGACGTCCGCGAACACGGTCGGGGTGACGTAGTAGCCCTGCTCCAGCCCGGGCGGCACCTCGGGGCCGCCGGTGACCAGGCGGGCGCCCTCCTCGATCCCCAGCCTGATGTAGTCGATCACGCGCTGCTGCTGGTCGCGGCGGATCATGGGACCGATGAAGGTGTCCGGCTCAGAGGGGTCGCCCACCTTCAGCGACTCCACCATCTCCTTCAGGGCCGTGACGACCTCCTCGTAACGGCTGCGCGGCGCCAGGATCCGGGTCTGCAGGATGCAGGCCTCGCCGTTGTTCGCCAGGGAGCCGAAGCGCAGCCCCTGCATCACGGCGGGCAGGTCGGCGTCCTCCAGGACGACGGCCGCGGACTTGCCGCCCAGTTCGAGGCTGATCCGCTTGAGCTGCTCGCCGGCGATCGAGGCGATCCGCCGGCCGGCGCGGGTCGACCCGGTGAAGGCGATCTTGTCGACGTCCGGGTGCGAGACGAGGTGCTCGCTGGTCTCCCGGTCCGCGGGCAGGACGCTGAGCACGCCTTCGGGAAGACCCGCCTCGTGGAAGAGGTCCGCCAGCAGCATCATGCTCAGCGAGTTCTCCGGGGAGACCTTCAGGACCACGGTGTTGCCCGCCAGCAGGGCCGGGGTGAGTTTCGCCGTGGCCGCCGAGAAGGGCGAGTTCCAGGGGATGACGGCGGCGACCACGCCGATGGGCTCGCGCCTGACGACGGTGTCGAAGTCCACCGAGGGGTCGGAGGGTTCGAGGACCTCCTCCCAGCCGAGCTCCGCCGCGGCCTTGAGGTAGGCCGCGACCTGGCGGGTCAGGAACGGCTGGCCGGCCCTGGTGAACCAGCCCGCCGAACCGTTCTCGGCGGATATGGCCGCGGCGATCTCGTCGGACCGGGCCTCGCGCAGCGCGTTGACCCGGCGGATCACCTCCTGCCGCTCCTTGGGGTCGGTGCGCGGCCAGGGGCCGTGGTCGAAGGCCTCGCGCGCCGCGGCCACGGCGGCGTCGACGTCCGCGTCGGCCGCCTGGGCCACCCGGCCGAGCACGGAACGGTCGTGGGGGGAGCGGATGTCGAGGAGGAGGTCCGGGTCACTGGGGGTCACCCAGGAGCCGCCGATGTAGAGCCTGTCGCGAATGATCATCAGTCATGTCCTTCCGGTGGGGGCGAGGGAGTGGGAGACGGCGGGGGCCGGGCCCGGGGGTCAGATGGAGCGGGGTACGGCCGGGTGGTCCGTGGAACGGCTGACGTCCGCCCACGTCCTGGCCTCCGCGAGCCGGGCCTCCTCGGCGCTCAGCGCGATCTCCAGGGCGTCGCTGCCGAGCAGCAGGCGGCGCGGGGGCTCCTCGGCGCCGACGACGTCGACGATCGCGCGGGCCATGCGGGCCGGGTCGCCGGGCTCGTGGCCGCTGTAGGCCGCGAACCGCTCGCCCCACAGCCCGACGGTCTGCCGGTAGTCGGCCGTGATCGGGCCCGAGGTCAGCGCGGCGCCGGCGGCCCAGCCGGTGCGGATGCCGCCCGGCTCCACGATGGTCACCTTGATGCCGAGCGGGGCCACCTCGTTAGCGAGGACCTCCGAGAAGCCCGCGACGGCGAACTTGGCGGTCTGGTAGGCGCTGAGGCCCGGCGTGCCGCCGACGCGGCCCCCGATGGACGAGATCTGCACGAAGTGTCCCGAACGCCGGCCGCGCAGCACGGGCAGCGCCGCCCGCGTCACGTTGACGACCCCGAAGAGGTTCGCCTCGACCTGCGCGCGGAACTCGTCCTCCGGGAAGTCCTCCACCGTGCCGTTGGTGGCGTAGCCCGCGTTGTTGACCACGACGTCGAGGCCGCCGAAGCGCTCGACCACAGCCGCGACCACGTCCCGGGCGCCGGAGGGCGAGGTGACGTCCAGCGCGAGGCTCTGCAGGCGCTCGGGGTGGGCCTGCGCCAGTCCGGCCAGTGCCTCCGGCCTGCGCGAGGTCACGGCGACCTGGTCCCCGGCCTCCAGCGCCGCAACCGCGAGGGCCCGGCCGAGACCCTGGGAACCACCGGTGATCAGCCACGTACGTGCCATGGAACGTTCCTCCTGTCCTGTGACGAGCGCTCCCGGGCCGATAGGTGGAACCGAGATCACTGTGGAAGCTCGTCGACTAACTGCAACACCAATGTAGCACTGATGATTGCTGATGCTGCGGTAGTGATGGTGATGTACGTCTAACTGCGACTCGCTGTTATCATGTCGCCATCATGAGAGCTGATGCGGCACGTAATCTCGCAGTGGTCCTGCGCACCGGGGCTCGGCTGCTGGCCGAGGACCCGGGCACCTCGATGTCGGCCATCGCCACCGCGGCGGGGGTGGACCGGACGACCGTCCACCGCCGCTTCGCCACGCGCGAAGCGCTGCTCAATGCGGTCTTCCACGCGAAACTCGACTCCGCCGAGCGCGTCCTGGACGAGGCGCGGCTGATGGAGGCACCCGTGCCCGTCGCCCTGCACCGCTACGTGGAGAGGATCGTCCCCGTCAGCCGCGAGTGGCCCGTCGACACGCGCCGCATGATGCGGCAGGATCCCGACGCGGACCGCCGGCGCGCCGAGCAGAGCGCGCGGCTGGACGCCTTCCTGCGGCGCGCCGCCGACGAGGGGTATCTGCGTCCCGACGCCTCCCCGGAGTGGGTGAGGGCGACCCTCGACCAGCTGGTGGACACCGTCGCCCACCGCTTCCCCGACGTGGAACCGCCGCGGGCGGCCGACCTCGTGGTGGACACGTTCCTCAACGGTTTCGGCCGGTCCTGACCTCGCGGGCGGACGGGGCCGTACGGCTCACAGTCCGAGTGCGATGGCGGTGCGGGTGAGTTCGGCGGTGCTGTGGATGCCGAGCTTGGCGCGGATGCGGCGGAGGTAGGCGTCGACGGTGTGCTTGGACAGTCCCATGTGGCGGGCGGTCTGGAGGTAGGTGCGGCCCGCGGCGATGTGGCGGAGGGTCTCGCGTTCGCGGGGGGCGAGTTCGGGGAGCCCGGTGCCGGTGTCGGCACCCGTCTCGGCGTCGGTGTCGGCGGGGGGCGTGGCGGGTGCGGGGCTCATGGGGGTGTCCTTCGGCGGGGCGGCTGTCGTGGCTGCTCGCGCCCTCGGAAGCGGGAGATGGATGTCCGTTTAGGGCGTTTTGCCCTACATCCACCACCTTCGCGCTGTGGCGTCTTCGCCCTGTCCGCCGACTGTCACAGACGTGTCACATCGCGGCCCCCGGCCGGCGGCCCCGCCACCACCGCCCGTGCGGTGCCGCTGTCCGCGAAGGGGAGCCGGACCGCCGGACGGTCACTCGAGGGGCGGTACGGCGTCCAGGTCGAACGGCTGCGGCGACGGCACGCGGACGTCGGGGTCGGGCAGTTGCTGTGCCGTCCAGATGCACTTGCCGTTCGGGGTGTAGCGGGTGCCCCACCGCTGGGACAGGGAGGCGACGAGCTGCAGTCCCCGGCCGCCCTCGTCGGTCTCGGACGCGTGACGGATGCGGGGCATCGTCAGGCTGTCGTCGGAGACCTCGCAGACAAGGTCGATGTCCCGCAGCAGCCGCAGTGCCATCGGGCCCCTGCCGTGGCGCACGGCATTCCCCACCAGCTCGCTGGCGAGCAGCTCCGTCGTCGGGGTCAGCTCCTCCAGGCCCCAGGCGGCCAGCTGGTCCCGGACGTGCCTGCGGGCGATCCCGGCCGCCCGCGGGTCCTCGGGGAGCGGCCAGCAGGCCATCCGGTCCTGGGCGAGCGCGTGGACGCGGGCGACGAGGAGTGCGATGTCGTCGCTGGTGGTCCGTCCGACGGGGAGCAGCCCCGAGATGAGGGTGTCGCAGAGCGTGCCCAGGTCGGCGCTGTCCGCGTCGGCCAGGAGCCGCGCCAGGTCGCCCAGGCCCTCGTCGATCTCGCGCTCGGAGGACTCGACCAGCCCGTCGGTGAACAGCACGAGCATGCTCTCCTCGGGGATCTGCAGCTCGACGCTCTCGAACGGCTGCTCGGCCGCCCCCAGGGGAGGGTTCGGCGCCGCCTTCGGGAAGCGCACGGTCCCGTCGGGATGCACGACCGCGGGCGGGGGGTGCCCGGCGCGCGTGACCGAACAGGTGCCGGTGGTCGAGTCGTAGAGGACGTACAGGCAGGTCGCGTAGGAGTCCGAGCCGAGTCCGCCGACGATGTCGTTGAGATGCCCCATGATCTCGTCGGGGGGCAGTTCGAGGCCGGCCAGGGTGTGCACCGCCGTACGCAGGCGCCCCATGGTGACCGCCTCGGACAGGCCGTGACCCATCACGTCGCCGATGACGAACGCGACCCGGCCGGCGGACAGCGGGATCACGTCGTACCAGTCGCCCCCGACGTCCGCGCCCTGCTCGGTCGGCAGATAGCGCGCGGCGAGCTCGCAGGACGGCAGCGCGGGCAGTTGCTGGGGGAGCAGGGCGCTCTGCAGCTCCCGGGAGCGGGTGTGCTCGGCGTCGTAGAGTCGTGCGCGTTCCAGGGCGTGGGCCACCAGGGCGCTGATGGCGCTCAGCAGGGTGCGCTCCTCGTCCGTCAGGCGCCGCGGCTGGTCGAAGGCGACCACGCAGACGCCGAAGGTGAGCCCGGAGGCGGTCAGCGGCAGGAAGGCCCACGATCCCTTCCCCGACAGGTGCGGGCGGTCCGCCATCGCGGGGTAGCGGGCCGAGTACTCCTCCGCGGAGGAGACAAAGACCGGCCCGCTGGTCGAGATCGCTTCCCACACCGGGTCGTTGGCGCCCCGGGGACGGCCGTGGAGGTTGTCGAGGAAGGACTGGGGGTAGCCGACCGACCCCACGTTGTAGGCCCTGCCGTCCTCGAGCGCCTGCACCAGCAGCCCGGTGGCGGCGAACGGCGGCAGCACGCGCTGGGCGACGGCGTCCACCACGTCGCGCGAGGTCGTCGCCTTGGCGAGGGCCGCGGTGAGTTCGGCGATCCGTGCCGCGCGTTCGCCGGCCGCGCGCTCTGCGGCGGCGCGTTCGGCCTCGTGCCTGCGCCGCTCGGTGACGTCCGTGAAGTAGAGCGTCACTCCGTCGGGCAGCGGGACCAGCCGGACCTGGTAGCAGGAGTCCGTGTCCGGCATCCGTACGTCGAAGCTCGTGGGCGCCGCCTTGGCCGCGGCCTCCCGGCAGCGGGACTCCAGCCCGGGGACCTGCCGCACCGAGGGCAGCGTCCAGAGCACCCGGCCGAACAGCTCCGCCTCGGAGGAGCCGAGCACGTCCTCCGCCTCCATGTTGACGAAGGTGATCCGCCAGTCCTCGTCGGCGGAGAGGAAGCCGTCGCTCATGTACCGCAGCGCGCGGCTCAACGCGTCGCGCGCGGACCGGGACTCGTTGCTCTCCCACGCCGTGCCGATCATCCGGTACGGCTCGCCCCTGTCGTCCAGGACGACCTTGGCGCGGGTCTCGGTCCACCCGTAGCTGCCGTCCGGGCGGCGCACCCGGTACTCGGCCTCGAACACGCCGTGGTCCCGGATCGCCTTCTCGGCGGCGGCGAGCGTCCAGCGCAGGTCGTCGGGGTGCACGACCTTCATCCAGCTCTCGACCCGGGGCACGAAGTCGGCGGGATCGGTGCCGTAGACGGCCATGGCCGCGTCGTCCCAGGCGAGTTCGCCCGTGCGGATGTTCCAGTCCCATGTGCCCACCTCGACGGCCTTCAGGGCCTGCCGCAGCCGGCTGCCGCTGGGTTCCTCGTGTGTGGGGCGGGTCGGGGGCGGGGCCTGGTCCACGCGTTCCTGCGCCCAGGCGGTCACCGCCTCGAGGAAGCGCCACTGCTCCTCGGTGGGCTCTCCGGCCGGGCCGGTCACGACGGTCAGCGACCCCACCGAGCTCACGCCGTCCGACAGCGCCACGGACGCCAGCCCCGTGCCGGGCCACCCCTTCCCCGCCAAGGGCCGGACCGCGCCCGCAGAGCCGTCGGCCGCCCACACGCGCCCGCGCCGCCGCACCGCGCGGGCCGGGACCGCGGGGCTCTCCTGGTCGATGATCTCCCATGGGCGTACGGACCCCGAGGACAGCCCGACCGTCGACACCAGGCGCAGCGCCGACATCGGCCCGCACAGGTGGACCGTGCCGCCCAGCCCGTCCAGCTCGGCGACCGCGTGCTGCAGTGCGAGCCGGAGCACCTCGCCTTCGGCGATGCCCTTCTCCACAGCGGCGAGCAGCGCCAATCGGTCGTTCACCATGTAAATGTACATTTCGTGAGGAAAGCTGGCAGGCGAGGCAGGCCTTACCTCGTAGCCCGGTTCCGCCCGGGTTCCGGCTCGCCGTCGGGCCGCGGGCCGCGCGAGGGTTCCCCCTGGACGTGCAGGCGGAAGAGGGCGTGCAGTACGTCGTCCGACATGCCGGCCAGGACGGCCTCCGGTGTGGTGGCCATCGCCTGCGCGAGGTCGTCGACCAGGTGTGCCAGACCGTCGATGACGGTCTCCTGAGCGCCGGAGGCCGGGCCGGGGGCGGCGGGGCCGTGGTGGGTGGTCGTCTGGTTGCTCATGCGCATCTTCCGAACGGGGCGCGGTCGCCGCGGCGGGAGGCCGTGCGAGGTGTGCTGGACAGGGTCAAGGCTGCGTCAACGCGGCGGCGCCGGCCACGGAACGCTGTTCCTATGCCTCCCGGTACCAGGCCCGGCGCGAGCCGGCCGTGTCCTGCCCGTCCCCGGTGGGGCAGCGGCGGACAGGGGCAGGACACGGGCGGGGCGCGGGCAGGACGGGCAGGCGTCAGGCGGCCCTGACGCGCTGCGCGACCTCCTTGCCCTTGGTGGTCGCGTCCTCCAGCGCCCGGGCCCAGGAGGCCTCGGCCAGCGGGACGAGTTCGGCCATGGCCGGGTTCGACGCCGCCGCGGTGAGTTCGGGGACGATGAAGTCCAGCTCCAGGCCCATGTACTCGCCGAGGATGGCCCGCAGGTAGTTCTGGACGTACTCGGAGGACTCCCGCGGGGTGCCGGGCGCGTACGAGCCGCCGCGGCTGGCGATGACGGTGACCGGCACGCCCTTCACGCTGGACGTGTCACCCGTCGTGCGGCCGACCATGAGGACGTGGTCGATCCAGCTCTTGAGCGTCGAGGGGATCGTGAAGTTGTACATCGGGGCGCCGAGGAGCACGGCGTCGGCCCGCTCCAGCTCCTCGATCAGGGTCAGCCGGCCCGCGAAGGCCGCTTCCTGCTCGGGCGTGCGGGACGGGGCGTCGACGAACGCCGCGGAGAATCCGTGCACGTCGAGGTGGGGAAGCGGGTCCGCGGCGAGGTCGCGGTAGAGCACCGTGCCGTCCGGGTGCTGCTCGCGCCAGGCGTCGCGGAAGGAGAGCGCGACGGTGCGGGAGCGGGAGTCGGAGCCCGGGTGGAGGGAGGAGTCGAGGTGCAGCAGGGTGGCCATGTGAAGTTCCAGTTGCGTCAGGTGGGTTCGTGTCCCCGTGGGGCGGCTCCCCGGCGTCATGGCGCCGGGGAGCCCGGTGGCCCGCGTCGCCGGGGGGTGCGAGGTGCGGGTCCCACGTCTCCACCGTGGAGCACCCGGCTGCCGCGACCCAAAGAGGGGATTAGCCGCTAACTTTTGGTAAGTGGGGTGGTGTGCGGCGGCGAACCCATCCGGACGGATGGGGAGTTGACATGCGAAGAGGGCGCCTGCCCGAGCTGCAGCGGGGGCGCCGGAGGGGGCGTCGGCGGGGCGGCGGATCGCCGCGTCGTTCGCGCGCGTGGGGGCGTGCCCCGGTGTCGCGCCGGACGGCAACCGGAGCCCCGACCGCGCGTTCGGCCGCCGGATGGCCGGCGCGCAGCGATCCGAAGTCGTCCGCGACGACGTTCACGGGGTGCGGATCGCCGTGGAGGCGGACCGGACGGAGCCGGTCCGTGAGGCTGGGGGCGGAGGCGGCGCCGAGTCGCCGCCCGGACGCGCGCGGCGGCGCGGCGAGGGGTGCGGGCCGTCTGCCGGGGCGTGTGGTGCGCGCGGGCTCGCGGCCGGCTCGCCCTGCAGGCGCCGGACTCTGTTGTCCCGTACGGGGGCGGCCCGGTAGGGGCGGAGGCCGGCGAGGTCCGGGAGCGGGTCCGGCGCTAGGGCGCGGACCGGCGGTTCGTCGGCGCCGGAGCCGGTCACGGAGCTCGGGGCACGGAGCCCGGGCCGGGGAGCCCGGTGACGCGCGGCGGCGCCGGGGTGGTTCAGTCCTGGCCGGAAGCGTCCAGAGGGCGGCGGTGGGTGCCCATGCCCGGGGCGCCGATGGAGGCGAGGTCCTCGCCGGCGGGCCGGCCGCGGTGCCGTCCGGTGCCGGAGGCGGTGGCCGGGGTCTGCCGGCGCCGCATCGCCACGAAGGCGCTGGTGAGCAGTCCGCCGGACTTCGTCGTCGGGATGGCCTTGAGCATGGTGCTTGTTCTCCGGGTGTTTCGGTGTGCCGGCGGGATCAGCGGGATCAGCGGCATCAGAGGAGGAAGGGGAGCGGGAGCCGGCCGGTGCCGGGCCGTGCGAGGACGGTGCGGCTCGGCACCGGTGCGGCTCCCTGCCCTGGCGGACGGTGCGTGGTCGTCCGGTCGCCGGGGCGCGCGTGGTCCGGCGGGGTGTGCCGGATGCGGTCGCGCCTCAGCGGACGGGTCCGTGGCCGTAGGACTGCCCGTAGTCGTCCCACTGCCCGTGGCCGTGGGACTGCCAGACGGTCACCCAGTGGCCGTGGGTCCAGCGGGCCAGGCGGTGGCCGTCGAAGCGGTAGAGCTTGCCGTCGTACCCGTGCCAGTACTGCACCTGGTGGTGGCCGTAGTCGTAGTGGTGGCGGGTGATCTCGTTGTTCCAGCGCCGGTCGTCGTTCCCGGCGCGGTCGCCGGTCCTGTCCCATGCCGTGTTGACGGACACGGTCTGCCGGTCCTGGCCGGAGGGCCGGGGAGCGGCCGAGGCCGAGCCGGTGGCTCCGAGCAGGGCGGTGCCGGCGAGTGCCACCGAGGCGGTGGAGGTGGCGATGATGCGCGTCCACTTGTTCATGACTGGTCGTCTCCTTGTTGTGCCCCTGTGTGGGGGCGTCGGACGACGGTCCGGCCGGTGGGCCGGTCCCGGTCGTGCGGAGCGATTCCGCGGGGCCGCCGGGGCGGGGCTCCTGGTTCGCAGGCGCTGGATCCGCTGGGATCGGCGTCGCTGTGAATCGCTGGTGAATGGAACCTAACAGATGATTGAGGAGGGTCAATCATTTGAGGGATGTGACGATCGCCTCGGGCAAGGAATCCGGAGAAGTGGAATAACTTGGGCCTGAGGTCCGCCGGAGCTGCGGCGGATTGTCCGTTCATGGGTGGAACGTGTGCACCGGAATCGTTGAAGGTCATGGATTAACCACCCCTCACGATGGTTGGTGGCGCGCTATGATGAGTCCATGGCAGTGAACGAGATCGCGATTGAGGGTGCTGCAGGCGGCGACCCGCTGGAGCAGCTCGGTTTCCTGCTGGCCCGGCACGGCGCCATCGCCGACAGCCGCGTCCGGCGCGCCTTCGGCTCGTGCGGCCTGGCGCCGCGGGCCGGAGCCACGCTGATGCTGCTCGGCGGGTGCGGGTCCATGGGGCAGCAGGGTCTTGTCTCGGCGCTCGAGGTGGATCCGAGCGTCATGGTCGCGATCCTCAACGACCTGGAGTCCGCGCAGCTCGTCGAGCGCCGCCGCGACCCGGCGGACCGGCGCCGTCACATCGTCGCCATCACGGACCGGGGGCGCGGCGTCCTGGCCGAGGCCCGGGCCGCGGTGGACGAGGTCGAGCGGGGGCTCTTCGGCGATCTCTCCCCGGAGGAGGTCACGGTGCTCCGCGGGCTCCTGGCCCGGGTGCGGACGTCGCCGGGCGAGGAGTTCTGCTCCGAGGGGTGACCCCGGGCTCCGTTCCGGCGCGCGTCCGTGCGCCGGAACGGGAACAGCACCTCCGGTGGCCGGAGGTGCTGTGGTCTTCGGGTCGGCGGGAGGTCGCCGGACCCTCAGTCGAGGATCACGCCGTTGTTGATGGTGCCGTTGTTGACGTTGGTTGAGTTGTTGTTGCCGACGACGATGATGATGCTGCCGTTGCCGCTGCTGTTCGGTCGGTTGCCGCCCTGGTTCCAGCGGCCGTTGTCCCGGTCCCGGTCCCAGTCGCCGTGCCCCCCGCCACCGCCGTGCCCGCCGCCCCTGCCGGAGGTCTTCGCGGCCGCGGCGTGCGCCTCGGACGGTGTGGTGGCGGCGAACGCGGTAGCGGGGATCAGTGCGCCTCCGGCGGCCAGGGTGGTCGCGGCGGTGAGGGTGACGAGGCGCTTGGTGAGGTGGGTGCGGGCCATGGTCGTCGTCCTTCGGGAGCGGTGGTGGAGGGGTTCCGGCGGTGTCCGGTGGGTTGCCCCTGGGGGGCGTGAACCCGATGCCTCCAGTAAGCCGGGCGCAGCGCCCGGCGTCATGTCGCTGCAATTCGGGACTTGACATGAATTCCGCACCCGGGGTACAAGCCCGCGGGTCGGCGTCAGCCGGTGACCATGCCGGCGACCAGGTTGATGGTGGTGGCCAGGATGCTGGTGCCGAAGACGTACGACAGCAGCGAGTGCCGCAGCACCGTGGCACGGATCGCCGGGCTGGAGACGTCCGTGTCGGAGACCTGGTAGGTCATGCCCAGGTTGTAGCTGAAGTAGAAGAAGTCCCGGTACGTCGGCGGGTGCGGGGAGTTGAAGTCGATCCCGCCCGTCGGGACCGCGTGGTACAGGTAGCCGTAGCGCGCGGCGTACATCAGGTGGAGCGCCGCCCAGGCCATGAACACCCCGCCCAGCGCGGTCGCCGCCGCGGCGTGATCCCTGTCGGAGCCGCCGCGCAGGAGCAGGACGACGATGGCGAGCAGCCCGCACAGGGCCGCGCCGACCACCACGAGTTCTTCGACGACCGGCCGGAAGTCCTCCCGCCGCGCGTTGCGGTGGGTGGCGGCCGCGTCCATCGGCCACAGCACGAGCCAGCCCGTCACGACGAACACCGTCTCCGTCGCGGCGATCCCGGCGAGCACCCCCAGCGACGCGTCCGACAGGACGCCGCCGACGAGCGCGCCGGCGGCCGCTCCGACGACGATCGCGCCTGCCAGTCGGGGGACCGCCGAGAGCGGCAAACCGGTGCTCATGCCGCATCACGCTACAACCCAGCCCCCATGGTTCACGGCAGCGGCACTTGGCACCGCGCGAAGGGGCGGCCGGCGGTGCCCCGGCCCGTGGGCACGGGCCGGGGCGTCCGTCCTCAGCCGAACTGGCCGGGCCGGTAGTCGCCCGCGGGCTGGCGGTTGACGACGTTGACGCGGTTGTAGGCGTTGATGACGGCGATGAGGCCGATCAGGGCGACGAGCTGGTCCTCGTCGTAGTGCTTGGCGGCGTTCGCCCAGACCTCGTCCGTCACGCCGCCGGCGGCGTCGGCGATGCGCGTGCCCTGTTCGGTGAGTTCGAGGGCGGCGCGCTCGGCCTCGGAGAAGACCGTGGCCTCGCGCCAGGTCGCGACGAGGTTCAGGCGCACCGAGGTCTCACCGGCCGCGGCCGCCTCCTTGGTGTGCATGTCGGCGCAGAAGGCGCAGCCGTTGATCTGGCTGGCGCGGATCTTCACCAGTTCCTGGGTCGCGGCCGGCAGCCCCGACTCCGCGGGCACCTTGCCCGCCGAGTTGAGGTGCTTGAAGAACCTGAGCGCGAGGGCGTTGCCGAACAGGTTCACGCGGGCTTCCATGGCGGTCTCCTCCTATGTGGTGACGGTTACGCAGCCATGACGGACGGGCCGGTGGAAATGTGACGTCCACGGATGTGACACGGGTCCCACCCCGGGTAGCGTCGCCCCCATGGCCGACGAGGAATTCCGGGACCCGCGGCTTGCCGCGCTGTACGACGCCCTCGACGACCCCGGCCGCGGCGACCTCGACGCGTACACCGCGTTGGCGCGGGAGTACGAGGCGCGCCGGGTCCTGGACATCGGCTGCGGAACGGGGGTGTTCGCCCTGCGCCTGGCCGGGCTCGGCATCGAGGTCGTCGCCGTCGACCCGGCAGGGGCCGCCCTCGACGTCGCCCGGGCCAAGCCGGGCGGCGAGCGGGTCCGGTGGATCCACGGTGACGCGACAGAGCTGCCGCCGCTGCGCGTGGACCTGGCGACGATGACGGCCAACGTCGCCCAGGCGATCGACGACCCCGGGGCGTGGCGGGAGACGCTGCGGGGGGCGTACGAGGCGCTGCGGCCGGGCGGCCGTCTGGTGTTCGAGACCCGGGACCCGGCGAAGCGCGCATGGGAGGGCTGGAACCGGGAGGCGTCGCACCGGGTCGTGGACGTGCCGGGCACCGGACCGGTGGAGTACTGGGTCGAACTGCTCGACGTCAGCGGGCCGCTGGTGACGTTCCGTTGGACCTACGTTCTGGCCGTCGGCCGGGAGACGCTGACCTCGACCTCCACCCTCCGGTTCCGCCGGCGGGAGGAGGTCGAGGCGGCGCTCACCGCGCAGGGGTATGTCCTCGACGAGGTGCGGGACGCCCCGGACCGGCCCGGCCGGGAGTTTGTCTTCCTCACGCGCCGTCCGGAGGCGTGACCGGCCCGCACGGGCCTGACGCGTACGGCCGCCGGTGGAGCCGGCGGCCGTACGGAGGAGGGCGGCGCGGACGATCAGCGCTTGCCGAAGACCTTCCTGGCGGAACCGAGGTCCATGAAGACCGTCTCTCCGGTGGCGTCGGCCAGGCCGTCGTTGTCGGTCACGGCGTAGACGTGGCCGTCACCGCCCACGGTGAGGCCCTCGAGCTTCTCCTGCGTCCACCCCTTCGTCGCCCGCAGGTCGGGCAGCACGTCGTGGGCCAGCGTCTTGGGCAGCACCTGGAGCGGTCCCGACGGGGCGGCGGACTTCGGCATGTCGACCGTGTACACCCGCTTGATCCTCGCGGCGGGGCCGTTCAGCTTGTCCCGCTCGATCAGGGCGAGCTTGTCGCCGACCGCCGTGATCTCGGACAGGCCGATCCAGTCGCCCGGGGTGTCCGTGGTGCCGATCCGGTAGCCGAACCAGCTCCACGTGCCCGACGCGACGTCGTAGCGGCCGATCCGGACGACCCCGGCCGGGTCGCCCTTGACCTCGCGCTGCAGGGTGGCCCAGACCACCTCGCGGCCACCCCGGTCGGTGGTGGCGGTGACGCCCTCGAAGCCCTGCTTCGCCAGGCCCGCGGCGACGTCGGCCGGGAGCGGGACGACCTGGCGGGTCACCCCGTCGCGGTCGAGGCGGACCAGCTTGTTGCCGTCGCCGGTGGCGCCCTCGACGGCGAGCCAGAAGCCGCCCTGCGGACGGGCGTGGATGCCCTCGGCGTCGTAGCCGACCGGCTTGCCGTCGGCGTCCTTGACGGTCAGGGCCCGGGTGATGACCGCCGGCTGCCGCGAGGTGTCGATGGTCATGATCTTGGTGACGGAGTACGCCGCGTCGGTGACCGTGTACAGCTCGTGCGGCCTGCCGGGGACGGCGGACAGCGCGCCGAGCGCACCCCAGCCGATCGGCGAGCCGTCGGAGTCCGTGGCCGAGACGACGCCCGGGAACGAGGGGGTGCCCTCGCCCAGCCGGAACAGGCTCACCGAGGCGCGCACGTTGACCGAGGCGTCGTCCTCCTCGCCGGAGACCACGAGCAGGTCACGCGACGGGATCGGCAGCAGCCCCTCAGGGCCGTTGGTGGTGGCCAGCATCTGGCGGAAGACCGGGGCGGTCGGGCGGCTGACGTCGTACACGGCGACGAAGTTGCTGCGCTCGGAGCCGACGAAGGCGTACCGCACGCCGTGGAAGGTGGCGACGACCACGCCCTCCGGCTCGGTGCCCTTCTTGGCCGCGCGGTCCTCGTTGTGCAGGCCGTAGCGGACGGCCAGGCGCTCGAAGCTGTTGCCCGCGTCCCAGACGACCTTGCCGGTGCGGCTGTCGAAGACGGTCCAGCCGCGCGTGCCGCCCTTCCAGTCGCCCTCGTTGGCGGTCGCGAAGTAGCGGTCGTCGATCCAGTTGACGGCGTCGGGCTCGCGCCGCACGTCGGTGATCGAGCCGCTCTGGTCGATGACGCCGTCCTTGACGGTGTCGATGCCGCGGACGGTGGCCGTGCCGGCGGTGAAGGCCTTGGTGATGCGGCCCGTCGGCAGGTCCATCAGGACGACGCCGTTGTTCTCCTGCAGCGTCACGGCCAGCTGGTCGCGGCCGTTGACGGCGACGTACTCCGGCTCCGGGTCGGTGGGCTCCACGATCCCGGCGGCGGACAGCACGCGCAGCGCGGTGCCGTCGGGGCGGGTCAGCGGCACCGCCCGGGTGCTCCAGTGCTGCGGCGCGGCGCCCTTGAGGTCGACGATCTGCACGAAGCCGGCCGGGGCCTGGGGCAGGTCGCCCTCCTCGCCGCCCGGCGGGGTCGCCTCCTCGTCGCGCTCGTTCTCGATCGCGATCGCGGCGTACCGCTTGTCCTTGGTGACGGTGATGGAGTCCGGCTGACCGCCCAGGTCGAAGCTGGTGACCCGCTTGCGGTCGCGCAGGGATATGACGTCGAGACGCCCGGAAGGCGTGGAGTAGCCGCTGCTGGTGTTCACCACGACCAGCACGTACTGACCCACCACGGCCACGGAGGTCGGCTCGTCCTCGGCGTCGCCCAGCTCCGCCAGCGACAGCGTGCCGATCCCGCGTGGGCTGCCCGGGTCGGCGATGTCGAGGAAGCCGATCCGGCGCGCCAGGGCGTCGGTGTAGACCAGGGTGCGGCCGTCCTCGCTGACCGCCGAGATCTCGGCGACGGTCGCCGTGGCCGGGTCCTCGCCCGCGGGGCGGTTCTGGAAGACCGGGTACGTGGCGGTGCGCTGGAAGGTGGGCGTCACGTGCGGGTGGTGGGCGCTCGCCGGGCTCGCGGCCACCAGCGTGCCGGCGGCGACGGCCGCGGTCGTGAGCGCGGCGTAGGTTCTCTTGGGGAGCATCGTCTCTCCGTTGCGCTGCGGTCGGAAAGGCGATCATCTCGCCGCCGGACCAGCGCGATCGGGCCCACAGGTGAACAACCGGCGAAGATCGCCCGCACGGTACGACCGGAGTGCCCCGGTCCGTACGCATGCGGGGGCGGCCGGCCCGTCAGGCGGTCCCGCCCGGCGGCGACGCGGCCTCCGCGATGTCCAGCCGCGCCTCCTCCACGTCCAGCAGGGACTGCACGCGGCGCAGCACGGTCGTCATGGTGCTGTCTCCGGTGGTCGTCGTGGGGTGCGGTTCAGGCCGCGTGGTCGAGGAAGCCGTCGAACGCGTGGGGGAGGCGGCGCCAGCCGTCCGGACCCGCCGCGTACTCGGCGTCCGTGAGCAGGCAGCGGTCGAGGGTGGCCACGAGTCCTTCGCGGTCCAGGCCGGGCGAGGTGAAGGTGAGGTGCTGGCCGCGGTCGCCGTGCTCCGGGTGCCAGTCCAGGGCGGCCGCCACCCGCCGTTCGGGCGGCACGATCTCCCATGCCGCGTCGGGGAGCGCGGCGAGCCACGGCCCGACGTCCTCGATGCACAGCGCACCGCCGGCGGCCTCCCAGGAGAGCAGGGTGTCGGGGTGGTCTGCCAGCCAGAAGCGGCCTCGGCTGCGCGCGGCGGCGCAGCTGAGGTCCTCCAGGGCCGCGTGCAGCCGGCCGGGATGGAAGGGCCGGGCGGAGCGCCACACGAGGGTGGCGACGCCGTGGGCGTCGGCCTCCTGGGGCAGCAGCGCACAGGCTGGATGCTGCCGGGCCGCGGCCGCGGCGACGTCGAAGCCGGACCGCGCGGCCGGGGCGAGCCGGCCGGTACCGATGGTGACCTGGCGTGCCGTCGGGTGGAGCTGGGTGAGCAGTTCGACGTCGCCGGGGTCTGCGTCCTCGCCCGGCGCGAGGGCGAGGACGCCGGCGTACTCCAGTTGCCTGGCCAGGGTGTCGGCGACCGTGCGGTGGTCGCCCGGAGCGAGGGCGAGGCCGTGTTCGGCGAGGTCGTCGCCGCAGCCGATGTGGTCGAGCAGGAGGGCGGGGTCGACGCAGGTGACCACCCCGGCCGCCGTCAGCAGGCTCCCCGAGAGGGTGCCATCGGGCAGCCGGGTGCCGACCAGGACCTCGGCCATCGCCTGTGGCTCCACCGAGTCCCACAGCTCGACGACGGCGAGCCGGCAGGACGGGTCCGCGGCCAGCGCCAGCAGTTCGGGGAGCAGGTCGGCGCGGAGCGCGCAGCAGGCGCAGTCGTTCACGAGTTCGGTGTCGGTTCGGGAGAGGACACCGGCGCGGTCACTGAGGATCCGCCGGACGGGTCCGCCGACGGCGGGCCGCAGGTCGTGGTGGAGGGCGAGGGCCCCGGCGGTGGAGTGCAGGAGTTCGCGCACCGCGGCCCGGCGGGCCTCGGCGTGCAGACCGCCGACGAGGACGACGGGCAGCTTGGGGCTGCTGTCCACGGGAGGTGCCTTTCGTGTCAGGGGTCGAGCGGGTGGGAAGGGGGGCGGGTCAGCGTTCCTCGCGGAACTCGACGTGGCGCCGGACCACGGGGTCGTACTTGCGCAGGACCAGGCGGGCGGGGTCGTTCCGGCGGTTCTTGCGGGTCACGTAGGTGTGGCCGGTCCCGGCGGTGGAGCGGAGCTTGATGACGGGGCGTAGGTCGGTGCGTGCCATGCCGGGTACTATACAGAACTGGTTTTCATTTCCAATAAGCTCTGAGCCGACCGAACGGACCGACATGCCCGCACACTGCCAACTCACCGGCCGCAAGCCCGGCTTCGGCAACTCCGTCTCGCACTCCCACCGGCGCACCAAGCGCCGCTTCGACCCGAACATCCAGCACAAGCGCTACCTGCTGCCCAGCGAGGGCCGCACCGTCCGGCTCACGCTGAGCGCCAAGGGCATCAGGACGGTGGACCGCATCGGCATCGAGAAGGCCGTCGCCGTCATCCGCGCCCGGGGAGGGCGGGTCTGATGGCCAAGGCCGGGAAGATCGCGAAGAACGAGCAGCGCAAGGCCGTCGTGGCGCGGTTGGCCGCGCGGCGCGCCGAACTGAAGGACGTCCTGCGCCGCCCCACCGCCACCCCGCAGGAGAAGGCCGCCGCGCGGCGGGAGCTGGACCGGCAGCCTCGTGACGCCAGCGCCACCCGGGTCCGCAACCGCGACACCCTCGACGGTCGGCCCCGCGGCCACCTGCGGGCGTTCGGCCTCTCCCGGATCACCATGCGCGCCGAGGCGCACGCGGGCCACCTGCCCGGAGTGCGCAAGGCCTCCTGGTGACACCGCCCCCCGGAACACCGCACCACCGGCCCCCGCGGCCCGTACGACACCTCACGGAGAACCCATGAGACCCGGCGTCCACCCGGACTACCGTCCGGTCGTCTTCCGCGACCGTGCGGCGGACTTCGCCTTCCTCACCCGCTCCACGATGACCAGCGAGAAGACCGTCGTCTGGGAGGACGGCAACACCTACCCCGTGGTGGAAGTGGAGATCTCCTCCGCGAGCCACCCCTTCCACACCGGCACCGCCCGCGTGGTGGACACCGCCGGCCGCGTCGAGCGGTTCCGGCGCCGCTACGGGAGCGGGGGCACGGCACCCGGCGGAAGCTGACGCAGGCCGCTGCCCCACGGCGGCGCTCCGGGACCGGCCCTGCCGGTGCCGGAGCGCCGCCTCACGCGCGCATGCGGCAGCGCGGGAGCGCGAGATGCACACGAGGCCCAATAGAGCGACGCTGAAAGGGGGAGTCCATCCGACAGCGACAGGAGATCCGATGATGGACGCGGGCAAGGCCGAGTTGTACGCGATGGACCTGACCGGTGCGGACTGGGTCGCGAGCAGCCACTCCAACAGGTGGGACAAGACGTGCGTGGAGGTCGCGGACCTCGGCGGTGGAGCGGTCGCCGTCCGCGATTCGCAGAACAAGGAGCTGCCGCCGCTGCGGTTCACCGCGCGGGAGTGGGCGGCGTTTCGACTGGGAGTACGTGACGGCGAGTTCGGCTGGGGACCTTGAGCCTCTTCCGGGCTGACGCACGTCGCACCGCGGTCGCCGCCAGGGCGGTGCCCCACTGATCAGGAGCCTTCGGTGTCCTGCCGCTCCGCGGACCGGAGAAGGTACGCGGGCAGCTTCGAACCGGCGGCCGGCACTTCGATGCCGATGAGGCGGCCCTGCTCGTCGAAGTCGAGGGTGATCGTGCCGTCGACGTCGACCGGATCGCAGGGATGCACTGGGCATGTGCGCGGACCTCACGCGGTCCTGCGGTTCGGTGAGGTACACGTACGCCGCGTTCACTTGTCCTGTCGCAGGTCACTCTGACCTTCGCCAAGTGGACGGGATTTTCTGCAATCGTTTGCCGGCTGGCGCTGTCCGGGCCGACGCCCCAGGTCGAAGGGGCGAAGTGGTGGTGCCGGTGATGCGGGTGGTGCCGCAACGGAGTTCACGTGGCGAGCCGCCAACTTTCCCGGCCGGCCGGCGTTCGTGATTGCCGACGGCTCGGATCCTGGCGTGGGTGGGGTTCACCGCCCGCTTGCCCCGCTGGGAACGTGCTCCATGGGCCCCGGTCAGGCACCCGGTCGTCCCCCGAGCTCCCTGACTTCCGCCGCCCTCGATGTGAGCGGAGTTCGTTGCGGGGGTGGCGCGCGGCGCCCGCGTTTCCAACACTGGTGACGTACAGGCGACGGGGGGCGCAGGCATGGCGACGCACGCAGGGCGGGCGCAGGCACCGTTGACGGAGCGGCGGCCGGAGCTGGACGCGATCCGGATGCTGGTCGTGATCGGGCTGGTCTTCTTCCACTCGGCGCTCGTATTCGCCGCCGACGACGACTACTACGTCAAGAACGCCGAGACCACCGAAGCCATCCTGATCATCGCCGGGTTCGGGGTCGTCTGGGCCATGCCGCTGCTGTTCCTCATCTCCGGCCTCGGTGCCTGGCACTCGCTCCAGCGCCGCGGCGCGGGCGGCTTCGCCGGCGAGCGGCTGCTGCGGCTCGGCGTTCCGCTGGTCTTCGCGACCCTCGTGTTGAACCCGCTGCCGCAGTGGCTGCGGCTGCGCTCGTCCGACGCCGACTACCACGAGTCGTACCTCGGCTTCCTGCCCCGCTTCTACGACGTGCACCTGGATCCCGAAGAGTTCCCCTTCCTCGTCCAGGGCGAGCACTTCGAGACCGGCCATCTTTGGTTCGTCGTGCTCCTCCTGACGTTCTCCCTCGTGCTGGTGCCGTTCCACCGGTGGTTGCCGCGCGAGCGCGTCCGCATCATCGGCGACCGGGTGGCGGAGGCGACCCTGCGCCGGCGGGGCCTGGTGCTCCTGCCGGCCCTCGCCTTCGCGGCGATCTGCGCCTTCGCACGGCTGGAGGAGGAGTACGCGGGCTGGCACCGCTGGTCGTACCTGCTGTTCTTCGTCGCCGGCTTCGTGCTCGCCGCCGACGACCGCTTCCGCACCGTGATGCGGCGCGACGCCGGGATCGCAGCCTGGCTCGGCGCCCTGCTGTTCGCGGCGGCCGGCCCGGGCTTCGCCCTGGCCGACGAGCCCTTCACGGAGATGACCGCCCTGGCCACCGTGTCACGGGCGCTGTTCGGTGCGGCCGGATGGTGCCTGGTGGTCGCCATCCCGGGCCTCCTCGACCGTCGGCGGCCGGAGCAGCCGCGCGCGGCGCCGAACCCGGCCCCGACGACGCGCCGGCGCCTCTATGATTATCTCGCGGCGGCCGTGCTGCCGCTGTACGTCCTGCACCAGCCGATCGTGGTCGCCGTCGCGTACTTCGTGATCGGCTGGTCCGCGTCGATCCTGGTCGAGTACGCCGTGCTCGTGGTGATCGCACTCCTCCTCACCCTCGCCGCGTACGAGTTGCTGGTCCGCCGCACTCGGGCGACACGCTTCCTGTTCGGGATGCGGCCCTAGGGGCTTCCCGAACGTGCCGGTCGCTGCTGCTCGTTGACGGCGCGCCCACCTCCGCCATCGGCCGATCACGGGCTCGTGACCTGTGCGAACGCAGGATCCCGCATGCCCCGCCGGCGGCGGACGCCGCGGGCCCCGGCCTTCAGCGGGTGGCGGCGGCGAGCGCGGCCCGGATCGTGTCGGCGGGCACAGGGACCCCCGCGACCTTCGAGAAGTCGGCCTCGTCGCCCGCGTACGGCAGACCGTAGACCGGGGTGCCGGGCTGGGAGCGCCAACTGTCGGCGAGGGTGCCGTAGTCGACCGCGTCGTAGCCGAGCACGTCGAGGAGGCTCGCCGCGTCCGCGACGGCGGCGGGGTCGTCGCCGGCGATCGGAAGGGCTGTCCGGTCGGGGGAGCCCTTGGGCCGGGCGAGCTCCGCGAGGTGGCGGAAGAAGATGTTGTTGAACGCCTTCACCACGTGGGCGTCGGGCAGGTGGCCCTGGAGCAGCCCGCTCTCCGTGGTCGTCCCGTCCTCGAGCGCGGCGATCCGGCCGTCGCGCTGGGGGTAGTAGTTGCCGGTGTCGATGACCGTCTTCCCGGCCAGCGGGGCCGCGGGGACCTGGTCGAAGGCCCCGAGCGGGATCGTCACCACGACCCAGTCGCCCGCCGCGGCCGCCTCGGCCGGGGTCGCGGCGCGGGCCCGGGGTCCCAGCTCGGCCACCAGGCCGTCCAGGGTCTCCGGCCCGCGCGAGTTGCTGAGCACCACGTCCAGGCCCGCGGCCACGGCGAGCCGCGCCAGGGTGCCGCCGATGGATCCGCTGCCGATCAGTCCGAGAGTCGCCATATAGAGCACAACCCCGTACCTCTCGGTTCTGTTTCCGGCGGGCCGCAAAAAGCGGGCAAAGGCAGCAAGCGAGGGGGCGAATCGGCGCGTCCGCCGGGAACGGACGGGTACGGCGGAAGGCCCCCCTACGGTCATGGGCAAGGCGTCCGCGCCGCCGGGCCACGGGAGGGCGCCCCCTCGCGCCGTACCGGACCGGCTGAGGGCCCGGACCTCGGCGCGGCGCTCCGGCGGGTTGGCCTACGGCACCCGTTGATCCAGGGGGGCCTGACAGATAGTGACGGTGAACGCTATGCTCCCGGCGATGACGACTGAATCCTCTTCCAGATTGGGGGACCCGTCCGCGCAAGGTGAGTGCTGATGCTCACTCAGACCGCGAACGAGGATTCCCGCCTCTCCTTCTGGCTGCGCGTGCGCGAGTTCGCCGTGCCGCCGTCCATGGTCGAGACCGCGACCGCCCGCCGCCGAACCGGTGACTGGGCCGGGGCGTGTGCCGCCGCCAGTATCGACGTCGACCTCGACCTGCGCTCCCTCGCCCGCACCCATGGCAGGGAACTCGCGGCCCGGGTCCGGGCCGACCTCCGCCATCTGGCTCCCGATCTGCTGCGCTGGCACATGCCGCGGGTCGCCCCCGACGGTCTGCTGCGCCCGGCACTGACCATCACCCTGGCCCGGTACGGGGCCTCGGCGCCGGGGGGCGGCGACCGGGTGCACCTCGTGGTCCGGACCCCGCCCGCGTGGGCGGACGGCGGGCAGCGGTTCAGCTTGGCGCTGTGGGACCCGGCCCGCCCCGGGGCGGGCGCCCGCCACCATCCGCACCACCGGCCCCACCGGCGGTTCCGCCTCGATCTGCACCGGCACCTGTGGGACGCGCGCAGAACCGGTGAGCTGCCGTTCCGCGCCGGAACCGGTGGCCGGCGGCCCGTCGATCCGCCCCTCCTCCGGGACCCGGAACCGACCGGGCCACTGCCGCCGCACCAGCGCTGCGCGGTCGACCGGTGGGAGGACGAGGCGCGGATGGTGCTGCGTGCCGAGGGCCGGACCTCCGGCACCGTCACCGTGCGCCTGGGCTCGCGCCACCGGCTGCTCGTGGACGTGACCGGCGCGGACGACGGCGCGGGAGGGCCCACCGCTCGGATCACGGAGGCGACCGGAGCCGGCGGCGGCAACTGGTCCCTGCCGGTGCTGCCGGACGCGGCGACCTGGGTGCCGCCGGATGTGGAACTGCTCGCCGCCGGCCTGATCGCCGCCGACGGACTGCACCCGCTGGTGGCGGCCGCGCTCGTGCCCGGCCACCCGCCGTCCGGGCCGTCCCTGCCGCGGGGCGGGCCGGGACGACCGCGCGTCGTGGAGTGCCGGGGCGCACCGCACCGGATCGGCCTGGTCGACGGTGTCCTGACGGCGCTGGACCACGAGCCGGAAGAGATCCGCCGGGAGGAGTTGCTGGTCGCGCTGACCGGCACCCCGCTGCCGTGCCTGCAGGCGATCGACCGGGCGCACCGGCGTCCGGAGTCCCTCTCCGACGTACGGGCACGCCTGGACCACGGCGACATCGGCGGCGCGCTGGCCGTCGTCGAGGGCCTGCTCGGTCCCGGCGCGGTGCTCCGCGACGGCCCGCTGCGGGACGAACTGGAGGCCGCAGCCCAACGGCGCATCGCCTACGGCTTGTTCCGGGCCGGCCTCGCCGGGCCCGCCCCCGGGCGGGTGCCGCCGCGCGCGTACCCCCCGGCGCTCCGCACCCGGCCCCGCCGCGGCCGTCCCGACCCGCGGTACCGCACCGCCCGCTGACCACGGAGTGTGCGCGGCGTCCCCGCGCACGCCCCTGCACCCCTTCGGCTTCACGAACCCCCGAGGTGATCACCCATGCCCACGCACGCCCGCTCCGTCCTGCCCTCCGACCCGGCCGGCGCACCCCAACTCGACGTCGCCGACGCCCTGTTGACCATGCTGCGCCGCACCACCACCGAACCCCGCCCCGACATCCAGCTGGAGGCCCTCACCCTGGCCGTCGCCGCCGACCTGCCGGTGCTGCTGTGGGGCGAGCCCGGGATCGGCAAGACCGCCGCGCTGACCCAGCTCGCCGCCGCGCTCGACCTTCCGCTGACCACGGTGATCGCCAGCGTCCACGAGCCGTCCGACTTCTCCGGCCTGCCCGTCGTCGGGGACGACCCCGCCGAGCAGGGCGTCCCGATGGCCCCGCCGGACTGGGCCGTACGCCTGGTCCGGGCCGGCCGTGGTCTGCTGTTCCTCGACGAGCTGTCCACCGCGCCGCCCGCCGTGCAGGCGGCCCTGCTCCGCCTCGTGCTGGAGCGGCGGATCGGCGCCCTGCGGCTGCCGTCCGGGGTGCGGATCGTGGCCGCCGCGAACCCCCGCTCGTCGGCGGCCGACGGCTGGGAGCTGAGCGCGCCTCTGGCCAACCGGTTCGTCCACCTCCAGTGGACCCACGACCACGACGTGGTGGTCCGAGGCCTGGGCGGGACCTGGCCCCGGGCGACGCTGCCCCGGCTCGATCCGGGCAGGCTGCCCGGTGCCGTGGACTTCGCCCGGCGCGCGGTGTGCGGGCTGCTCGCCGCCCGCCCCGGCCTGGTCCACCGCCTCCCCACCGGCGAGACCCGCCGCGGCGGTGCCTGGCCGTCTCCGCGCAGCTGGGAGATGACGCTGTGCCTGATCGCCTTCGCGACCGCGGCCGGGGCCTCCCAGGAGGTGCTCTCCCTGCTCGTCCGGGGCACCGTGGGGGACGGCCCGGGACTGGAACTGCTGGCGAGCATCGACCGGATGGACCTCCCCGACCCCGAGGAAGTGCTCGCCGACCCGGACGGTGCCGTACTGCCCGAGCGCGGCGACCTGCGCCAGGCCGTCCTGGACGGCGTGGTGGACGCCGTCCGCAACCGGCCGGAGAAGGCGCGCTGGGACGCGGCGTGGGCGCTGCTCGTCCGGGCCCTGGAGACCGGGGCCCCGGACCTGGTGGTCGTCCCGGCGACCACGCTCGCCTCGCTGCGCCGGGAGGACTGGGACGTCCCCGCGGCCATCGAGCGGCTGGCCGGAGCGGTGTCCCTGTCCCGGCGCGCCGACCGGGCGGCAGAGCGGTCCGGGCTCGTCGCGAAGGCCGGCCGGTGAGCGCGCAGGCGCCGGCGGCCCTGGACCGCGAGAAGCTCTTCGCCGCCCGGCTGTACGCCGCGCGGGTCCGCCCCTACCTGGCGACGGCGCTGTTCGCGCTGCACGTCGTGGAATCCCGGCGGGTGCCGACGATGGCCGTCGACCGGTACTGGCGGTGCTACGTCTCACCGGCGTTCGTGGACCGCACGCCGCTCGAGGAACTGGCCGGGGTGTGGGTGCACGAGGTGTCGCACCTGCTGCGCGACCACCACGGGCGCGGTGACCGCGTCGCACGGCAGCAGGGGCTGGAGGGCCCGGCGGAGCGGCTGCGGATGAACATCGCCGCGGACTGCGAGGTCAACGACGACGCCTTCGGGGAAGGGCTGGACACGCCCCGGGGCGCGGTGCTCCCGCAATCCCTGGGGCTCCCCGAGGGGAAGCTCATGGAGGACTACCTCGGACTGTTCGGGATCGGCCCGCTCACCCAGGACTTCGTCTGGCTGGACTGCGGCAGCGGGGCGGACGGCCTGGAACGCGAGTGGGACCTCGGTCCGGAGGGCGCCCACGGCCTGGGCGAGCAGGAACGCGACGCCGTCCGCTTCCGCGTGGCGCAGGCCGTCAACGGCCGCCCGGGCAACGCGCCCAAGAGCTGGCGGCGGTGGGCCGAGGAGGCGTTCCACCCGCCGCAGCAGTGGCGGGACCTGCTGGGAGCGGCGGTGCGCTCGGCGGCCTCCGGTTCCGGCGCGGGCCAGGACTACAGCTACGGACGGCCCTCGCGCCGGTCAGCCGGCGTGCCCGGAGTCGTCCTGCCGAGTCTGCGGCGCAGACCGCCCCGGGTCTGCGTGGTCATCGACACGTCCGGCTCCGTCAGCGACGCGGAACTGGGCAGCGCGCTCCTCGAAGTGGCCGCCATCTCCCGCGCGGTGGGCGGCCGCCGCGACATGGTCACCGTCGTTCCGTGCGACGCCGCGGCACGGATCGCCCACCCGCTGTGCAGCGCCGAGGACATCCCACTGGTGGGCGGTGGCGGTACGGACCTGCGCAGCGGCTTCGCGCGGGCGCTGCGCACCCGTCCGCGGCCGGACGTCGTCGTGGTGCTGACCGACGGTCAGACGCCCTGGCCACGGTCCCGTCCGGCGTGCCGAACGGTCGTGGGCCTGTTCCCCCGCCGGGGCGCGGGGCGTTCGTGGCGTGAGAACGACCCCGACTACGTGCCGGACACACCCCCGGACTGGGCCCGCGTGGTCGTCATCGGGTCGTCCCGGTCCGCCGGGTGACGGTCGCGGGAGGAGATCTCGTGTTCCGTCAGAATCCCTGTGCACAAGCGTTCCCCTGCGTCGGCCGCGGACCCTAAGATCACCCCGCCAGTCAGGGGACCGCGGCCGCCGGGGAGGCGACGTGAGCGACAGCGCACCTCAAGGGCAAGATCTCGGGAAGTACGGCTACACCCAGCAGTTGGCGCGGTCACTGGGCTTCCGGGACCTGGTGGTCTACGGCCTGGTCTTCATGGTGCCGATCGCGCCGTTCGGCATCTTCGGCGGCGTCTTCCAGGGCTCGGGCGGCATGGTCGCCCTCACCTACGCCATCGGCATGCTGGCGATGATGTTCACGGCGCACTCCTACGCCCAGATGTCCCGGGCCTTCCCGATGGCCGGGTCGGTCTACTCGTACGCGGGGCGGGGCATCGGCGCGCCGGTCGGCTTCCTGTCCGGCTGGATGATCCTGCTCGACTACATCCTCGTGCCGGCCCTGCTCTACCTGATCGCCGCCGTGGCGATGAACTCGCTGATCGCCTCGGTGCCGGTCTGGATCTGGCTGATCGGGTTCGTCGTCCTCAACACCGTCGTGAACTGGCTCGGCATCGAGATGACCGCGCGGATCAACAAGATCATGCTCCTGGCCGAACTGGTCGTCCTCGCGATCTTCCTCGCCTTCGGCGTCCTCGCGCTCATCGGGGGCAAGGGCAACGGCTCCGGCTTCCACGCCTTCTACGACTCCGGCACCTTCTCCTGGTCCCTGATCTTCGGGGCGGTGTCGATCGCCGTGCTCAGCTTCCTCGGCTTCGACGGCATCTCCACCCTCGCCGAGGAGAACCGCGAATCCGCCCGGGCGATCGGCCGGGCCATGGTGGCCGCGCTGCTGCTCGCCGGAGCGCTGTTCATCGTGCAGACCTGGATCGCGGCGATGCTGGTTCCCGAGGTGCCGACGCTGATCAAGGAGGGAGACCCGGACGGCACCGCCTTCTACGATGCCGCCCGGGTCGCCGGAGGCGAATGGCTGGGCACCCTCAGCGCGCTCGCCACCGCCATCGCCTGGGGCTTCGCCAACTCCCTGGTCGCCCAGGCGGCCACCTCCCGGCTGCTCTTCGCGATGGCCCGCGACCGGCAGCTCCCCGCCTTCCTCGCCAGGGTCGACGCCCGCCGCCGGGTGCCCGTCAACGCCACCTTCCTGGTGGCGGTGGTCTCGCTCGGCCTCGGTCTCTACATGAACTCCCGGGACGACGGCATCACGCTGCTCAGCTCGCTGGTCAACTTCGGCGCGATGACCGCCTTCCTGGTCCTGCACGTCTCGGTCGTCGTCCACTACGTCGTGCGCCAGGGCAGCCGCGACTGGTGGCGCCACCTGATCGCACCGCTGATCGGCTTCGCGATCCTCACCTTCGTGGTGGTCAACGCCAAGGTCACCGCCCAGCGACTCGGCTTCCTCTGGCTGGCGATCGGCGCCGTCCTGATGGCGGGTCTGCTCGTCGCCGGCCGGCGCACGGAGATACCCGACGAGCCCACCGCCGCCGAGGAGGCCGGACAGTCATGAACGACATCGACGTCGTACGGCTCCGCCCCACCCCCGAGCAGTACGCCTACGCCTTCGGCGGCCCGCGAGAGCCGCTGCTGCGCGTACGCCCGGGCACGGTCGTGGAACTGTTCACCGAGGACTGCTTCGGCGGTCTGGTCCGCGGCCCCGACGACCTGCCGAGCAAGGTGTGCGAGTTCCCGTACCTCAATCCCGTCACCGGCCCGATCCACGTCGAGGGCGCCGAGCCGGGCGACACCCTGGCCGTCCACTTCGTCGACATCGCCCCCGCCCGCGACTGGGCCGTGTCGACCACCTTCCCCCACTTCGGCGCGCTGACCACCACGCACTCCACGGCGATGCTCCACGACCCGCTGCAGGAGGTCGTCTGGCGCTACGGGATCGACCGCGAGCGCAACAGCTGCCGGTTCCAGGCCCGCTTCTCCGACCACACGGTCGAGCTGCCCCTCGACCCGATGCACGGCACGGTGGGCGTCGCCCCCGCGGCCGGTGAGGTCGTCATGAGCATCACCCCGGGCGCGCACGGCGGGAACATGGACACCCCGGAGCTGCGCGCCGGCACCACCCTCTACCTCGGCGTCAACGTGCCGGGGGCGCAGCTGGCGATCGGCGACGGGCACTGCCGGCAGGGCGAGGGCGAGGTGTGCGGCACCGCGGTCGAGGCCGCGATGGACACCGTGGTGGTGATCGACCTGCTCAAGGGCGGCGCCCCCGCGTGGCCGCGCCTGGAGGACGACCGGTTCCTGATGTCGACAGGGTCGGTACGGCCGCTCGAGGACGCCTACCGGATCAGCCAGCACGACCTGGTCGGCTGGACGTCCACCCTCACCGGCCTGCACCAGCTCGACGCGTACCAGTTGGTCAGCCAGGCCGGGCTGGCGCCGATCGGCAACGTCGTCGACACCAACTACACCGTGGTCGCCAAGCTGCCCAAGACCGTGCTGGGCGGGGCGCCGGCCTACGACGGGCTGCACCGGTCGCTGCGCGAGAAGAGCCTCGACTACCTCCGTACACGCTGAACCGCCGCCGGCGCCGCGGGGACGGCCGGGAAGCGCCGTCCGTCCCCGAACCGCGGTCGGGAACGGTACGGGGACGGACGGCCCGGCCTGGGCGACACCGGCGGCGGGAACCGCAGGTCAGCCGAACATGCCGAGCTGGTAGCCACCGGCCGGCTGCTGGTTGATCACGTTGATCCGGTTGTACGCGTTGATCACGGCGATGAGCGAGATCAGGGCGACCAGCTGGTCCTCGTCGAAGTGCTTGGCGGCGTTCCCCCAGACCGCGTCGGAGACGCCACCGGCGGCGTCGGCGACCCGGGTGCCCTCCTCGGCCAGCTCCAGGGCCGCGCGCTCGGCCTCGTCGAAGACCGTGGCCTCGCGCCAGGTCGCGATCAGGTTCAGGCGCACCGAGGTCTCGCCGGCCGCGGCCGCCTCCTTGGTGTGCATGTCGGTGCAGAAGCCGCAGCCGTTGATCTGGCTGGCGCGGATCTTCACCAGCTCCTGGGTCAGGACCGGCAGCGTGGACTCCGCCAGTACCTTGCTCGCCGAGTTCAGGTGCCTCATGACCTTGCCGGCGAGGGCGTGGCCGAAGTAGTTCACGCGGGCTTCCATGCTGAGCTCCTCTGCTGTGGGGTGGGATTCGCAGTGATGACCGGGCCGCCCCGCCGAATGTGACAGCGGGGCGAACCTGGCGGGACCGTCCGGTCAGGCGCCGACGACCGCGCGTCCCGCGGCGTAGATGCGGGCCTGCTCGGCGACCCGGCGGCCGAGGTGCTCGGCGGTCGCGATGTCGGCCTTGTGGACCTCGTCCGCACCGACGTCGGTGTGCGTCTGGGCACCCGCGCCGAGGTAGATGCCGAGGCGGTTGAGGTCGTCCTCGGAGGCCGAGGTGCTGTTCCAGCCCGGGTGCAGGCCGAGGTTGACCCAGGTCATGCCGTGCTGGGCGGCGAGGATGGAGAAGTACTGCAGGGTGTGCAGCTTGTCGCCGCTCTTGGCACCGGAGTTGCTGAACCCGGCGGCCAGCTTGTTCTTCCACGAGTGGACGAACCAGCGCTTGGAGGTCGTCTCCGCGAACTGGTGGAAGGCACCCGAGGCCGTGCCCATGTAGGTCGGGGAACCGAAGACGATCGCGTCCGCGGCGTCGAGCAGCTCCCACTGCTCCTCGGTGATCTCGTCGACCTTGACCAGGTGGACGACGGCGCCGGCTTCCACGGCACCGGCACGCACGGCTTCGGCGAGGACGGTCGTGTGGCCGTAGCCGGAGTGGTAGGCGATCGCGACGACGGGGGTGGTCATGGACGTTCCTCCTGCGGTGAGCTTTCCGGCCCCTCAGGGAGCCCTCATCCACCAGGACCGAACAGCTCCCACCGCTATGACGCCGACCGGCCGTTTGTGACGAGGAGCACGCCGGGGCCCGACACGCCGGTGACCGCCGGGCGGAAGGGATGGCGGGCGGCGGCCGGGAATACTGCGGCCATGCGCGTCGACTTCGATCCCGAGGCCATGGGCGGCCCCGCCTTCTACCGCTTCCTGACCTCCGTGGTCGTGCCCCGGCCGATCGCCTGGATCTCCACCGTCACCCCGGACGGCCTTTCCGAGAACCTCGCACCGCACTCCTTCTTCAGCATCGCCAGCACCGATCCGCCGATCGTGCAGTTCACCTCGATCGGCCGCAAGGACTCGCTGCGCAACGTCGAGGAGACCGGCGACTTCGTGGTGAACTTCGCCACCGAGGCGCTCATGCCGCTGGTCAACGCCACGGCCACCGACTTCCCGCGGCACGTCAGCGAGTTCGACCACGCGGGCGTCGAGCGCGAGCCCAGTCTGAGGGTCCGTCCGCCCCGCGTCCGCGCCTCACCGGTCGCCCTGGAGTGCCGCTCGCACACCAGCCTGCGGATGGGCAACTCCACCCTCGTCTTCGGGCGCGTGGTGCACGCCGTCGCCGACCGGGACGTCCTGGCCGACGGCCGTCCCAGCGCCCCGCTGCTGCGTCCGCTCACCAAGCTCGGCGCCGACGAATGGGGCACCCTCGGCGAGATCCGGCACCTGAACCGCATCCCGTACGAGGAGCCCGGCCCCCGGTGAGCGCCGGAGGGGAGCGCGGCGCCGATTTACGCCGGCGGCGCCGTCGAACCGCGGACCACCAGGCGGCAGGGCCGCGGTTCTGTCCCGGCGGCGTGGGCTCAGGGGATGCGGTCGGTGAGCTCCAGGACCGGCGGGTCGACCCGGAACGACTCCGGGTACTTGGCCGCCGCCCCGGTGTTCAGCACCACGACCTCCTCGTCCCCGGACAACCACCCCTGCTCGCGCAGGACCCGGACCGCCGACAGGGTCGCCGCGCCCTCCGGGCACAGCAGGGCCCCGTCGGCCGCGGCGCACCTGTCGCGGTCGGCGAGCAGCTCCTCGTCGTCGACGGCGACGGCCCGGCCGCCGGTCTCGTACACCGCGTCCAGGACGAGGAAGTCGCCCAGCGCCTTGGGCACGGTGATGCCGAACGCCACCGTGCGCGCGTCCTCCCACGGCTCACTGGTGCGCTCGCCCTTCTCGAAGGCGCGCACGATCGGGGCGCATCCTGAGGCCTGCACGCTCACCAGCCGGGGCATCGGCCCTTGCAGCCACCCCAGGGCACGCAGTTCGAGCAGGGCCTTGTGGATGCCGATGAGGCCGACACCGCCGCCGGTGGGGTAGACGATGACGTCGGGCGCACGCCAGCCGAGCTGCTCGGCGATCTCCAGACCCATGGTCTTCTTGCCCTCGATGCGGTACGGCTCCTTGAGCGTCGCCGCGTCCATCCAGACGCCGGGCTCGGCGGCGATCTTCTCCGCCACCAGCCGGCCCGCGTCACCGATCAGGCCGTTCACCAGGTACAGGCCGGCTCCCGCCGCGGCGCACTCGGCCCGCGTGATCGACGGCGCGTCCGCCGGCATCGCGATGAGCGCCTCCAGGCCCGCCCGCGCGGCGTAGGCCGCCCACGCCGCCCCCGCGTTGCCGTTGGTGGGCATGGCGATCCCGCGCGCGCCCAGTTCCAGCGCCCTGGCCACGCCGACGGCCGCGCCCCGCGCCTTGAAGCTGCCGGTGGGTATCAGCCCCTCGTCCTTCATCACCAGCCCCGGCACGCCGATCGAGGCGCCGTACCGCGGCAGCGGCACCAGGGGCGTCATGCCCTCGCCCAGGGTGACGACGTGTGCCGGATCGCGTACGGGCAGCAGTTCGTGGTAGCGCCACAGGCTCTGCGGGCGCCCCGCGAGGTCCGCGGGCGAGAGCGAGTCCCGGACCCGGTCCAGGTCGTAGCGGGCGAGGAGCGGCGATCCGCACGCGCACAGGTTCTGCACCCGGTCGGCGTCGTGGCGGCGGCCGCACCGCGCGCACTCCAGATGCGTCAGCGCACTGAATGGCAAGGTCATGCCTCCCTTCATACCTCGCCGGGCGCCTGGGATGGAAAGGCGCCGCCCGGGCGGCGCACGAGGTGCCATGGACGATGTGACGACCGGCCCCCCGCCCGCGGAACGCCGCGAGGGCGAGGTGGTCACCAACGACGGGGTGCGCCTGCGCTGCACGGAGGCGGCCGTCTGGGGCACCACTCGTCCTCGTCCCCGGTTTCGCGCAGAGCGCCGCCGAGTTCGGCCCGCAGATCGACGGGCTGAGCAGCGGCCGCCGCCGCGTGATCGCACCGGACGCTTCTTCCCGCCCGGGACGACCGAGTGGGTCGCCTCCCTCGTCCCGGACGCGCGGGCCCGCGTCTTCTGCGCGGCCGAGGGCGGCAGCCACCTGATGTTCCGGGAGAATCCGGCCCTGTTCAACCGCGTGGTGGCAGGCTTCCTCGACGAGACCGTGACGGGGACCGGCGCTGGGCGACCCGGATAATCCGGGTGCGGCAGGCTCGCCACGCCTGATATCCCTTCGGGCCATGAGTGATCTTGCGACAGCACGGCTCGTGCTCCATCCGATGACCGCCGCCGAGGCCGAGCGCGTGCTGGCGGGCGAACCGGACGACGCTGCCCGCTGGGCGTCCGGATACCCCGCCGAGGGGGATGTGTTCGCCGCCCGGCGCCTGCTGGAGACCTTCGCGGGCCCCGGCGACCCCCGGCCGTTCGGCAACTACGAGATCCGCCGCCGCGAGGACGGCCGGGTGATCGGCGGCATCGGCTTCCACGGCGCCCCGGACGAGAACGGCGACGTCACCATCGGCTACGGCCTCGTCCCGTCGGCGCGGGGCAGCGGATACGCCTCCGAAGCCCTGCGCGGACTGCTGCTGTTCGCGCGGGAGTGCGGCGTCACCCGTGTGAAGGGCGGTGCCGACCTGGACAACATCGCCTCGCATCACGTCATGACCGCGGCCGGCATGCGGCCGGCCGGACAGGACGAACGCGTCAGGTACTTCGCCATCACCTGGACCGGCGCGGGGACGGACACCGACCCGCGGGCCTGAGCGTCACCGGCCCGGGACGGGACCGTGCCGGCGCACCAGGGGCAGGTACACCTCGTCCACGATCTCCACCAGGACGTCGTCCGGCGCCGTGGGCACCCCGCGCACGACGAACTCGTTGCGCAGCAGGACGACCGCCACGGTGGCGACCCTGGGACGGAGCGCCTCGGGAGCGGCCTGACCGCGGGCGATCGCGCGGCCCAGGACCGTCAGCCACGGGGCGGCGACGGCGTCGCCGGACTGGTCCTGCAACTGCCCCAGGAATTCCGCCGCGCCGCCGGCCGCGGCGAGCAGTTCGCGCAGGATCGCGCCCAGGGGCGAACTCCAGTGGCGGTTCGCCCCGCGCAGCAACTCCAGGACGTCCTCCCGCAGATCGCCCGTGTCGGGGAGGGGGACGGACGTCGTCATGCGCCGGTAGGCGGCGATCCCCAGGGCGAGGCGGTGGGGCCAGCGGCGGTAGATGGCGTTCTTGTTGGTCCCGGCCCGGGCGGCGACCTTGTCCATGGTCAGCCCGGCGTAGCCGGACTCCGCGAGCTCGTCCACCGCGGCACCGAGAATCGCCTCCTCCAGGGCCGCTCCGCGCCGGCGCGTCTGCCCCGTGGGGTCCCCTGGCACGGCTCCTCCCCTCATCGGTACGGCACGTACCTTCCGATTCTCCTTTCTGCCCGGGCTCCTCGGCAATTAGGGTACTTGCCGTACCGTAAATCTTCCGTTGAGAGGGCGACGCATGCGCGCCAAGGGCATCAGCTACGACACCGGGTTCGTCTTCGGTGGACAGGTCGGCCACAAGGGGTTCGACCCGGACGTGGTGAAGCGCGAACTGCGCTTGATCCGGGACGAATTGCACTGCGACGCGGTCCGCGTCATGGGCGGCGATCCGAACCGGATGGAGCTCACGGCGGGCCATGCCGCGGACCTCGGGCTCGAGGTCTGGTTCTCGCCGTACCCGCTCGAACTCTCCGAGGACGAGACACTGTCGCTCTTCGCCGACTGCGCCGAGCGTGCGGAACGGCTCAGGCGGCGGGGGGCCGAGGTCGTGTTCGTGACCGGCGCCGAACTCAGCCTGATGAACAAGGGGTTCCTGCCCGGCGACAGCACCGCGGAGCGGGTGGCCTTGCTGGCCCGGCCGGACCGTGCCCGCGAGCACATCGCCGAGGCCGGCGAGCGCGTCAACGCCTTCCTCGGCAAGGCCGTGTCACTGGTCCGTGAGCGCTTCGCGGGCAAGGTCACGTACGCCGCGGTGCCGCTGGAACGTGTCGACTGGACCCCGTTCGACTTCGTGTCCCTGGACCTCTACCGGTCGGCCGCGATCGCCGACCGCTTCGCCGACGGCGTCCGCGACTTCGTCGCCCAGGGGAAGCCGGTCGCCGTCACCGAGTTCGGCGCGGCGAGCTACGAGGGCGCCGGTGACGCGGGCGCGCGCGGGCTGGAAATCGTCGAGTACGACCCGCGGACCCGCGCGCCCCTGCGGCTGAACGGTGCCTACGCGCGCGACGAGGCCGGCCAGGCGGCGTACCTGCGTGAGCTGCTGGAGGCGTTCGACGCCGGCGGTGTCGACACCACCTTCGTGTTCACCTTCGCCCTCCACGACCACCCGCACCGCCCCCACGGCGACCCCCGCGAGGACCTGGACCTGGCGAGCTACGGCGTCGTCAAGGTCCTCGACGGCCGCACCGGCACCGCGTACCCGGGGATGCCGTGGGAACCCAAGGAGGCCTTCACGGCCCTCGCGGAGTACCACCGCGGGCACTGAGACGACGTGCCGCTCAGTCCTGCGGGGGGCGGTTCCGCAGCCGTGCGAGCTCCGACGCCCACCGGCCCCGGCGGTCGCCGACCGCCTCGTCGCCCTCCGGAGCGGGCACCGGCAGCCTGACCGATTCGCAGTACGCCTTCCACGCCTGGTACCAGTTGGGCGCCAGGACGGCGGCGAGCATGATGAGCGGTACGAGCACGGCGGATATCAACACGGCTGCTCCCTTCCGTGCGGCCGTCGCGCCGTCGGGGGCGCGAACAACGGTCGGTGGAAGCTGGTCCGCCGACCGGACCGGATGAGACGGGCTCCGTCCGTTATCGTCCTCGCGGCCGCGTCGAACGCAAATCGAGTGAACCGCCGCCGCCCTTGGCGCACCTGGTCATGCCGCCCTCGCGAGGTCGAGACGAGGGCGGCGGCCCCGCCGCCCCCGATGCTCCGAACGGATGACGCGACGGGACCCCTGGCCAGAGGTCATGGCCGCCGCGGCCGGCCCCCGTCCCGGGTCCTCCCGTCGTCGCGGTAGAGCTCCATCGGGACAGTGGCCCGCATGACGATGCAGACCTCCGGAGACGTCGACCCGGCCGTCCCGGTCCGGCACGCGGGACGCCTCGGCGGGGTCGCGCTGATGCTGGGCAGCGGCCTGTCCAACCAGGCCGGCGCGTCCGTGGCCGCCCTGGCGTTCCCCGTGATCGGGCCGCTGGGCGTGGTGGCGGTCCGCCAGTGGGTGGCCGCGGCGGTGCTGTGCGGGGTCGGCCGGCCCCGGATGCGGTCCTTCACGGCCGCGCAGTGGCGCCGGGTCCTTGCCCTGGCGGTGGTGTTCGCGGCGATGAACCTCTCCCTGTACACCGCCGTCGACCGCGTCGGCCTGGGCCTAGCCGTCACGCTGGAGTTCCTCGGGCCGCTGGCCGTGGCCCTGATCGGTTCGCGCCGCAGAACCGATGTGCTGTGCGCGCTCGCCGTCGCGGCCGCCCTGGTCGTCCTCGACCAGCACCTCGACGCGGCGGCGTGGACGGCCACGTTAGTGATCGTCGCCGCGAACGCGGTCGCGGTCGGCACGGGCGTGCGGCAGACTCCGGGCAACGGGCTCATGCGGATGGGAGAGGACAACACACAGTTTCCACGGACGCGTTGCCCGCGGGCATCTCCGACGGATGACGGAGGCGGCCGGTCCCCCGGGGGCGTAGCCGGCGGCCGTGCGGGGGGTGGTTCCGCGACGTGTCGCGCCGGGGGTGTTTCCCACGGTGGGCGGGTTGGGCAGCCAGGGACTGTGCGTGCGTTCCCCGGGGTTCGTTGACACGAGATGAGGGACCAATGCCTCCTGAGATAGTCGGGCGTCGTGGCACGTTGGCAGGGGAGAGGTTCGGGATCGGCGACAAGCCCGTCACGTTCGGGCGCAAGGCCGGGAACACGGTGGTGATCGCCAGCGTCAGCGTCTCCCGCCTGCACGCGGAGGTGCGCCGCGAGGGTCACGGCTTCGTGCTCTACGACCGGGGAAGCAGCAACGGGACGCGGGTCAACGGGGAACCCGTGACGTCGCACGTGCTGCAGCCCGGCGACGAGATCGCCATCGGCGACGAGACCTTCGGCTTCGAGGCCGCCGACGCGATGGAGACCATCCTCGACCTCTCCCTGCTGGAGGCGCTGATGCCGCCGGCGGAGCCGGAGGAGCCCGGACCGGTGCTGAAGGTGACGGTGGCGGGCGGCGGTCCGGTGGGCCTGGCGTTCGCCCTGCTGCTGGAGAACCTGATGGGCCGGCGGGTCTCGATCACCGTCCACGACAGCCGCTGGACGCAGGAGGGGCACCGCGTCGTCTGGAAGGACGAGGGGCAGGGCAACGTACGGCGGCAGCAGGTCGTGACGGTGCAGAGCCGGCAGTATCTGAACCTGCCCGAGGAGGTGCAGGACCGGCTGTTCACGGAGGGCACGTACACCGAGATGTGGCCCGCGGGCCCGGACTCGATCCGCGGTTTCAACCCGCGCAACATCCGCATCGCCTACGTCGAGGACACGCTGCTGGACCTGGCGAACGACAAGCGCGACCGCATCCGCCTGGTCCCCGCCCGGTTCGACGCGGCCGAGCAGGCGGAGACGGTCGCCCGGGACCACGTCCTGGCGATCTGCGAGGGCGGCCGGTCGCGCACGCGCGAGCACTTCGCCGCCAGGTTCGGGACCCCCGACACGTCGATCTACTCCCTGGACGGGGAGCACCTCCAGGACGTGGTGCTGGGGCTGCGCGTCAAGTCGAGGCTCTCCGACCCCATGACCGTGCTGCTGACCGTCGCGCAGAACCGCTTCCTCCTCAACTCCCTGCGCGGCGAGGGCTTCCTGAACATGCGGCTGACCGACGCCGAGGCGCGCGAGGTGGTCGGGATCGACCCCGTGCGGCAGGTCTTCGAGCAGTGCATCGCCTCCCGCCCCTGTGTGATGAGCCGCGACGGCCACGGCGACTTCCACTGCTCCACCCACAGCACGTTCTTCCTGCCCGCCCTGCTGAGGGGCTCGGCGCTGTGGCAGCGCATCAAGGAGGGCCTGGCGCTCTTCGACGTCGACGAGCAGGACCTGAGCGCGATCACCGCCTTCCGTCTCGACATGGTGCAGCGCCCGCGCTTCACGGCGCGCCTGCACCCGGCGACCGCGGCCGGCCCGGGGACGTACGGGTTCCTGCTCGGGGACGCCGCCAACGCCATCCACTTCTGGCCCGGGCGCGGTCTGAACAGCGGCCTGGCCTCGGCGATCTCGCTCGCCCGCACACTGAGCGGTACCTGGCGCGGCAGGGCGCTGCGCGACGCGGACTTCGTACGGCACGAGGCGGCGATGTCGATGCTCCAGTACCGGCACAAGAGCCGCGCCTGGAACGCGATGATCACCACCGACGAGAACGGGGTGGGCCAGGCGATCAAGGACAAGATCGCCTGGAGCATCGAGGAGTCCGCCGCGGGCAAGCCGGACCGTGCGGCCGATGTCGACGCCCTCATGGAACAGCTCCGCGCGATCCGGGAACGGCTGGCCCCGCGCATCGCAGGGATGCCCGACGACGCCGTCCTGCGCGAGCATCTGGAGACCCTCGGGAGCGAGACGTTGCGCACCCTGCGGGACAGCGGTCCGTGGGACACGGTCAGCGTCGGTGGTGAGGAGGTCGACATCGACATCTTCTACCAGGACGTGCGGGCCGCCTCGCGCACGGCTCCGGTGGGCGGCTGAGCCGCCGGGTCAGAGGTCGATCGGTCCGGGCGGTGCGGCGCCCGGCTCGTCGACGACGGCGGTGATCAACCCGGGGAAGCGGCTCTCCAGGTCCTGGCGCCGCAGGCTGACCAGGCGCTGCCGGCCGTGCGGGTCGTTGCGGATGACCCCGGCCTCGCGGAGCGTCTTGAGGTGGTGGGAGAGCGTGGACTTGGGGATCTCCCCGTTGACGGGCTGGCAGGCCGAGCCCTCCAGGGGGCGGTCGGCCAGGCGGCGCACCAGGTCGAGCCGCGAGGGGTCGCTCAGCGCGAAGAGCACGTCGGTCAGCACCAGGTCCGCGGTGTCGGGGTGCGGCAGCTCCCGGGGGGCTCCAGTCATGGTTCGATAATAGTTGAACAATCGGCGGATGTGTGTTTACCCTCGAACGGTTCGATATTTTTGGAACCGTTCGGAGAACCGATATGCACACCCAGCGCCCCGTGAGGCGGATGCCGCGTCCGGTCGGCTTCTGGTTGCTCGCCGCCACCCTGCTCGCCTTCCTGGCCGCCTCCAGCGCGCCCTCCCCGCTCTACGTGGTCTACCAGCAGCAGTGGGGCTTCTCGTCGATCGTGCTCACCACGGTCTTCGCGGTCTACGTGCTCGCGCTGCTGGTGGCGCTGCTCACCGTCGGAGGGCTGTCCGACCACGTCGGCCGGCGGCCGGTGCTGCTCGCGGCGCTCGTCGTCGAGGCCGCGGCCATGGTCGTCTTCCTCGCCGCGGACGGCGTCGGGGCGCTGTTCCTCGCGCGCGTCCTGCAGGGCGTGGCGACGGGCGCGGCCGCGGGGGCCATCAGCGCGGGACTGATCGACCTGCAGCCGTCGCCCGCTTCGCCCCTCGGCTCACTGCTGAACACCGCGGCCCCGGCCACCGGACTGGCCGCCGGGGCGCTGGGCGCGGGCCTGCTGGTGGAGTACGCCCCCGCTCCCACCCGCCTGGTCTTCGCCCTGCTGACCGCCGTTTTCGTGGTCCTGGCGGCGCTGGTGCTGTTCCTGCCCGATCCCGTCTCGCCGCGCCCGGGGGCCTGGGCCTCGCTGCGGCCCCGGGTGGCCGTACCGGCGCAGGCCCGCCGCACCTTCCTGGCGGCGACGCCCTGCCTCGTCGCCACCTGGGCGATGGGCGGGCTCTACCTCGCGCTCGGCCCCTCCCTGACCGCCGGGGTGCTCCACCTCGGCAGCCACCTGGTCGGCGGCCTGGTCGTGACCACCCTCTTCGGTGTGGCGGCCGTCGCCTCGCTGGTCGTGCGCGACGTGACGCCGCAGCGGATGATGACCGGCGGCTCCGCGGTGCTCGCCGTGGGGACGGGGCTCACGCTGCTCGCGCTCGCCGGGCCCTCGACGGCACTGTTCTTCGTCGGGACCGGGCTCGCGGGCTTCGGCTTCGGCGCCGCCTTCCTGGGTGCCTTCCGCTCCCTGGCGGCACTGGCCCGTCCCACGGAGAGGGCGGAGCTGTTCGCGTCGGTCTACGTCGTGAGCTACCTGGCCCTGAGCGTCCCCGCCGTGCTGGCCGGGCTCGCCGTTCCGTCCTTCGGCCTGCACGACACGGCGACGGTGTACGGCGCCGTGGTGGTCCTGCTCGCGCTGCTGGCGGCCGTCTCGGGAGCCGCCGTGCGCAGGCCCGCGGTCGTGCTTCCGGGCCCGGCCACCTCCGCGTCCACCTCCGCTTCCGCCGCCGCGGGTGAGCCGCCCGCCGTCACCGGCCGGCACTCCGTGCCCGCCGCGGCGTCCGCACCGGCCCCCGGGTCCGGGTCCGGATCGGGCGGCTGACGCCGCTCCGGCCCGGGCCCGGCGCACCCGCCGCGGGTTTCGTGGAGACAGCCCGGCCTGCCGTATCCGTCAGGCGTCCGCGTGCCGGGAACGCAGCCGTACGGGATGGCGGGCATGGGTGCTCCCACGGCAACCCCCTCCACCGCGGAGGGCGCTGGTCGCCGTAGCCGCGGCTGACCGCCCTGCTGGGCGACGGCGTCCCGGCCTACGCGTGGCCGCACGCGGACCGGCGGATCTGGTACGCGGCAACACCGGACCGTATCTGCGGGCCATCGCCCGGCTCACCGGCGTCCGACTGCGCTGGGGCCGCTCGCCGAGGACCCCCGCCCGTCGCGGGACACGGTGCGAGCCGGGCCCCGGAGGCGGACCGGCAGCTCCGTCCTCCCGTTGAGGACGAAGGTCGGCAGGGGTTCCAGCTCCTCCGGCGGCGTCGCCGGCCGGAGGCCGAGGAAGTGCTCGAACAGGGCGGGGAGCGGTCCCGTGTTCGCCGTGTCGCGCGCGGCATGCCGTACCGCCTGCCGGACCCTCCTCGGGCGGACCCGGGATGGCGCTGCCAGGGTGGATCCGGGCACCAGGTGAGGCAGACGATGGGCCGCATGCCGTGATGCGTCGCGTCGATGACCCGCGGTGCCCCCGCCGTCGGCGCGCCGGTCAGCGACCGTCCGCGGCGAAGGGACCGCTGCCGGCGAACACCAGCCGGGCGAAGTTCTCGCCGATGCGCCGGTGACCCGCGGGGTCGGGGTGGACCCCGTCCGGCAGCGGCAGTTCCGCGTAGTCGTCCGCACCGTAGAGTTCGCGGCCGTCGAGGTAGTGCAGGTGGGGATCGTCGGCCGCCCGCCGGGCGACGACCCGGGCCAGCTCGTCGCGGATGACGTTGAGGGTCAGCCGGCCCGCGGCGCGTTCCGCCGGGTCGCCCGTGGCCCTGAACCGCAGGGTGCCGCCGTCGAAGTCCGGTGCCAGCGGGCCCGGGGTGTCCTCCTGGACGGGGCAGAGGACGGGGGAGACCACCAGCAAGGGCGCCGTGGGATGCCCCTCGCGCACGATGTCGAGGAAGCCGTGGACGGCCGGGGTGAAGGCGCGCAGGCGCATCGCGTCGGTGTTGACGATGTTGATGCCGATCTTGAGACTGATGAGGTCGGCCGGAGTGTCGCGGATCGCCCGGGCGGTGAACGGGTCCAGCAGCGCGCTGCCGCTGAAGCCCATGTTCACCAGCTCCACGTCGCCCGCTGCGGCTGCCAGGGCGGGCCAGATCTCCGTCGGATACGCGGCGTTGGAGCCGTGGCTGATGGAACTGCCGTGGTGCAGCCAGACTTTGCGGTCCCGGGGCGACGGCGGCTCGACGGGGGCGTCGGTGCGCAGGGCGATCACTTCGGTGATCTCGTTGTGGGGGAGCCAGATCTCGACCTCCTTGTCCCCCTCGGGCAGTTCGCCGAACCGGGCGGTGCCGGCGGGCCCCTCGTGCAGCTCGGAGGCCTGGGTGACCATGTCGGTGATCTCCCGGACGTTGCCGCCTGCCACCGTGGCCCGCGCGGCGAGCCGGCCGTCGGCCAGCAGGTCGTACACGCCGTCCGCCGGAGGAGGGAAGCCCCGGTAGGCGCGCTTGGTGGGCAGCGTGTCGAGTTCGACGGTGGTCGCCCGGGTCCGGAAGACCAGCCGCACCCCGGACGGTTGCGCCTCCGCGGTGGCCAGTTGCTCGTCGGGGATCTGCCGGCGTGCCGCGGCGGGCAGGCGGTGGGGGAGCAGTCCATGACGGGTGCGCTCCACGTCGACGGCGCCGCGCAGCATGTCCCCGGTGACGGGAGTGGTGATCAGGTTCTCGTTCGTGTGCATGGTCCGGTGCCTGTTCGTGGGCGGTTCGCGGGCCGGGGGCCCGTACGTCGGGTGGGGAAATTCCGGGGTGCGCGCCCTCAGGACGCGGACCGTTCGCGCAGCAGGGCGTCGAGCGAGTCCAGCGCCCACGTCCACGACGCCTCCGCGGCGACGGGCGTGTGGTCGAAGCCCCCCGCCAGTTCGAGGCTGACGTAGCCGTGGAAGACGCTGCCCAGGAGGCGGACGGCGTGCGTCTGATCCGGCTCCGGGATGTCGTAGCCGCGCAGGATGGCCCGCGTCATCTGGGCGTGCCGGACCCCCGCGCCGGCGGCCGCTGTCTGCGGGTCTAGCCTCAGCTGGGCCGCCGCGTAGCGGCCGGGGTGCTCCCGGGCGTACGTGCGGTACACGTTCGCGAAGGCGACCAGGGCGTCCTTGCCCGCGCGGCCGGCCAGCGCCTCGGCGGCGCGGTCGGCGAGTTCCTCCAGGGCCAGCAGGGCGATCCGGGTCTTGAGGTCCTGCGAGTTCCTGACGTGCGAGTACAGGCTGGCGACCTTGACGCCGAACCGCTCGGCGAGCGCCGAGACGGTCACCTGGGTGAAGCCGACCTCGTCGGCGAGCTCCGCGCCCGCCCGGGTCAGGCGTTCCGTGGTGAGTCCTACACGTGGCACAGCACGCCTCCCTCTTCCATAAGTGATTATGCGCATGCCTAAAGCAGTTAGGCAACTCTTCGGCGACCCGAGCCGCCGGCGGGAGCCCTGCGCTGCGAACGGCTCACCCAGAGTGCATCTTGAGTGACCATGTGTAACGGTCTATATGTGCGTCTGGGTTCCGCTGGGTTGAGGGGAATCCCGAACGGCCTCGGCCGTCGTGTGACTTTCCGCCTCGCCCAGGACGTCGAGTTCGGCCGCCCGGAGTACGGCTCACGCCGCACGGCCGGCCCTGGCCTCGTTCGCATCCCCCGCACGAACAACCACAACCACTCGTCAGTACTGCTGAAACGCGAAGGGTCACGACGCGAACGCCGGCCCGTCGTGCCGCGCTGCCGCGCGGCGCCCGGGTAATGGGCACCGCACGGGACCCTTCGGCTACCCGGAAGGAATGGGTGTGAAGGCTCTTATCGGATTGCGCCGGGGAAGGACGCTCGTGGCCGTCGCGCTGGCCGCGATCGTCACCTCGGCCCTCACGGGATCGGTGTCCGCCGTCGCGGACGGACACTCGGGTGACGGCATAGGCGCTGACCACTGGGGTGTCATCACCCGGAACACCATCGGCTCTCCTGTCGCCGCTCTTCGTGACGGCCCGTTCGGCTCGTTCGGCGTCACGGGATCCGCCTCGCGGCCGCCCTACGGCAACGGCAGCCTGGGCATCGAGGTGGCGGACGACTCCACCTCGCTCACCCCCCCGAGCGAGAAGGTCGACTTCGGCAACGAGGTCGACTTCTACGGCAGCCGGGTGCGGGACCTGACCAAGCTCGGGTTCCACGTCTTCCAGACGGGCGAGAACGTGGGCTACGGCGGCATCCGCAATCTGCCGAACATCAGGTTCGAGATCAATCCGCGGCTGCCCTCCCTTCCGGGCGACACCTACTCCACGATGGTCTGGTCCCCGCCCGCCGTCGCACAGGCGAACCAGTGGAGCGGTTTCCTCGACGCCACCACGACAGGCGACTGGTTCCTCAGCGGGAACGAACTCGCGCCCCTGTGCACGCAGTCCAGTCCGTGCTCCTTCACGACGCTGAGGAACGGGCTCCAGCAGGCGACCATCCTCACCGTCGCCGTTGGCAAGGGCCGCGACCACAACTGGGTGGGCGCGGTCGACGGCCTCCGGATCAACCGGTACGTCTACGACTTCGAGGCCGACGGCGTGCGGGCCCGCCGAGTCGGCTGACGACCGGGACTCCTCTCCCGCAAGGAGCCGGGGCCGTCGCCGGGGCAAGGCCCCGGTGACGGCCCGGGTGGCGTCAACCGCCGTCGCGTCGCGCCTGGATGAGCAGCAGCGCGATGTCGTCGCTGCGCGCGGGTGACTGCTCGGCGTGGTGCACCAGCGCGTCGGCGATGTCGTCGACGGTCCCGGTGCCGGCGCGCGCCAGACGTCCGGCGAGCGCGGCGATGCCGTCCTCGATGTCGGCGCCCGGAGTCTCGACCAGACCGTCGGTGTACAGGGTGAGCACCGCACCGGGCGGCAGGGGGATGTCGGTCGGCGGGTAGGTGGCGGCGGGGTCGATGCCCAGGAGCAGTCCCGGTGCCAGGTCGAGGACTTCGACGTGCCCGTCGGGGTGGCGCAGCAGCGGCGGCAGGTGGCCGGCGGTGGCCAGCCGGGCGCGGTGGTGCGCCAGGTCCAGCTGGACGTACAGGCAGCTGGTGAACAGACCCGGGTCCAGGTCGGTGAGCAGGCGGTTGGTGCGGGCCAGGACCTCGTCGGGCGGAGCACCCGCCGTTGCGTGGACGGCCGTACGGACCTGCCCCATCAGTGCCGCGGCACTGACGTTGTGCCCCTGCACGTCACCGATGGCCGCGCCCGCGAGGTGCGTTCCGAGCCGGATGAGGTCGTAGAAGTCGCCGCCGATGCCCATGCCGCGGCCGGCCGGCAGGTAGCGGGCGGCGACGTCCAGGCCGGGCACGCGGGGGAGGGTCCGGGGGAGCAGGCCTTCCTGCAGTCTCTGCGCGAGGCGGTCCTTGGCGTCGTACAGGCGCGCCCGGTCCAGGGCCTGGGCGATCAGGCCGGCGGCGGAGGTGAGGACGGTGCGCTCCTCGTCGGTGAACGGGCGTGGCCGCTCGTAGGCGAGCACCAGCGAGCCGACGGGACGGCCCGAGGTGATCAGCGGCAGGAAGGCCCAGGAACCCATGCCGTCCTGGTGGAGGGCGGGCGGGTACGCCCGCCGGAGCTCCGCGAAGGTCGGGAAGAAGCCGGGGACGCCGGTCGTCATGGCGCGGACGGCGGGGGTGTCCGAGGTCAGCGGGGCCGCGTCGAAGCGCTCCATGAGCTCGGAGGGGTAGCCGCGGTGGCCGATGATCCGCAGCCGGCCGTCCTCCGCCGTCATCAGGGCCAGCGCCTGGGCGCCGAAGGCGGGCAGCAGCTGATCGGCCGCCTGGTCGGCGACGTCGCGCACGCCGATCGCCTCGGTGAGCGTGGCCGCGAGGTGCATCAGGTGGTACAGGACGGCCGCCCGGCCGGGTTCGGCGGGGGGCGCGGGGCGCAGCACCCGCGCGGGGTCGGTGGGCAGGGCGGCGGGGACGATGCGGACGCTGACACCGAAGGAGCCGGGGTAGAGGTGGAAGGACAGGCACGGGCCCGCCGGCGGCGAGGCGGTGAAGGAGGCCGGCTGCCCGCTGATCGTCGCGGCCCGGTAGTGGTCCTCGACGACGGGCTCGTCCAGCCACGGCAGGACCTTCCACAGGCAGGCGCCGAGGATTTCGGTGACGTCAGCGCCGAGGAGGCGGCCGGCCTCGGAGGTGGCGAAGAGGATCCGGCCGTCCAGATCCAGGGTGCAGCAGCCCCCGGGAAGGCGTTCGGCGAAGTCCACCGCCGACTGCGCCTCGGCCGGCCATGCCGCGCGCGGGCGCGGCGGCGGCAGGACGCGCGGTACCCGTGGCGCGGCGAGCGGCCGGCCCTGTTCCTCGGCGTCCCGCAGTAGCGCGAGGAGGTCGCGGCAGGCTGTGTCCACGGCGGCGCGCTCCCTGGGGCCCGGTCGGGGCGGGTGCGTACCGGGCCACTGCAGCACCAGTCCGCCCGGCGTGGTGGTGCCGTCCGTGACCGGGGCGGCGGCGAGCGCGAAAGGGTAGGGCAGCATCAGCGCGAGCCGCGGGTAGGTACGCGCCATCTCCTCCTGACCGCCGACCCACACCAGGCGCCGCTCGCGTACGGCGTCGGCCACCGGCGTGTGGTCGGTCAGCGCCACCCGCGTCCACGGGACGGCGGTCTTCCGGGAGACGCCGCTCAGCACCGCCAGCCGCAGGACAGGCTCCCCGGGCGGGAGCAGGTAGACCGCACCCACGGACGCCTCGCTGTCCCGCAGCGCCCTGGCCAGGACGGTGTCGAGCGACACCGCCCCGAAGCCGGCGGCGGCCGGGGGACCCGCAGCGTCCATGCCCTCACCCTCCTCCGGCGGCGGCGGGGCGGCGGCCCGTCGGCCTCGGGCGTCCGCCCCATCAAGAATTACCCATATGTGCGTTTCGTGTCCCTGGCCGCCGGGCTTCCCCAGGTGTCCCGGGGTGTCGTGGCGGCCAACGTCATCGTCCTCAGGGGCTACGCCCCCGGGCATGCGATGGCCGCTCACCAGAAATGGGATTCCGCCGCCCCCCATGCCTCGCTTCCGTAGGCGGGGGCGTTGGCGTGGCCGGCGGTGATGTGTTCGCCGTCTGCCGGCGGTCGGGGGTAACTGGACTGTTCGTTCCGGATAGGCGTACACTCCGCCCATGGCACGCGTGAGGGAGTTCGACACCGAAAAGGCCGTGGACGCAGCGATGAACGCCTTCCGCGGCAAGGGCTACGAGGGCACGTCGGTCCAGGACCTGGTGGACGCCACCGGTGTCGGCCGCGGCTCGCTGTACGCGGCCTTCGGCAGCAAGGAGGGGCTGTACCTGGCGGCCATGGACCGCTACCGGGAGCGGTACGCGCTGCCCCTGGTCGAGGCCCTGCGCTCCGGCGCCCCCGGTCGTGAGCTGCTCCGCGAGGTGCTGGTCGCCGCGGTCGACGAGATCGCGCGCGACGGCAGCCGGCGGGCCTGTCTGATCGTCGGTGCGGCCATGGAGCGTGTCGCCCACGATCCGCGGGTCGCCACGCACGTGGAGTCCACGACCGTCCTGCTGGAGGACGCGCTGGCGCAGGTCGTCGCGCAGGCGCAGGCCGACGGCCAGGTGTCCGGCAAGCGCGACGCGCGGGACCTCGCGCGCTACCTCGTCGTCACGATGCACGGCCTGCGGGTCATGGGGGCCGTCAACCCCGACCGGGAGGCGCTGACGGCCGTCGTGGACGCGGCCCTGGACGCTCTCGACTGACCCGCCGGCGGCCGTCGCCCGTCCTCATCGCGCGGTGAAGCCGCCGTCGAGGGCGAGCGCGGCACCGTTCACGAAGCCGCTCTCGTCGCTCAGCAGGAAGGCGGCGAAGGCGGCCACGTCCTTCTTCGCGCCCGGCCGTCCGGGGGGATCTGCCCCAGGAACCGGTCCTCGATCTCGGGATGCGCCTGGACGGCCGAGCGCCACAGCGGGGTGTCGATCAGCCCGGTCACCAGCGCGTTGACGCGCACACCCGCCTCGGCGGAGTCGAGCGCCGCGGAACGGGTCAGGCCCGGTACGCGCCGAACCGGCCCGCGCCCGGCGTCCGGCCGGTCAGTGGCCTCGGCCCAGGGTGGACTCGCGGACGACCAGGTCGAAGCCGGGCCGCACGCGGCGCGGCGGGGCGTCCGCCTCCGGTGCCCCGGCCAGCCGCTGCACGAGGCAGTCGACGGCCTGGCGGGCGATGGCCTTCTTGTCGGGGGAGATCGTGGTCAGGGTGATCGTGCCGTAGCGCCCTTCCTCGATGTCGTCGAACCCGACGAGCGCCACGTCCTCCGGCACCCGCAGCCCCCGGGTGGTGAGCACCCGCAGGGCGCCGATGGCCTGGAGGTCGTTGTAGGCGAACACCGCGTCAGGCCGAGCCCCGCGGTCCAGCAGGTCCGCCATCGCCTGGGCGCCGTCGGCCCGCCCGTACCCGGACGCGGTGGCGACCAGGTCGTCGCCGTGCGGCAGCCCGCAGGCGGCCAGTTCCTCGCGCCAGCCGCGCAGTCTCAGGTGCGCGGGCTGCCGGGCGATCTCGCTGCGGGCGCCGAGGAACGCGATCCGCCGCCGTCCCGTCCCTGCCAGGTGCCGTACCGCGCTGCGGGCCGCGGCCACGTTGTCGATCACGATGTGGTCGTACGGGGCGTCGTACTCGCGCTCGCCGAGGAGCACCAGCGGTGAGCTGTCGGTGCGGGCGAGCAGGTCCGGCGTCTCCAGCTCGATCGGCGAGAGGATCAGCCCGTCGATCACATGGGTGCGGAAGCCCTGGGTCACCAGGATCTCCTTGCGCCGTTCGCCCGCGGTGTGGTCGAGCAGCACGGTGTAGTCGTGACGCGCGGCGGCGTCGATGACGGCGCCGGCCAGCTCGGCGAAGTACGGGTTGCCGAGCTCCGGCAGCGCCAGCGCGATGATGCCGGTGCGGCCCTTGCGCAGGTGCCGGGCCGTGAGGTTGGGCCGGTAGCCCAGTTCGTCGATCGCCTGCTGGACCCGCGCGCGCATCGCGGGCGTGACGTGCTGGTAGCCGTTCACGACGTTCGAGACGGTCTTGATGGACACTCCCGCGCGCTGCGCGACGTCCTTGAGGCTGACGCCCACGGCGCTCCCTCCGGGTTGGGCCGGTGCCGGAGGGCCGCGCGCGGTCCACCGGCACCGGCACGGTCATGTGGTGCGCGGACCCCGCGCGAGATACCGCTGGGCCACGACCACCACGATAAGGAAGCCGCCGCTGACCACCGATTGGTACGAGGAATTGAGGGAGCCGATCTGGTTGATGAGGTTCTGGATCACCGCCAGCACCAGGACGCCCCACAGGGTGCCGCTGACCGAGCCCGCACCGCCGACCAGCAGCGTGCCGCCGATGACGACCGCGGCGATGGCATCCAGCTCCATGCCGACGCCGATGATGGTCACGCCGGAAGACAGCCGGGCGGCGTTCAGAGCGCCCGCGAAGCCCGCCAGGAGCCCGCTGATCGCGTAGACCAGCACCCGGGTCCTGGCCACCGGCAGACCCATCAGCGTGGCCGCGTCCGGGCTGCCGCCCACCGCGAACAGCGACTGCCCGAACGACGTCCGCTGGAGCACGAGTCCGCCGGCGGCGAAGAGCACCAGCGCGATCAGTACCGGGTGACCGAACCCGGCCACCGTGCCCTGCCCGAGCTCCGCGAAGGCCGAACCGTGCGGCACCAGATAGGTGTCGGCGCCCTCGTCGGTCAGGGCGAGCAGCAGTCCCCGGGCGGCCAGCAGGCCCGCCAGGGTGACGATGAAGGGGGCCATCCCCACGCGCGCGATGAGCAGGCCGTGCAAGGTGCCGAGCAGACCGCACACCGCGAGCGGCAGCAGCAGCGCCGGCAGCATCCCGTACTGCGAGGCCCACGCCGCGAGGACGCCGCCCAGCGCGAAGACCGAGCCGACCGACAGGTCGATGCCGCCGGTGATGACGACGAGTGTCATGCCGAGCGCCACGATCGCCAGGAACGAGGCCTGGACGGTGACGTTCCGGGCGTTGTCCAGGGTTCCGAAGGACGGGAAGACGAAGGAGGAGATGAGCACCAGCAGCAGCAGGACGGCGAGCACGCCCTGCCGCTGCACCAGTACGGCCAGCCGCCGCCGGTCCCCGGCGCGGGCCGCCGCCACCGCGGGCGGCTCCGGTGCGGCCCCGGCGGAGCGGGGCGTGGTGAGTGACTTCATCGGGATCGACGCTCCCGGGCGACGTAGACGGCGACGAGGATGATGACGGCTTGGGCCATCTGCGCGGTGGAGTCGGGCAGATCGTGCTTCACCAGGGTGGCCCGCAGCAGCTGCATCAGCAGCGCCCCGCAGACCGTGCCGAGGACACGCACGGACCCGCCGGTGAGCGGGGTGCCGCCCACCACCACCGCGGTGATCGCGGACAGTTCCATCAGGGTGCCGAGGGTGGACGGGTCACTGGCCGTCAGCCGGGCGGTGGCCAGCACCCCGGCCAGCGCGGCGAGCACCCCGCACACCACGTACACGCCGATCAGCACCCGCTTCACCGGCAGCCCGGCCAGCCCGGCGGCGGCGCGGTTGCCGCCGATCGCGACCAACCGGCGCCCGAAGGTGGTGCGGTGCACGACCCCGGCGACCAGCAGGGCGAGCGCTCCGGCGATCAGCACGACCACGGGGACGCCCAGGACGTCGTCGGTGCCCAGGCCCAGCAGTCCCGGGTTGGCGATCTGCTTGAGCTGTCCGTCGGCCAGGACCAGTGCCAGCCCCCGGCCGCCCACGAACAGAGCGAGGGTGGCCACGATGGGCTGCAGCCCCACCACCGCGACCAGGCTGCCGTTGGCCGCGCCCACCACCGCCCCGGCGGCGAGCGCCGTCAGCAGCGCGGGCAGCAGGCCGTAGCCCAGGTACAGCGGGAGCAGGGCCGCGGCGAGGGCCATGACCGACCCGACCGACAGGTCCACCCCCTCGGTGCCGATCACCAGCGCCATGCCGAGTGCCACGATCACCACCGGGGCCACCTGGACGAGCTGGGTGCGCAGGTTGGCCCCGGTCAGGAAGTGGTCGGTGAAGACGGCGTTGAACAGGACCAGCACGGCCACCGCCGCGTACACCCCGTACGCCTGGAACCAGGCGGGGGTGGGCAGCCGGGCCGGGCCGCGTCGTACGACCGGGAAAAGCTCAGCCATCGTGCCGTACCTCCTCGTCGTCTCCGCCGCCCTTCGCCGCGGGCGTGTGCGCCGCGAGGACCTCCAGCAGATCCCCCTCGCCGACCCGCTCGCCGGTCAGCTCACCGGCCACCGCGCCGCCGCGCAGCACCACCAATCGGTCGGCGCCCTCGACGAGTTCCTCGATGTCGGAGGAGATGAGCAGCACCGCCAGCCCCTCCTGGGCCAGTTCGTCCACCAGAGCCTGCACCTCGGCCTTGGCACCCACGTCGATGCCGCGCGTCGGCTCGTCGAGGAGGAGCACCTTCGGCTCCAGGCAGAGCCAGCGGGCCAGCAGCACCTTCTGCTGGTTGCCGCCGGAGAGCTCGCCCACCTTCTGCTCGGGTCCGGAGGCCTTGATCCGCAGGCGCTTCATGAAGATCTCGACGACGCGGTCCTGCCGGGCGCGCGAGACGACGCCCGCCCGGGACAGCCGCGGCATCGCGGCCAGCACGATGTTCTCCCGCACCGACAGGCCCGCGACGATGCCCTCCGCCTTGCGGTCCTCGGGGAGCAGGCTGATGCCCGCGCGGATCGCGGCGGCGGGGGAGGGGCGGCCCAGCCACCGCCCCGCGACCGCCACCGAACCCGAGTCCAGCGGCAGTGCCCCGGCCAGCGCCTTGGCGGTCTCGCTGCGCCCGGAGCCGAGTAGACCCGCCAGGCCCAGCACCTCGCCGGGGCGCAGTTCCAGGGAGATGTCGTCCAGGACATGGCGCCGGGTCAGCCCGGAGGCGGTGAGCACCGCCTCGCGGTCGGGGTGGTGGTCCTCGCCGAAGCCGGTCCGCCCGTGCCGGCGCACCTCGGAGACCTCGCGGCCCAGCATCATGGCGACCAGCTGCATCCGGTCCAGGTCCGCGAGGTCGCCGGAGTGGACCAGGCGCCCGTCGCGGAGCACCGTGACCCGGTCGCAGATCCGGTAGAGCTCCTCGAGGCGGTGGCTCACGTACAGGACGGAGATGCCCCGGTCGTGGAGGTCGCCGATGATCCGGAAGAGCGTCTCGACCTCGCGCGGTTCCAGCGCGGAGGTCGGCTCGTCCATCACCACGACCTTGGCGCGCACCGACACCGCGCGGGCCAGCGCCACCATCTGCCGGGCGCCCACACCGAGGCTGCCCAGCGGGTGGCGGACGTCGGCGGTGACGCCGAAGCCCGCGAGCAGCGCCGCCGCCTCCCGGTGCATCCGCGGGAAGTCGATCAGGCCGAGGCGGTTCTTGGGCTCGCGGCCCAGGAAGATGTTCCGTGCCACGCTCATCAGCGGGACGAGGTTGACCTCCTGGTAGATCGTGGCGACCCCGGCGCGCTGTGCGTCGGACGGACGCGAGAACGCGACCGGGCGGCCGTCGAGCCGTACCTCGCCGGTGTCCGGCCGGTGCACACCGGTGAGGACCTTGATGAGGGTGGACTTGCCGGCGCCGTTCTCTCCGACGAGGGCGTGGATCTCGCCCCGGCGCACGGTGAGGGAGACGTCGTCGAGCGCCACCACACCGGGGAAGTGCTTGCCGATGCCGACGGCCTCCAGCACCGCGGGCGCGGCAGGGGCGTCGTCCGGACCGGGCGGCGGTGCGGCGGGTGCCGCGTCGGGGGGTGCCATGGCGGGCCTTCCGTAGGGTCGCGGTGTCGGGGAGCCGGGGAGGGACGGGCCTGCCGCCCGGCCGGGGAGGCGGACCGGGCGGCAGGCGCGGGGGCTCAGTAGGCCCCGGACAGCGAGTCCTTGGCGTTGGCCGCGTCGTACTCGCGGTCGGAGATGATCACGTCCTCCGGGATCGCCTCGCCCGCGAAGAACTTCTGCGCGGTGGCGAAGGCGAGCGGCCCGAAGCGCGGGTTGGACTCGATGACGCCGTTGTACTGGCCGTTCGCCAGCGCCTGCACGGCGTTGCGCGTGCCGTCGATCGACACGATCTTGACGTCCTTGCCGGGCTTCTTCCCCGCCGCCTTGAGCGCGGTGATCGCGCCGAGGCCCATCTCGTCGTTCTCCGCGTAGACGGCCGTGATCCCGGGGTTCGCCTGGATCAGCTGCTCCATCACCTGCTGGCCCTTGTCGCGGGCGAACTCACCGGTCTGCTGGGCGACGATCTCCAGGCCGGGGGCCTGCGCCTTGATCTGGTCGACGAAGCCCTTCGTGCGGTCGGTGGTGACGTTGTTGCCGGAGGCCCCCAGCAGGATCGCGACCTTGCCCTTGCCGCCGGTCACGTTGATCATCTGGTCGGCGGCGCGCTTGCCCTGCTCGACGAAGTCCGAGCCGAGGAAGGCCACGTAGTCCTTGCAGGCGGTGGCGTTGATCTTGCGGTCGATGGTGATGACGGGCACGTGCTTGGCGGCCGCCGCGCGCAACGCGGGCTCCAGGCCGTCGGAGTTGAGCGGCGCGACGATCAGCAGCTGGGCGCCCTGGGCGAGCATGTCCTGGATGTCGCTGATCTGCTTTGGCAGTTGCGACTGCGCGTTGGTGGTGAGCAGCTTCTTGACGCCGAGTTTCGCCGCCTCGTCCTTGATGGACTGGGTCTCCGCGATGCGGAAGGGGTTCGCCTCCTTCTCGGACTGCGAGAAACCGACGACGGCGTCCTTGAGGTCGATCTTGCTCGCCCCGTAGGTCTGCAGGGTGCAGCCGCCGCCGGCCGCGTCGGTTCCCGCGGTCGGCGACTGCACGACCTGGGCGCCCCCGGACGAGGAGTGGGAGGCGCTGCCGGAGCCCTCCTCCTTGGCGCAGGAGGTGGCGGTCAGGGCGGCCGCGGCGGTGAGGCACACGACGGCAAGGAAGCGGGTGGAACGGGAGGTGCTCATGGACGTTCAACTCCTCGGAGAGCGGTGTGCGACCGGATCAGGGGCGGTGCGGTGGTTCCTGCCGTTGTCCCGGGGGGACGGCCCGGGAGGCGGCCCGCCCCGCCCCGTGACGGGACGGGCCGCTCGTGGTCGGTGCTCCGTCAGCGCTTCGCCGGGACGGCGGGTTCGCCCGTCGCCAGCGACGCCACCTCGGCGGCGGTCAGCGCCCGGTCGTAGGCGTGCACGTCGGAGATCGCGCCGCTCCAGTAGTCGACGCGGTTGCCGCCGTACTTGCCGCGGCCGATCACCAGGTGGCCCGAGGGCCCCTCGGCGTTGCAGCCGCGGACGGAACCGGCCTCGCCGCCGTCCACGTAGACGCGCAGCCGGCCGTCGCGGTGGCTGTAGCTGCCCACCAGGTGGTACCAGCGGCCCGCCTCCGGCTCGCCGATGGTGCCCGCGAGGGCCCGGCTGCCGGCGAAGCTGAACGCGAACCGCTTGTCGGCCTGCGAGTACTGCAGGTAGAAGGCGCTGTTGGTGTCGCCGTCGACGGACACCGCCGTGCTGAAGTGCCCCTTGTCGTCCAGCCGGACCCAGGCGGCCACCGAGTAGTCGTGGGTGTCGGTGTCCAGGACCGGGGCGCCGGTGTCGACGAAGCCGGTGCGGCCGTCGAGTTGCAGGGCGGCGCCGCGGGGGCCGGTCGTCCAGCTCGTGCCACCGCTCAGGGTGCCGTCGTGGTCCCCGGCGACGTCCTTCGCGACGGTTCCGGAGCCCTCGTGCAGCGGCCACCAGCCGACGCCGTTCGGCCCCGGCGTGCCGGGCGGCACGTCGGTCCCGCCCGCGGCGGCACCGGCCGCGATGACCTGGCGGTTGACGTCGCGTACCTGCTCCGGGATCACCTTGACCACGTCGCGGTCGTAGGTGAGCAGGCCGTTGAGTTCGCCCTCGACGTCGGTGATCTGCGTGTAGACCGATCCGGACAGGCCGCAGGCGGCCGGGCGGAGGAGCTTGCGCGTGTTCTCCACGTAGGCCGCGGTCAGCTCCTCCTTGCTGTGGGCGGCGTCGCCGTAGTCCTGGCCGCCCGCGGTACCGAGGATGTGGCCGGGGACGAGGTAGGAGTAGCCGCCGTGCTCGCCGTCGACGGCGGCGCGGGTGTCGTCCGGGGCGGGACTGGCCGGGCCGTGGTAGTCGTGGAAGTCGATCAGGTCACCGCGGCCCGAGTCCCCCTTGGAGGCGCAGCAGTTGACGCCGGAGTGGGCGTCCACCAGACGCGAGGGGTCCTGCTGCCTGACGGCGTCGGCGAGTTCGCCGGTGGCCTGCCTGCTCCACTCGCCCCAGCCCTCGTTCATCAGCGTCCACACCAGGACGGACGGGGTGCTGATGTGCTGGTCGACGATCTGGTGGACCTGGTCGACGAAGGCCTCGGTCTCCGGGGTGCCGGCGGCCGCGGTGCCACGGCTGGGCATGTCCTGCCACACCATCAGGCCCAGCCTGTCCGCCCAGTAGTACCAGCGGGCGGGTTCGACCTTAATGTGCTTGCGGACCGCGTTGAAGCCGAGCTTCTTGTGCTGGACGAGGTCGTACTTCAGGGCCTCGTCGGTCGGCGCCGTGTGGAGGCCGTCGGGCCAGAAACCCTGGTCGAGGGTGGCGAGCACGAACACGGGCTTGCCGTTGAGCTTGATCCGGTTGGTGCCGCCGGCCGGGGACACCTCGATCGACCGCATGCCGAAGTAGGAGCGGACGCGGTCCTTGCCGCGGCCGTCGGTGAGGGTGACGTGGAGGTCGTACAGGTACGGGTCGTCCGGGCTCCACAGGTGGGCGCGGGGGACGGGCAGCTGCAGGGCGGTGCCGGCGGCGCCGGTGACCGAGCCGGCCTTGCGCCCCTCACGGGTGTACGCGGTGGCGGTGACCTTCGCGCCCGGTGAGGCGCCCGCGCCCGGACGTACGGTGACGGCCAGCGAGGAGTCCGCGACGTCCGGGGTCAGCACCAGCGAGTCGACCGAGACCTCGGGGACCGGCTCCATCCACACGGTCTGCCAGATGCCCGAACTCGGCGTATACCAGATGCCGCCGGGGGTGCGGGACTGCTTGCCGAGCGCGTAGCGGTCGTCGGTGGTGTCCTTGACCTTCACCAGCAGGGTCTGCGGACCGCGCCCGGAAAGGGCGTCGGTGACGTCGGCGGTGAACGCCTGGTAGCCGCCGGTATGGTGGGCCACCTCGCGGCCGTTGACGTAGACCCAGGCCTCGTAGTCCACGGCTCCGAAGTTGAGCTTCAGCCGGTTGCCGGAGCGGACCCGCCAGTCGTCGGGGACGGTGAAGGTGCGCTGGTACAGCGACCAGTCGTGGTGCCGCGCGACGCCCGACAGACCCGACTCCATCGGGTAGGGCACGACGATGCTGCCGCTCAGCCTGCCCTGGGGGAGTGCGGCGTCCTGTGCCGTCGGCTGGAACTGCCAGGTCCCGTTGAGGTTCTTCCACTTCTCGCGTGTCAGCTGCGGCCGTGGGTAGTCGGGCAGCGGGCGGGAGGGGGAGACGTCCTTGGCCCATCTGGTCTGGAAGTACCAGGTCGAGTCGTTGCGCGCGACGACCGAGAAGGGGCCGAGTTCGCCGTCGGCGGTGCTGATGCCGCCCCTGCCGTCGTAGCTGATCCGTACGTCGGCGTGGAGCGATACCGGCGAGTCGGACTCGGCCGGCTTCAGCACCAGCCGGGTGGGGTGCTCGGGGTCCCGGGAGACGCCGGCGGACCACCGGGTTCCGCCGGACAGCAGGGCGAGGTGCGAGGCCGCGCCATCGGGGAGGGCGGTGACGGGGGAGTCCAGCTCGACGGTTGCGGTGCGGCCGGTGGCGGCGACCGACGCCTCGGCGTCCGCCGGGGCGAAACCGGCCGGCAGATGCAGCGCGGAGTCCGGCACCGGACTGCGGTCGAAGTCCGGCCCCGACCACTCGGTGTGCAGATAGGCGCCGCCGTTGCCCTGGTTGTAGTCGTATGCGAGCTCGTGCAGGCCGGCGGTCAGGGTGATCGGCTGCGAGGTCGTCTGGACGTCCCAGTCGGTGGTCCAGTGGTCGATCACGCTCGCACCGTCCAGGGACATGCGGAAGCCGTTGTCGCCCTTGATGTAGAACGTGTAGGTGCCGTCGGCGGGCACCTCCAGGCGGCCCGTCCAGCGCACGGCGACGTTGTCCGTCGTGCCCGCGTAGGCCCGCAGGGTGGGCAGCAGGTCGTCCACGTGGAGTGAGCTGTCGATCCGGGTGCCGGTGTACTGGGCGAAGTCCAGGGTCGTGCCGCTGGACATCCGGTAGTAGTCGCCGCGCAGGCCCGCGTCGGCGGAGGCGGCGGTGACGTCGGTGGGGACGTCGGTCGTGGCCGGGGGCCGGGCGGACGCCGTGATCGGCGTCAGCAGGGCCGCTCCGAGGAGGAGCGCCACCAGAGCTATCAAGCGAGCAAAGCCGTTGGTACGTCGTCGGCCAGGACTCATGGTGCACCTTCCGTGGGAGTCGTCGACGCCTTGACGGGAAAGTTGCAGGTCAGGAGTGCGTGGTGCCTTGAACCAAGAGCGCTGCGCGCCGGGAACGCGGTTGTACAACGTTGGAAATTCTGGGCGCGGAGAGCATGAAAGCAGGGCCCTGACGCCGTGTCCAGACCCCGCGTCGAACCTCGCCGACGGGCCGCCAGGTCGAGGGTAAACGCGGAGTGCAGCCGTGTGGGTCCGTGCGGGCACCGAACGGAAGGGGATCACGGGGCACGGTGACAGGAATGAAGTGCCCCTGACAAGTAGCGGGTTGTGCGCGGGCGGATGCCGTCACGGCGAACCGGAACGTGTTCAACGTTGGAAAAGGGCACCGCTGAAGGACCGCCCTAGGACAGGCCGCGGAGGCCCGCCCCGGAGCGGTCCCGACGGATCAGCCGATGGTCAGGTTCTGCGCCTGCGTGTTCGCCGCGAAGCCGTTCACCCCGAACAGGCCGGTGGTGTAGGCGTCGTCGGTGGCGTCGATGACGGGATCGGCGGCTCCGCCCAGCCAGACCCGGATGCGGGAACCGTCCGTGCGCACCTTCAGGTGGTAGGTGCGGCCCTCGACGATCTGCGTGGCGTGGGTCGCGATGTCCCGCCCCGGCCGCCACAGCTTGACGACGCCGCTGGTGTCGATGTTCGCCGTGTAGCCCGCCCCGTCGTCGCGGGCCCGGAAGGTAAGACCGGCTGCCGTGCCGTTGGTGACGGACAGGTCCCCCTCGTAGGTGAAGTCGCCGCCCGAGCGGTCGCTGAGGTAGAAGCCGTCCTGCGGCGAACTGCCCCTCAGCCCGGCGGGGGAGACCGTCCAGGTGCCGCCCCGCGGGGTCCACCTGCCGGCGGGGAAGGCCGAGAAGCCGGCCGTACCGGTGTCGAGGTTCTGCACCGTCGCCGTGCCGTGGAAGACGTTCACCCCGAACACGCCGGAGGTGTAGGTCGTGTCGGTGGCGTCGATGACGGGCTGGGTGCCGTTGTCCAGCCAGACCCGGATGCGCGAGCCGTCCGTCTGCACCTTGAGGTGGTAGGTGCGGCCCTTGGTGATCGGCGTGGCGTGGGTCGCGATGTCCCGGCCGGGCCGCCACAGCTTGAGGACGCCGCTGGTGTCGATGTTCGCCGTGTAGCCGGCGCCCTGGGCGTTCGCGCGGAACGTCAGGCCCGCCGCCTGCGCGGTGTCCAGGGTGAGGTCGCCCTGGTAGACGGCGTCACCGCCGCTGCTCGCGCTCAGGTAGAAGCCGTCGCCGCCGACCGAGGCGCGCTTGCCGCCGCTGACGTCCGTCCACGCCCCGCCCGCGGCGTGCCACGGGCCCTTGAGGTTGCTCTCCAGGGTGGACTGGGCCGTTCCCCAGCTGGTGTTGAGCCGGGTGAAGGTTGCCGAGTCCAGCTTCACCCTGCCGCCGACGGCGAAGAGCCGGATGCCCTGGCTGTCGGCCGCCGAGTCGAAGTCGACGTTGTCGGACAACGAGTAGAGCCCGTCGTCGGCGAAGGTCTCCAACTGCCCGCGGTCCACCAGCAGCCGCATCGTGACCTTGCCGTTCCGCGGCTTGAGCGGCTTGCCGCGCAGGGTCTGCGCCCTGGTGTCGTAGACGACACTGCGGTCGGCGGTGCCGTCGGAACGGGCGTGCAGGTCGAAGCCGAACTGCGTGGCGGTGGCGCCCTTCAGGTCGAACTGGGCGGTGATCTCGTAGGTGTCGGCCTTGACGTCCCCGAAGAGGTTGCCGCCCTTGGCCGCGTCGACGGTCTGGTTCTTCCAGCTCCGGGTCTCCGAGCCCAGCAAGGAGAGCTCGGCGACCGGGGTCCGGGTGATCCGCGGCCCGTCCGGGGTGCTGACCAGGCCGAGGGAGACGGGGAAGGTGGAGTTCCCCGTCCAGGTGCTGCCGCGGTTGCCTCCCTGCCAGGCCATCTGCACGGTGCGGCCGTCCGGCGTGTCCGCGAACGTCTGGGCGGCGTAGAAGGTGCCCCCGGCGTACGTGGTGCCCAGGTCCATCTGCTGCGGGCCGGTCCAGTCGGTGCGGAAGGTCGTGCCGTCGAAGGAGCCGACGACGTACTGGCTGGACGCGGAGGTCAGGACCCACCGCTGCTGTCCGGTCCTGCCGTCCAGGGCCAGGGGGTACATGTCGGGGCACTCGAAGAGCCACGGCGCCCCGAAGCGGCTGGCGAAGGTCCAGTCGAGCAGGTTCGGGGAGGTGTAGAGGTCGACACCGTTGCCGCCCTTGTTCGACCAGACGACCATGGCCCACCGCTTGCGTGCCGCGTCCCAGAACACCTTGGGGTCACGGCTCTCGACGGGTATCTCGATCTGCTTGCGGCCCTTGTCGTACGCCTGGAACGTCCGGCCGTTGTCGTTGCTGTAGAAGATGCTCACGCCGTCGGTGTTGGAGAACACCACGATCGGGTCCAGGGAACCCGTCTTCAGTCCGGAGGTGTTGTCCTTGTCCACGACGCCGCCGCCCGAGAAGAGCGTGCCGGGGTGGACGCCGGGTTCGAGCGCGATCGGCTTCTGGGTCCAGTGCACCAGGTCGGGGCTGGTGGCGTGGCCCCAGTGCATGGTGTCCCAGTCCAGGCCGTGCGGATTGTGCTGGTAGAAGAAGTGGTAGAGCCCGTTGGCGAACACCAGGCCGTTGGGGTCGTTCATCCAGCCGGCCTGCGAGCTGAAGTGGAACTGGCCGCGGAGCGGCTCGCTGTAGGTCGTCGCCGGATACGGGAATTCCGCGTAGTCCCCCACGGTCCCGGCGACCGCGGGGGTGCCCGGCAGTATTGCGGCCAGGCTCGCGATCAGGGCGACGAGCAGCGCCCCGACTCTTCGACGCATGTGAACCCACTCTCTGCACGCCGGTGATGTCATCGTTGACATATGTCATCGCTGACATCCGATCGATGACCGATGATGGGCCCCCGCGGGGGAGCCGTCAACGCCCCGCACAGGATCGGCCGCGTCCCGTCAGGTCCCCGGACGGACGGTCAACTCGACCTCTTCCGCATTCACTTGGTCGGCCCACGGCGGGTTCGGCCCCGGGGCGGCGCAGGTCAGCGCGGCCACCCGGGCCGCGTATGCGCAGGCCGCCGTGACGTCCTCGATCCGCAGGCCGTCGAGCCGGCCGCCCAGCAGCCCGCTACCGCCGAGATGGTGCAGCAGCCCCGCCGTGAAGGAGTCCCCGGCGCCGACGGTGTCGACCACCCGCGCCGGCACACCGGGCACGGAGATCCGCCTGCCGTCGAGCGAGGCGAGGACGCCCCGCGCGCCGCGGGTGACCACCACCAGCCGGGCGCCCGCCGCGTGGAAGCCGTCGCAGGCCTCTTCGGGAGGGGTGCCGGGAGCCAGTACGGCGAGGTCGTCCTCGCTCAGCCGGAGGATGTCCGCCGTCGCGCACCACGTCGGGATCCGGTCGCGGTAGACCCGCGGATCGACCAGGGCGGGCCGGACGTTGGGGTCGATGCTGACCGTCGCATGCCGTCGCGCCCCCGCCAGGACCTCCTCCACGAGAGCGGCACCCGGCTCCCTGACCACGGCGAGCGAACCCGAGTGGACGCAGGCCGGGTCGCCGAGCGCGGGGCGGCCCAGCTCCTCGCGCGTCCACTGCCAGTCCGCTGTGCCCTCGGCGTGGAAGGAGTAGGCGGCCTGCCCGTCGCCGTCCACGTCGGCGACCGCCAGCGTGCTGGGTTCGGGAGCGGCCGGGGCGGCCGACAGGTCGACGCCGGACTCCAGCAGGTGGGCGCGGAACAGCCGGCCGAAGACGTCCCCGGACAGCCGCGCCAGCAGCCGGGTCGGTGTGCCGAGGCGAGCCAGGCCCACGGCGGTGTTGGCCGGGCCGCCGCCCGGCAGGACGCGCAGCCGCAGCCCCTGCGCGGCGTCCGGGGAGCGGCCGTGCGCACCGGACGGGAACCGCCCGTCGCCGGGTTCGGGGAAGGCATCGGCGACGCACTCTCCGATGACGGTGACCTGAGGCGGCTGCATGGGGAGGTTCCTCCAGGTGGGGACGGGGACGCGGGCCGGATCCCGGCGGCGGCCCGGGGCGGGATGCGGGGGTGGGCTCTGCGGGTCGCCAACGGGCTTTCACTGCAGGGGCATTGACGTTGCCGGAGCGGGAGTCCATCATCCTCCGCAAGCGGTGTCAACGATGACATGTGTCAACGTTGGCACTCTCCTGGCGAGATCCCTTCGCCGTTGTAGCGCCATACGGCTGTCCCCGCTCACTGCATCCCCGTAGGAGTCGCAGATGTCCCGTAGAGCCCGTCCGGTCCTCGTCATCGGCGCCGCCGGCCTCGCCCTGTCACTGGCCGCGTGCGGTTCCGGTTCCGGCGGCGGCTCCCCGTCCGGGGGCAAGGTCAAGGTCGGCCTGATCACCAAGACCGACACCAACCCCTACTTCGTCAAGATGAAGCAGGGCGCGGAGCAGGCCGCCAAGAGCGAGAACGTCGAACTGACCACCGCGGCGGGCAAGTTCGACGGTGACAACGCCGGCCAGGTCACCGCGCTGGAGAACATGGTCGCGGCCGGCGTCAAGGGCGTGCTCATCACCCCCAACGACTCCAAGGCCATCGTCCCCGCGATCGCCAAGGCACGCGCCAAGGGCGTGCTCGTCATCGCGCTGGACACCCCACCCGAGCCGCAGGACGCCGCCGACGCGCTCTTCGCCACCGACAACGTGAAGGCCGGCGAGTTGATCGGCGCGTACGCCAAGGCCGCGATGGCCGGCAAGACGCCGAAGATCGCCACGCTGGACCTCGCCCCCGGTGTGTCGGTCGGCGTGCAGCGCCACGAGGGCTTTGTGAAGGGCTTCGGCGTCAGCGCCTCCGACCCTTCGATCGTCTGCTCCCAGGACACCGGCGGCGACCAGGCCAAGGGGCAGACCGCCATGGAGAACTGCCTGCAGAAGGCGCCGGACGTCAACCTGGTCTACGCCATCAACGAGCCCGCCGCGCTGGGCGCGTACACCGCCATCAAGGCCAGGGGCCGCGAGAAGGACGTCATGATCGTCGCCATCGACGGCGGCTGCACCGGCGTGCAGGCGGTCAAGGACGGCAAGATCGCCGCGACCTCCCAGCAGTACCCGCTGAAGATGGCCGCCGACGGCGTCAAGGCAGTGGCCGCGTTCGCCAAGAACGGGAAGAAGACCAGCGGCTACACCGACACCGGCGTCACCCTGATCACCGACAAGGTGCAGCCGGGTACGCAGGCCGAGGACACCGGCTTCGGCCTGCAGAACTGCTGGGGCTGAGCCGTGACCGCATCCACCTCGCTCCCCGCCGTGGGCAAGGAACCGGCGGTGCTGCGCCGGTTCCTCACGGCGCCCGCCGCGGGACCGTTCGCCGCCCTCGTCATCGCCTCGGTGTTCTTCTCCCTGGCCACCGACCAGTTCCTCTCCGGCGGCAACTTCTCGCTGATCCTCCAGCAGGTCATGGTCGTCGGCACGCTCGCCATCGGCCAGACACTGATCATCCTCACCGCCGGCATCGACCTGTCGTGCGGGGCGGTGATGGCCTTCGGCGGCATCCTCATCGCCAAGCTCGCCGTCCAGGGGCCGCTGCCGCCGCTGCTCGCCATCGGCCTGGGCATCCTGGTCTGCGGAGTGTTCGGTCTGGTGAACGGGCTGCTCGTGCGGACGGTGCCGCTGCCCCCGTTCATCGTGACGCTGGGCATGCTCAACGTCGCCTTCGCCCTCACCCACATCTACTCCGACGAGCAGACCGTCACGGGCCTCCCGGAACCGCTCACCGCGCTGGGGCGCACCTTCCCGCTCGGGAGGACGGACGTCACCTACGGGTCGCTGGTCACCGTCGCCCTCTTCCTGGGCTTCGCCTACGCGCTGAGCAGCACCGCCTGGGGCCGTCACGTCTACGCCCTCGGCAACAGCGCGGAGAGCGCGCGGCTCAGCGGCATCCGGGTCTCCCGGCTGACCGTCGGCGTCTACGCGGTGGCCGGGCTCGTCTACGGGGTCGCTGCACTGCTGCTGGTGTCGCGGACCGGGGTCGGCGACCCCCAGGCGGGGCAGACCGACAACCTCGACAGCATCACCGCCGTCGTCCTCGGCGGTACGAGCCTGTTCGGCGGCCGGGGCACCGTCCTCGGCACGTTCGTGGGCGTGCTCATCGTCGGCGTCTTCCGCAACGGCCTTCAGTTGATGGGCGTCTCGTCCGTCTACCAGACGCTGGTCACCGGCGTGCTGGTGATCCTCGCGGTGACCCTCGACCAGCTCTCGCGAAAGGGGACCCGATGACCGGCCCCGCCCCCCACGAACCGGCACCCCCCGCGCCGGAGACCCCCGCGCCCGCCGCAGGGCCCGAACCCGTGCTCAGCGCGCGCGGCCTGGTCAAGCGCTACGGCCACGTCACCGCCATCGACCACGCCGACTTCGACCTCATGCCGGGTGAGGTGCTGGCCGTCATCGGCGACAACGGCGCCGGCAAGACCAGCCTGATCAAGGCGCTCACCGGCGCCCTCGTCCCCGACGCCGGCGAGGTCCGGCTGCACGGAAGGCCGATCAGGTTCGCCGGGCCGCAGGACGCGCGGGCGCACGGCATCGAGACGGTCTACCAGGACCTCGCCGTCGCCGCGTCCATGGACATCGCCTCCAACATGTTCCTGGGGCGCGAGATCCGCCGCGCCGGTGTGCTCGGCTCGGTGTTCCGTCTGCTGGACAAGAAGGCGATGCGCCGTCAGGCCGCCGACCACATGGCCGCGCTCAAGGTCGGCGTCGGCTCCATCACGCAGCCGGTGGAGACGCTCTCCGGCGGCCAGCGCCAGGCCGTCGCCGTCGCCCGCGCCGCCGCCTGGGCGCGCAGCGTGGTGGTGATGGACGAGCCGACCGCCGCCCTCGGCGTCAAGGAGTCGGGGCAGGTCCTCGACCTCATCCGCCGCGTACGGGACAAGGGCATCCCGGTGATCCTGATCAGCCACAACATGCCCCATGTCTTCGAGATCGCCGACCGCGTCCACGTCCACCGGCTCGGCAGGCGGGAGGCCGTCATCAAGCCGTCGGACTACTCCATGGCCGAGGTGGTGGCCATCATGACCGGCGCGCTCGGCGTGCGTCCGGACGGCGGTACGGTCGTGGCGGACAGTGACGCAGCCTCGGCCGCGGGGGTCCTGGGGAGCTGACCGACGCGCCCCGGTACCCGCGGGGCCGACACACGGAGAAAAGGTGGTCCATGACAGCGACCCGCAGACCGACCCTCGCCGACGTGGCCCGCGAGGTGGGTGTCAGTGCCAAAACGGTCTCCCGGGTGCTGAACGAGGACGGACCCAGCTCCCCGGAGACCAGGAGGCGGGTGCTGGAGGCCGTGGCGAAGCTCGGTTTCCAGCCCAACCTCATGGCCAGGAGCATGCGGGTGGGCGGCCCCGACACCACCGTGGGGCTCGTGGTGCCTGACCTCGGCAACCCGTTCTTCGGCGCCGTCGCGGGCGGGATCGAGGACGCCGTGCACGGCCGCGGACTGACACTGCTGATGGGCTCGTCGGACGACGACCCGGAGCGGGAGCACGCGCTGATCCGCACCTTCCTGGCCCGCCGGGTCAGCGTGCTCATGGTCGCGCCGGCGGTGGGCGCCGACCACGCCCACCTCAAGTCCCACCGGGCCGCCGGGATGCCGGTGGTCTTCCTCGACCGGCCCGGCAACGGCCTCACCACCGACACCGTGGTCAGCTCCAACCGGGCCGGCACCCAGGAGGGCGTCGCCCACCTGATCGCCGGCGGACACCGCAGGATCGGGTTCATAGGCGACCTGCCGGCCCGGCTCTACACGCGCCGCGAACGGCAGGCCGGCTACCGCGCGGCGCTCGCGGAGGCGGGCCTGCCCCACGACCGCGGCCTCGTCGCCGACGCGCACGACCCGGCTGGCGCCGCCGAGGCGACGGCCCGGCTGCTCGCCCTGCCGGATCCGCCCACCGCGCTGCTGTCAGGCAACAACGTCATGACGATGGGGGTCATGACCGAGCTGTCCCGCAGCGGGCGCAAGGACGTCGCGGTGGTCGCCTTCGACGACGTCCCCATGGCCGGCATCCTCGAACCCGCGCTCACCGTCGTGGCCCAGAACCCCGTCACCATGGGCGAGTCGGCGGGCGCGGCGGCCCTCGAACGCCTCGGGGGCGACCGCGGCCGCGCCCGTACGATCCTGGTCGACACCCGGCTCGTGCCGCGCGGCTCGGGCGAGCTGCCCCCACCCGCACGCACCCGCTGAGCGCCGGCCTCCGCGCTGCGCGGCGGACGGGTGACCGGGAGCCCCGCCGCCACCGAACGGGTTGCCGGCCCCGCCCGCAGTGCGCATTACCACCCATACCGACCGTTGTGACCTAAGGTGATCGTCCTGTCGCGAAAGGGTCGTGGTCGATGTGATGGCGGTGGCGAACACGGGCGGTCCGGGCCGGAAGCCCCCCACGGACGGACGGTGCGGACGGTGACGGGTGCCTGGGACCTCCTGGCGCAGGGCCTGACCTCGGCGGGCGAGCCCGACCAGTTGCTGCCGGCCCGTCAGCAGATGGCGTTCACCCTGGGCTTCCACATCATCCTGGTGCCGTTCGGTGTCGCCCTCACCGCGCTGATGCTCATCGCGAACCACCGCGGTCTGCGCCGCGGGGACGCCGACGCCCTGCTGCTGGCGCGGCGCTGGTCGAAGGTGGCCGCGGTGCTCTTCGCCGTGGGGGCGATCACCGGCACCGTCCTCTCCTTCGAGCTCGGCATCCTCTGGCCGGGCCTGATGCGCGGGTACGGGCCGGCGTTCGGCTTCCCGTTCGCCATCGAGGGGCTGTTCTTCTTCCTGGAGGCGATCTTCGTCTCCCTCTACATCTACGGCTGGGACCGGCTCTCGCCCTGGGCGCACTTCTGGACGGGCGTACCGGTCGCGCTGTCGAGCATCGGCGGCGCGGCCGCCGTCATCGCGGCCAACAGCTGGATGAACCAGCCCGGCGGCTTCACGATGCGCGACGGGAGGATCGTCGCCGTCCGGCCCGCTGAGGTCTTCTTCAACGGGGCCTTCCTGTGGGAGTTCCTCCACATGCTGCTCGCCGCCTACATCGTCGCCGGCTTCGCGGTGGCGAGCGTCTACGCGGTGGGCATGCTGCGCGGCCGCACCTCCCGCTACCACCGCACCGGGTTCCTCATCGGGTTCGTCACCGCCGCCGTCGCGCTGCCCGTGCAGGTCCTGGTGGGCGACACCATCGCCCGGTACGTCTACCAGGCCGAGCCCGCCAAGTTCGCGGCGATCGAGATGCTGCCGGACACCGGCACGCACGTCCCCGAGACGCTCGGCGGCGTGCTCGTCGACGGGAAGGTCCGCTACGGCCTCCCCGTACCGGACATGGCATCCCTGCTGGCCGGCTTCCACCCCTCCACCGAGATCAAGGGCCTCGACGCGATCCCCGCCGACGTGCGCCCCTCGGACCGGATCGTCAGCACCGTCCACCTCGCCTTCGACGTCATGGTCGGGCTCTCCTTCGCGCTGCTGGCGCTGGCCGTGTGGTTCGCCTGGCTGTGGTGGCGGCGGCGCCCCCTGGACCGGCAGCGGTGGTTCCTGCGCTGCTGCGCGGTCAGCGGGCTCGCCGCCGTGGCCTGCCTGGAGAGCGGATGGGTCGTCACCGAGGTGGGCCGCCAGCCCTGGACCGTCGTCGGCCACCTCCTCACCCGGGACGCGGTGACCACCCAGGGCAACCTGTGGCCGTTCTTCGGGTCGGTCGTCGTCATCTACGCGGCGGTGGGCGCCGGCGCGGTGACCGTGCTGCTGTCGATGAAGCGGCGCTGGCGGGCCGAGGGCGACGACAGCGTGGACGTCCCCTACGGCCCGCGCACCGGCCCGGAGCCCGTCGGCGCACGCGCCGGGACGGAGGAGTGATGCCCGACGCCGTCGCCGCCTTCCTCTTCCTCGGCGTCATCGCCTACTGCCTCTTCGGCGGCGCCGACTTCGGCGCCGGGTTCTGGGACCTCACGGCGGGCGGGGCCGCACGGGGCAGAGGCCCCAGGCACCTGATCGACACCTGTGTCGGCCCGGTGTGGGAGGCCAACCACACCTGGCTCGTCTACTGCCTGGTCTTCCTCTGGTCGGGGTTCCCGGCCGCGTTCACCGCCATCACCACGACCCTCTACATCCCGCTCGGCATCGCCGTCCTCGGCATCGTGCTGCGCGGCGCCGGCTTCGCCTTCCGCAAGGTGTCGCTGCGCACCCCCGAACAGCGCCTGTACGGCGTGGCGTTCGCCGCGTCGTCCGTCCTGACCCCCTACTGCTTCGGGTCGATCGCCGGGGGCATCGCCTCCGGGCGCGTCCCCACGGCGGGCAACGGGGACGCCGTCACCGGTTGGCTGAACCCGACCTCGGTGCTCGGCGGTGTGCTGGCCGTCCTCGTCTGCGCCTACCTCGCCGCGACGTACCTGTACGTGGCCGCCCGTCAGCAGCGCGACCACACCCTGCAGCGGCACTTCCGCGGCAGGGCCCTGGTCGCTGCCGTGCTGACCGGGGCCGTCAGCGTCGCCGGTGTGTTCGTCCTGCGGCACGACGCGCCGCACCTGTTCCGCCGGCTCAGCCATGGCGCCCTGCCACTGGTGCTGCTGGCCGCCCTCTGCGGGATCGCGACCATCGTCATGGTGTGGCGTGAGCGGACCCGGTTCCTGCGCGGGCTCGCCGCGGCGGCGGTCGCCCTGGTCGTGCTGGGCTGGGGCGTCGCCCAGTACCCGTACCTGCTCGGCACCCATCTGGAGATCGACGCGGCGGCGGCCCCGGAGGCCACGCTGGCGGTGACGATCGGAGTCGCCGTGGTGGCCGGACTCCTCATCTTCCCCTCGATCGCGCTGCTCTTCCGGCTCGCCAACCGGGGCAGCCTGCGGCCGCCGGACCAGGAACCGGCCGAGCCCGGTCCCTGAGGGCGCGTGGTGGGAGCGGGGCCGGGTGATCGGCGACGCCGGGTGTGGACCGGGCCGAACGGTCGGAGTCGGCCGTGAGGGGGAAGACGCGTCACGGCAGCGGGTGTGCCTGCCCGGTCGGGGTGGCCGCGAGGGCCCTTGTTCGCGATCACCTGCGGCCCGAGGTGCACGCGCACGCAGACGCGTCGCCGCGCCGTCGCCAATAGGGCGGGGGTACGCAGCCCGGCCGGCGTACCCCTTGGGGGCACGCCGGCCGGGCTCACCGGTCAGCCGGTGACGCCGAGCACGGTCTCGCCGGAGCGGCCCGCCCCGGTCCCGGTCACCCGTACCGTCAGCGTCCGGTCGTGGCCGTGCGGGACGGGGACGAACGCGTGGGCGAAGCCGCCCGCCGTCGCGCGGCCGGAGCCGACGACCCGGCCGTCGAGCAGCACGGTGAAGCGCTCACGGGGCGACAGGCCCGCCGCGGTGACCGACGCGGTGCTACCCGCGGCCGCCTCCCGGGGCGTGGTGTCCACGACGAACACCGGCCGGGAACCCGAGCCGCGCACCGGCTGGAGGTCCGCCGCGGTCACCGGCGGCACGATGATCCGCCGCACCGCCAGGGCCTGGAAGATCGGGCCCTGGACCTCGTAGTACGCGGTGGCCCACAACGGCCGCCCGGCGGGCACGGTGACGGTCCGCGAGACGGGCGCCCCCTCCTGCGCGCTGCGCGGGACGGGGATGCGCTCGTCGAGGAGGAGCGACGTGCCCGCGTAGATCTCCGGGCCCTCGCCGACCGTCAGGGCGAATCCCCCGCTGTACGCCGCGGGACGGTTGGTCACCGTCATCTTCAGTGATGCGGTACCGCCTTGCTGCTTGGCCGAACCGCCACGCTGGAAGGTCGTGTAGAACGGCTCCACCATCGCGGGGCGGCCGGTGAGCCCGGCGCGGTCCTTGTTCCGGTAGGTGGCCACGGTCGTCCCGTCGATCACGAGGTCGAGGCGGTCCACCCCGGTCGTGTCGTAGGAGCGGGTGAACGTGGACTCCGGATCGGTCTGCAGGGTGGCGAGGACCAGGTCGCCGTTGGTCAGCTTGTAGCGCAGCGTCGGGAAGACCGGCACCTCCGTGTTGTTGGTGTAGTTCACCTGCGCGGTGTGGGCCGCGGAGCGGTCCTCGGTGATCGACGCGCTGCTCGCCTTCACGGCTTTCGGGGTCCACGTCAGGGACGTGCTCTGCCCGGGCCGGCCGTGGCCCGCGACCACGGCGAGCGTGGCGGTGAGCTTCTCCGGCCTGGTCTCGACCGGCTCGGACTTCCAGGCGTACCAGCCCAGTTCACCGGCGTCGACGGCGAGGGTCCGGCTCAGGTAGGTGCCGGACGCGCCGCGGACGGTGATGCGCACCGCGCCCTTGCCCCGGACGGCCGTGGTCATGGCGGCCAGCGGGTTGCCGTCGAAGGCGTGGGCGTCGGAGTGCTCGGAGTCGCCCAGGACGAGCTGGGCGACGGTGAAGGAGCCGCCCGCGCTCCGCTTGCCGTACCTGACCTCCAGGGTCTGCCTCCCGGTGGTGATGTCGGCCGGCAGGGTGACCAGGCGGCCCACACCGCCCTCGTCGGTGGTGCGGCCGCTCGCCAGCACCCGGTTGGTGCCCTTGACCCGGATCTGGAAGTCGACGGCCGGGGTCAGACCCTTCGCCACGACGACGGCGGACTGGCCGGGTACGGCGTAGGCGGGCTGCACGGCGACCGAGGGACGGGTGCCGGGCGAACCGCCGGGCGGGCCACCGCGCGGGTCACCGGTGACGGTCACGTAGGTGGTCCGTCCGGTGTCCCCGTAGGTGACGCGGCCGAGGTACACCGCTCCGGCCCGCAGGCCCTTCCAGGACAGCGTGACCGGCGTGGTGCCGCCCGCCCGGAGGGGCGCCGTGGCGGGCTGCGCGCTGAACGAGCCCTCGGCGCCCTTGTCGTTCAGCGAGAAGCTGGTCACCGTGAAGCCGAGAGGTCCGGACCCGGCGAAGAAGTCCACCTCGACCTCGTACAGACCGGGCTCGGGGTCCTCCAGGTCGAGCTGCTCGTCGGCGGAGTCGGTGGCGGCCCGCTCGACCAGCGCCGTGTCGCCGTACTGGTTGAGCCGGTACACCGACAGGTCGAGGTCGGCCGAGTCGTCGGCGGCGTCGAGGGCGAAGCGGGCGTGCCGCGTCCCGGCGGGCACCTCCACGACGTGGGTCCGCGCGGGACCGCCGACGGTCCCCGAGTCCTGGACCCGCAGGCCGCGGGAGAGCCCGGTGAGGTCCAGCGGCACGTCGCGGTCCTCACCGCCCTTGAGGGTCACGGTGGTCCGGCCGGTGCTGCCCGTGGCGGAGACCGCCGTGGGCGCCACCAGGGTCACCGGTCGTACGGCGAGCGCGCTGCGAACGCTCTGCCCGCCGTCGCGCCAGGTCAGGTACCCCGTGGCGTACTCGCCCAGCGGGGCGGTGGTCCGGGTGAACGTCACCTTGAAGGTCCTGGACTGCCCCGCCGCGGTGAACGTCAGCGACCGAGGCTCGACGACGGTGTCCACGCCGGGGATCCGCACGGGGTCCGCGGTGAAGGTGCCGGGCCCGGTCGAGGTCACGGTGCGGGTCACGGTCTGCCGGCCGGCCAGCGAACCGACGCCGATCGACGCCAGGTTGAGGTCGGACGGCGCGGGGGCCGTGCGGTCGCCCTTCACCGCGGCGACGTACCGCTCCCAGTCGTCGGGACCGTTCAGGTACAGCAGCCCCGGGTGCAGGTAACGGGTCGCGTCCACCTGGCCGTTGCCCTGTGCGAACACGTCCTCCGACGCCTCTCCCGCCCCCGTCACCGTGGGCCGGGTGGTGGTCATCAGCGCGGACTTGATCTCGGCCGGGGTCGCCTGCGGGTGCAGCCCCAGGTAGAGCGCGCCCAGACCGGCCACGTGCGGGGAGGCCATCGAGGTGCCCGACATGAAGGTGAAGCTCGGCCGCCCGCCCGCGGCGTTGGCGCCGTCGGCGAGGACGGCCACGCCCGGCGCCGCGAGGTCGGGCTTGATCAGGTCGCCGCCGTCGGCCTGGACCGGGCCGCGCGAGGAGAACCCGGCGATCTGCGGGACCGGCGCCGACGCCAGGTGGTGCGGGTTGCCGTCGACCAGGGTCGCCGTGGGCGCCTCGGAGGCGGCGTAGGAGAGCAGCGCGTCGTAGCCGTCCGCGTCGACGGCGATCGTCGGGACGGCGTGGGTGTCGAGGTCCGTCGAGTCCGGCGAGGGGTTCACCAGGACCATCCCGATGCCGCCCGCGCGCTTGACCTCGGCCGACTTGGCGGCCCGGTCGTACGTGCCGCGCTCGCACAGCACGATCGCGCCCTTGACCTTGGCGCCGTCCAGGTTGTCCGGGCCGCACAGCTGCGGCCGGACGGAGATGTCGGTGCCGGCGCCCGAGGCGGCCACCAGCCGGCCGGTCACCTTGCGGCCGTCCGCCGGGAGCGAGACGGACGCGCCCAGCACGTTCTGGCCGTCGCCGAGCTCCACCGTGGCCTCACGGGTGGGCATGGTGCTCGCCGCCGCGGTGGTGATCCACGGCGAGGCGTTGTCGACCGTGCTGTCGCCGGGGCCGGAGTTGCCGCCGGCCGTGGCGACGAAGATGCCGCCGGCGGCGGCGTTGCGGAACGCCTCGTCGACGACCGAGTCGGTGGTGAGGGCACCGCCGGCCGAGCCGATCGAGTAGTTGATCACGTCGACGTTGTCGGCGACGGCCGCGTCGATCGCGGCGAGCAGGTCACCGGTGGCGCAGCCGTCGTCCGTGGTGTCCTTCGCGTCGGGACCGCTCCAGCAGGCCTTGTAGGCGGCCACCTTGGCGGCCGGCGCCACGCCGGAGACCTGTCCCATCGGCACGCCGCCGAGGTCGGCCTCGACACCGTTGGCACCCGCCGCCGTGCTGGCGGTGTGCGATCCGTGCGCCTCGCCGTCACGCGGCGAGAGGTACTCGCCGATGGAGGGGCCGCCGATGTGGGTGGCGCCGAAGTTGTCGACGAAGTAGCGCGCGGACACCAGCTTGGTGGAGCAGTCCGCGGCGGTGAACTGGACGCCCGCGGCGCAGGCACCGGTGAAGGTGCCGCCGTCCGCCTTGCGGTAGGTGACGACGGAGCCGTCCAGGTACGGTTCCTGGCCCGGCGCGGTGCCCAGCGGCGCACCGGAGAACGAGGGGTTCTCCGGGGCGATGCCGGTGTCGATGACGCCGACCACCACGCCCTTGCCGGCGCCTTCGACGCCGCCGTTGCCGGCCCACACCCCGCTCTTGCCGCTCAGGCCCAGGTAGTCGGTGGAGTTGACGGCCAGCGGCTTGCGCAGGTCGTCCTTGACGACCGACACCACTGTGGGGTCTGCGCGCAGTTCGTCGACCTGCCGCGGCTGGAGCTCGGCCGTGAAGCCGTTGAGCGCCGCGGAGTACGACGAGATCACGCGGGCGCCCACCGTGCGGGCCGCGTCGTCCTGACGCGAGCGCAGGTAGGTGCGGTAGGCCTTCACGGGGGCCGAGCCGGCCTTCAGGCCCTCGCCGTCGCGGGGCGCCGTGCGGGCCTTGCCGGCCACACCGCCGGTGTAGGCCGCCGCGGCCGGTTCGCGCAGGGTGACGATGTACCGCCCGGCGGACGGCTGTTCGCCGGAGCCCGGGTCGTGCGCGCCGAACGGCGCCGGGACGGCGGGTGGGGTCGGGACCGGGGCCGCGACGGCGGGCGCCGGGGCGGCGGCGCCGAGGACCGTCAGGCTGACGCCGGCGACGAGGGCCGCGAAGGATCGCGGTATCGCCGAGCGGCGCGCAGGAGGATGGGCAGGTGGTGCCACCAAGGCTCCTTCGTCAGGGGGTGGCCGGGGAGGTCCGGCCGAGTGACACGCCGTTCGGGCGTACACAAGTTCTAGCCGGGTGATCCTTTGGTGACCAACGTCCTACGCTGCCGAAACCGGCCAGTGGCCAGAAAGGGCCACCGGTCCCGGTCAGATCCAGTTGCGGCGGGCCGCGGCGACGCCCGCGCCGAACCGGTTGGTGGCGCCGAGCTCGGTGAACAGCTCCTGGATCCTGCGGCGCAGCGTCCGCGGAGAGATGCCCAGCTGGCGGGCGATCGCCTCGTCCTTGACGCCGGCGGCGAAGAGCGCCAGCAGCTTCCGTTCCTCGTCGGTCGGCCTGTGGGACCGGTCCGTTCCGGGCGCAGGCGCCTCCGGCGGCGCTGCGGGCAGGGTGCCCGATCCGGGCTCGCCGGTCAACGGGGAGGCGACGGCCCAGTAGTTCTCGAAGAATTCGCCCAAGGTCGCCAGCAGCGGAGGGGATTCGGTGTACAGGTACTCCGCGCTTCCGGCCGACAGGCTCAGCGACACCATCGCGGCCGAACGGTCGGCCATCGCCAGCTTGACCGGCAGCGCCGGTACGACCCTGGCCTCCTCCCCGCGCGACACGAGGCTGCCCAGTTCCTGCCATCCGCCGTCGGCCTCGAAACTGGCGGCGGCGTAGACCGCGCGCACCCGCACCCCGCGCCGTACCGCCGCCTCGTCCAGCGGCTCGTTCGGGGCGAGCAGGAACGGCGGGCGATCCAGGGCGCACAGTTCGCTCCGCGCGGCCTGCTTGAGCCGGTAGTAGCGGTCCCCGACGGCCTCCAGGCCACTGATCACCGCGGTGCCGGGACCACCGTCCCCGGCCCTCCTCGCCGCGTCGAAGAGCGCCCCGAGCGGGCCGGCCGCCTCGCGCACGGCGGCCAGCTGGCGCTCCCGCGACTCGACCAGCGCGCGCAGCGCGTGCCGCGGGTCCACGGTGAAGAACTCGCCCGAGGAACGGCGGCTCATCAGCCCCGCGTGGTGCAGCCGTTCGAGGACCGCCAGTCCCTCGGCCGCCGGCACGCCCAGCGCGGACACCACGTCGTCGACGGTCGTGCTGTCGCGGGACAACAGGAGGCGGTAGGCCCGCTCCGCCACCGTGTCCACCCCGACCCACGCGAGCGGTGCGTCATTCTCCACCAGAGCATCCATTCCTGCCGTTCATATGGCCGACGCGATGGAACCAAGAACGGGCGGCAACTTCAACGCGGCGGCCTGACGCACGGCTGCAGGGTTGCGAGGGTATGCGGACAGGGGAGAGCGGCGGTGAACGCGCGATGAAGAGTGTCCGGCCGGATTCGGCATCGTTCCGTGCGGGTGACGCCGCCCGCCTGCCGTGCGAGCGGTGACACCTCCCGGCGGCTTCGTCCCTCCGCCGTTCCGGCCGGTGGCGGCCCCGGCAGCCACCGGGTGCGAGGTCGCGTCACCGCCCGGACCCGACATCGTCGCGGCCCCGGCTCCGGGCGCCCTTTCGGGGGCAGCACGAGGTGCCCGGGGGGCCCGCCGAAACGGACGTCCGGGCCCCGCACCCCGCGCCGCGCACCCCGCGTGGCGCGGTGTACTGCGGCCGGCGCAGGGGCGCGGAAGCGGACCGGGTGACATTCGTCGCACGGGCTCCGGTGGACAGCGGCGCCCCAATGTTGTTTATTCTTCAACCAGTGAAGCGCGGCCCGCCCTCACGGGCCGCGGGATCCCTTGGATCGTGCACCCCAGACGCGTGGGGCAGGTCCTCCTTGAAAGGAACCACCTTGTCGATCAAGCTTGCGATCGTCTACTACTCCTCCACCGGCACCATCACCGAGATCGCGAAGGAGATGGCCGAGACCGCGGAGAAGGCCGGCGCCGAGGTGCGCCTGCTCAAGGCCGCGGAGCTCGCCCCGCAGGCCGCGATCGACTCCAACCCCGCATGGGCCGCCAACCACGCCGCCACCGCGGACATCCCCGTGGCCACCCCGGCCGACGTCGAGTGGGCGGACGCGGTCATCTTCGGCACCCCGACCCGCTTCGGCAACATGTCCTCGCAGCTCAAGCAGTTCATCGACACCCTCGGTGGCCTGTGGGCGCAGGGCAAGCTGGCCGACAAGGTGTACAGCGCCTTCGTCTCCACCGCCACCTCCCACGGCGGCCAGGAGTCGACCCTCCTCGCCCTGTACAACTCCATCCACCACTTCGGCGGCATCGTCGTGACCCCCGGTTACACCGACCCCGCCAAGTTCGTCGACGGCAACCCCTACGGCACCTCCCACGTGGACGCCCAGGGCAACAACCCCGTCAACGACACCACCCGCACCGCCGCCCGCATCCAGACCGAGCGCGTCATCAAGCTCACCGCCGCGCTGAACCGCGGCCTCGCGGGCTGATCCCATGCCGACGGCGCGCCCGCTCGACCGGTGGGTCGCGGGTGCGCCGTCAGTTCACTCGGCGGCGTCTCCTCCTTGTCGTGCCGGAGGCGCCGCCGACCCGTACCCGCGTCGTCGTCAGGCGCGGGAGCGGGTGAGGTAGACCCACCCCAGCGGGTTCCACCGCAGGCGCCGCACCTCGACGCCGTCCATCTCGGCGTCGTCCTCGCGCGCCCGGCGGGAACGGGGGAGCGAGGCACGCGCCATCGCGATCGCCACCGCGTCCTCGGCGTCGGCGGCCTCTCCGACGACGAAGAACTGCCTGCCCACCGAGCCCCGGGAAGTACGGAAGCGGAACCCCACGAACCACCGGTCGCGGCCCGTGCTGCCGGCGTTCTCGCGGACCTCGGCGGTCATGGGGTGACGGTTTCCGATGCCGGTCATGGTGGGGTTCCCCGCTCCTCGACTGATGGGCTCGACGTGACTCAACCGTGACATCGCTGACATTTTGCGAACAGGGGATAAAAGCCTCCCCCCGGTGTCGGGAATACCCCCCGGCCGAGGGCACCGCGGCTCCTGTCCGGCCGGTCAGCGGCCGTCCGAAGGCGCCCCGAGCGGTTGCTGGGCCCACACCGTCTTCCCCCGGGCGCGCCGGCGGACGCCCCACTGGTCCGCGATGCCCGCGACGATGAACAGCCCGCGCCCGTTCTCGTCGACGGTGCGCGCGTGCTGCACGTGCGGCGCGCCGGCCGCGCCGTCGCTGACCTCGCAGGTCAGCATCTGCTCCAGGATCAGGCGCAGTTGGAGGGGCGGCGCGCCGTGGCGGACCGCGTTGCCTACCAGTTCGCTGACGATGAGCTCGGTGGTGAACGCCGTCTCCTCGGCCACACCCCAGGCCTCCAGCTGCCGTCGCGCCGCCGCGCGGGCGATCGGCGCGGCCTCGGCGCCCGCCGGCAGCGCGCGGGTCATCACCCGGTCCGCGGGCAGCGCGACCGTGCGGGCGAGCAGCATCACCGTCTCGTCGCTCGCACCCGAGGCGGTGAACGCGGACCCGATGGCGTCGCACACCTCCGGGAGGGACCGCGCCGCCGCGCCGTCCAGCAGGGGGCGCAGGGGAGCCGACGGTGCCAGGACCCGCTCCGCGAACGAGGTCGTCGCCATTGCCAGGGTGCTCCCCGCGGGCAGGCCGACGGTGGTCGCCGGGAAGGGGGCGTCGGCCGGTCCGCTGAGCAGGGGACCCGACGGGACGGCCAAAGTGGCCGGCGTGCCGTCCGGGAGGACCGCGACCGGCTCGGGCAGGCCGGCCCGGGCGATGGTGCAGGTGAGATCCACCGGGTCGTACACGGCGATGGCGCAGCCGATGTCCAGCGGCTCGCTGTCCAGTTGCGGCAGCGCGGCGGACGCCGCGGCGAGACGCGCGGCCGTCTCGCTCAGCCGGGCCAGCAGTTCGTCCGGCGGCAGGTCCAGGGCGGCGAGCGTGTGGAGGGCCGTCCGGACCAGGCCCATCGTGATGGCCGCGACGATCCCCCGCCCGGCCACGTCACCGACGACCAGCGCGGTCCGCGCGCCGGGCAGCGCGATCGCGTCGGACCAGGCCCCGCCGCCCTCCGGGCCGGCTTGGTGCAGCCGGGAGACCTCCACGGTGGGCCGTCCCGCAGGCTGCCCCGGGAGCAGCCTGCGCTGCAGGGTCGAGGCGATGATCCACTCACGCATGTACTGCCGGGCGTTCTCGATGCACAGGGCGGCGTGCGCGCACACGGCGGAGGCGACCCTCAGGTCGTCCTCGTCGAAGGGCTCGCGGTCCTGCTCGCGGTAGAAGCTGACCACGCCCAGCGCATGGTCGCGCAGCGTCAGCGGGGCCACGATCAGGGAGTGGGCCCCGCTGCCCAGGATGGCGTCCGCCCGGGCCGGGTCGGCGGCCAGCCACGGGGCGTGCTCGTCGATCGGCACCAGGCGCGCCCTGGCGTCGGCAAGGACGTCCGCGAACGGGGTGGCGGGCGGCAGGGGACGCACCTCGCCCACCGGGTACGCCGACAGGCGGCCCCGGAACGCGGCCCGCCGCAGTGGAACGTCCCGGTGGACGGGCACCTTCGGCGGTTCCTCCCCGCGGACGACGTCGTCGACCATCTCGACGACCGCCGTGTCGGCGAGGGCGGGCACGACCGCGTCCACCAGCTCCCGGGAGACCAGCCCCACGTTGGGCACCTGCCCCACCCGGGCGCGGACCTGCTCCATGAGGTCCAGGCGGTCCCGCGCCTTCTCCCGGTCGGTGACGTCCACCGCGGAGGTCACCAGTCCGAGCGTGTCTCCCCCGGAGTCCTCCAGGCGGAAGTAGCAGACGGAGCGGCTGCGGTACCCGCGCCGCTCCGGCGTCCCGGGGCCGTGGACGATCCGGTCCAGGACCGGTTCCCCGCTCTCCAGGACCCGCCGTGCCACCTCGGCCTCCTCCTCGGGGCGGTCGAGGTCGTACACCTCGGTGAAGTGCCGCCCCAGCGGGCTGCCGGCGCGCGCGCCACGCGCCGTGCCGAAGGCGGCGCTCATGCGGACCACACGCAACCGGCGGTCGAGGACGAGCAGTTCCACGGGAGTGTGGGCGAACACGGTCCTGAGGACCGCCACGTCCTGCCGCGACAGCGCCGGGTCACCCGTCGCGCACACCCGCCACAGCACCGAGGCGCCGCGCAGCACCGGCTCGATCCGTACCGACACCCCGCCCGGCGGTCCCGCGTGCGGGTGTCCGGCGTCCATGGCGGTCGCGCGCAGGAGCGCGCCCAGGGACCGGCCGACGGCCTCCTCGGCCGGGCGTCCGAACAGCTCCTCGGCCGGACGCCCCCATTCGACCACCCGGCCGTCCTCGCCGACGAGAAGCAGCACGTCACCGCTGGGCATGGACCACGCACCTCCGGCTCCATGCCTGCCCGCGCGGTGCCCGCGGCAGGCCCGCCCGAGTACCGGCTCCGCCGATCGGCGCAGCCCTCCCGGGCGCTCCCCGTACGCGCGAGCACCCGGAAGGGCCGGCCGCCCGGGCTCGGCCGCGGTGTACGGCGATCGTCCGCTCGGCGGTCATGCCGTTGACGGTCACGCGCAGACCGCGGTGCCGGTGCGCAGCGCCTTGAGCGCACCGGTGGCGGGGTCGTAGGCGACGACGGGCGCCGGGCCACCGGGACGGTAAGGGTGCCGTCCTGGCTGATCGTGGCCGAGGCGCGGCCCGCGCCGCCGACGGTGAGCGTGGCCGGGGCGACGATGTCCACCGCGCCGGTGCGGGCGTGCACCTCGGCGCGCAGCCAGGACCGGAGTCGCCGGAGGGGACGTCGAGCGGGTCGGCGACCCGGCCGTGGCGCGGGTCGACGCCCAGCATCCTCCAGCCGGTGAAGCCGCCGTTGTCGGGCGTGCTCGCCGGGTTCTTGCCCGAGTGACGCTGTGGCCGCCGTCCAGTTGACGTGCCGTCGGTGTCGCGTTGCCGTGAAACGGTGGTGATCCGGGATGCGCAGTGTGAACATCCGTCACCGCCGCCGCTGTGAGCAGCGGCGACGTCCGCGAGGCGGCGTCCACGCCGTGCCCGGGGCCGGCGGGCGGGGTGAGGCGCGCGGGAACGCGTGGCGGGCGCCCGGGGTCACGGCGTCCCGGGGGTTCCTGGCGCGGGGGCGTCACAGCCGGTGGGGTCATCCCGGTCTTCTCCACGGGTGAGCGCGCGGAGGGAGGCAAGTGCTTGACGAGTCAAAAATTATCCCGGACGGCCCCGGCAGGGCATGCTGGAGGTCCGCGCGTCACCGCCTTGACAGGTTACGTATCGCTGGGCCATGCTCGTCACCAGTCAAAGCGGTGACGAAGTGCGGAACTGCTCGCAGAACTGGGAGAACGTGATGGAACTGAAGCTCGAGGTTGTGGTGCTGCCCGTGTCCGACGTGGACCGGGCGAAGGACTTCTACGCGGCGCTGGGCTTCCGGCTGGACGTCGACTACGTCGGCGACGACGGATTCCGCGTCGTCCACTTCACACCGGACGGGTCCGGGGCCTCGATCCTCTTCGGCGACGGCGTCACCACCGCCGCCCCGGGCTCCGTGCAGGGCCTCCACCTGATCGTCGAGGACATCGTGGCGGCCCGCGCCGAGCTGGCGGCCCGAGGCGTCGGCATCAGCGAGGTCTTCCACGACGCGGGCGGCGTCTTCCACCACGCCGGCGAGACCGCCCGGGTCGCCGGTCCGCACCCCAAGCGCGCCAGCTACGGCTCCTTCGCGACGTTCACGGACCCCGACGGCAACGGCTGGGCGCTCCAGGAGGTCACGGACCGCCTGCCGGGACGCTGACCCCTCCCTCCCCGACGACCCACCCTCCCCCGAGCCCCCGCGGTGCCGCGGATCCCCCCTCCGCGGCACCGCGGGCCCCTGATCGGGTCCCCTCCGGCCACCTTTGGAAGCAGGTTATGCAGACCGACGGAATGACGGGTCAAGCGATGAGCGGTACTTCCCGGGAATACGACGTCGTCGTCATCGGCGGCGGACCGGTCGGCGAGAACGTCGCCGACCGGACGAGCGCCGCCGGACTGGCCACGGTGCTGGTGGAGGGCGAACTGCTCGGCGGCGAGTGCTCGTTCTGGGCGTGCGAACCCAGCAAGGCGCTGCTGCGGCCCGTGGTGGCACGGGCCGACGCCCGCCGGATACCCGGCCTGCGGGGCGCGGTCGGCGGACCGCTGGACCTCGCCGAGGTCCTCGCCCACCGCGACCGGCTCTCCGCGCACTGGAAGGACGACGACCAGGTGGAGTGGCTGGACTCCGTCTCCGTCGACCTGGTGCGCGGCCACGGCCGCCTGGACGGCCCCCGTCAGGTGGTGGTGGACACGCCGGACGGCGGGACGGTCCGGCTCACCGCGCGGCACGCCGTCGTCGTCGCCACCGGGACCACGACACGGCTCCCCGGCCTGCCGGGCCTCGCCGAGGTCCGTCCGTGGACCAATCGCGAGGCGACGAGCGCCATCGAGGCGCCGGGCCGCCTGGTGGTGGTCGGGGGCGGCGTCGTAGCCGTCGAGATGGCCACCGCGTGGCAGGCGCTCGGCTCCGAGGTGACCATGCTGGTGCGGGGGAGCGGCGGACTGCTGCCCCGCATGGAGCCGTTCGCCGGCGAGATGGTCGCCGGCGCCCTGCGCGAGGCCGGTGTGGACCTACGGCTCGGCGCCTCGGTGACCGCCGTGGCCCGCGACGACGGCCCGGACGGTCCCGTACGCGTCACGCTGGCGGACGGCGGGACGGTGGTCGCCGACGAGATCCTCTTCGCGACCGGCCGCGCCCCCCGCACCGCGGACCTCGGCCTGGAGACGGTCGGCCTGACCCCCGGCGACTGGCTGACCGTGGACGACACCTTCCTGGTGACGGCCGTCGCCGGCGGCTGGCTGTACGCGGCGGGCGACGTCAACCACCGCGCCCTGATGACGCACCAGGGCAAGTACCAGGCCCGCATCGCGGGTGCGGTGATCGGGGCGCGGGCCAAGGGCGAGCCCGTCGACGACCGCAGATGGGGCGCCCACGTCGCGACCGCCGACACCGAGGCCGTGCCGCAGGTGGTCTTCACCGACCCGGAGGTGGCCTCCGTCGGCCTGACGACCCGTGAGGCGGAAGCCGCGGGACGGCGTGTGGACGTCGTGGACTACGACTTGGGGCGCCTCGCCGGCGCCGTGCAGTACGTCGAGGACTACCGGGGCAGGGCCCGCGTCCTGATCGACCCGGACCGCGGCACGGTGGTCGGCGTCACCTTCGTCGGCCCAGGGGTGCAGGAACTGCTCTACTCGGCCACTGTCGCCGTCGCCGGCGAGATCCCGGTCGACCGGCTGTGGCACGCCGTCCCAGCATTCCCGACGATCAGCGAGGTCTGGCTGCGCGTGCTGGAGACCTACCGGGACATGCGGAAGGCCTGACGCCACGGCGAACGCCGAGGACCCGCCTCCCCTCGGGGGAGGCGGGTCCCGACGGCGTGAGGTCAGCGGTGGTGGCGGCCGACGGCACGGAGCACCGCGCCGGCCATGGCTCCTCGCCCCTGGCGTTGGGGTGCGCGGGCGCCGCGGCGCTCGCGGGGGCGAGGGCGCGGACGCGGCCCGTCCGGCTCACCGGAGCCGGACGGGCCGCGAACGGGGCGGGTCAGACCTCGGAGTCGGCGCCCTCGGCCTGCTCCTCGGGGACGAGCAGCACCGCGATGCGGCTGGCGTGGGCGACGGCGTCGCTGACGCGGGGGTTGAAGAAGGCCGCGACCGAGCCGCGGTGATGGGGGCTGAGGACCAGGAGGTCCGCCTTGAACTGCTCCGCTGCGGCGGAGATCGCGCCGGCGACCTCCTGCGTGGTCACGTCGCGGACGACCTCACCGTCGGCCTCCTCGACACCCAGGCCGCGGAGCGTGGCGACGGCCGCGTCGACGACGGCGCCGGCGTCGGAGTCCTCTTCCAGGTTCATGACGGTGTCGAAGGCGACCGCCGAGGCGAGCACGTGCACGACGTGCACCGCGGCGCCGGTCAGCCGGGCCATGTCCCCGGCCGTGCGCAGGGCGGGCTGGGCGAAGGGGCTCGAGTCGACGGCAACCAGAATGCGCTGGTACATGGATACCTTTTCTCTTCTTGCGGCTGAACAGGGTTCGCGGACTCAGTAGAGGCCCGCGCCGGTGGAGCTTTCCTGACCAGCGCTGATGTACGGCGTGAATATTCCGTTCACAGTGTGCGCCGACCCTGGACGCCCTCCGAGGCCCGGGGGGGGTGCCCCCGGGCCTCGTCCCTGGCGTACCCTTCGCCCCGTCAGCCGGGCAGCTTCGCCGCGAGCACCTCGACCGGGGTGATGACGGGCGGTGCGGCGAACACTTCGTCGCCGAGCGCCTCGATGCGCTGCCGCACCTTGCCCCGAAGGTGCGTCTCGCGGTCCTCCTCGGTCTCGAAGGCGTCGAAGATGCGGAAGGAGGAAGGTCCCAGGCGGAAGCCGAACCAGGTGAGCGTCCCCGGCTCCGCGTCCACCAGCGTCTTGGCGTCGACGAGGAAGCGGGCGACGTCCTCCTCCCGCCCCGGTCGGGCCTCGAACTCCACGAAGAATCCGTACGCGGGCATGGCGGTGCTCCCGGTCGCCGGTGGGACGGCCCCTCGGGGCCGCTGGTGAGGGCGACGCTACCCGGCCGTCGCGGCGTGTTCCGCGAAGCCGGTCCGGTGTTTCGGCCCGTTGCACGAGTCTCGGGCCTGCCGGACCGGGCGGGTGCCCGGCTACGCTCGAGTCGTGAAGAGCGAGCCTCACGACACGTCCGGCCCCGGCCGGCGCCGGCCGGGTCAGGCGGCCGCACTCACCGCGTGGCTGACGGTGATCGGGCTGATGGTGATGGGCGTCCTCGCCCTGCTGCTCTGGCCCTTCGGCCTGCTGCCCGATGTGAGCCTGCTGCCGGTCGGGACCCCCTGATCGCAGGTGGCGGTGTCGTCGGCTCGGACCGTGAGCGTCCTCGCCGGTGGGTCCCGGCCGCCGCGGCCGGCATCTGCGTCGTGGCGGCGACGGCAACGCTCGGCGCCACCGTGGCCCGGCTGGTGTCGCCACCCGCCGCGGACCTCGGTCCGCACGTCGGCATCATCCTGGGATTCCCGCCCGCCGCGGCCGTGTTCACCTGGGTGGGCAACCTGGGGAACCCGCCCGCCCCGCCCGCCGCGGCGGGGCCGGACGCCTGACGGAACCCGTTGCCGGGGCGGCACGTCACATCGGCGGGGTCCGAGGGGGCCCGCTGCCCGGGGAGGCGTCATGAGACCGTTCGTGCTGGTGGGAGTCGTCTGCCTGGTGTGGGGATCCGCCGGTTGCGGGTCGCTGACGGTGTCCGGAACGGACGGCAGCGCCGACGCCGCCGCACGCATGCGGAAGGTCGCCGAGGCCTGGGAGGGCTCGGAGGCGGCGCGATCCTGGCGCGAGGGCTTCTACCCGCTGGAGGACGTCGTCCGCCTGCCGGACAACGCGTTCCGCACCGACACCGACAAACTGGCCTACCTCGCGAGGAACTTCGAGCACCGCGGACCGCTGCCCCGCACCGAGCGGGAGGGCCGCATCCGCTGGGCGGACGGCACGTCGAGCCCCGTCACGCCGATGACGGCGCGGGAGACGTACGACCTGATCGACGACGGCCCGCAGGGCCGCGCGGACCCGTTGACCGTCACGAAGGCCACCTTCGGCGAGATGACCCTGCTCACCAGCCGCGGCCGGGCCCGCGTCCCCGCCTGGCACTTCACGCTCGAGGGCTACGACACCCCGCTGGTGCGCGCCGCGGTCGACCCCGCGCGGCTGCCGCGCTCGCCGATCGCCGCCCTTTCCGAGGCCACCGACGACGGGTGGCGGCTGTACGGGCTGCGGAAGGTCGCCGGGGACGGCCGGAGCGTCACCGTCCTTGCGGGGCACGGCGGCTGTGACGACGGTCCGGCCGTGGAGGTGCTGGAGACCCGTGACAGCGTGGTGCTCCGCGGCACGGTCCCCGGCAGGGACGACGGCCTGTGCACGAAGGAGCTGCTCATCGAGCCGGTGACGGTCCGTCTGGACCGGCCGCTCGGCGGACGGCTCCTGCTCGACTCCTTCACCGGCGCGCCCATGGCGCTCGCCGGGCGGTAGACCTTCCGCCGCCCCCCGCGGTCACCCCTGTACGACGACGGCCGCCGCGCCCCGAGGGGTGCGGCGGCCGTCGCGTAGTGGCGGTGCGGCGTCAGGCGGCGCTCCTGCGCCGTACGAAGACGATGATCACGGCGCCCAGCCCGAGGGCCAGCAGCGCGGAGCCGCCGAGGAGCAGTGCGCCGCCGGCGCCGGTGAAGGCGAGGCCGCCGCCGGAGTCACCGCCGGAGGACGAGGTGGCGTCGCTGCCGGACGTACCGGTGGAGCCCGCGGTGTCGTCGCCGGAGGCCGTGGGGTGCGGGGTGGCCGACGGTCCGCCGGAGGACCCCTGCGATCCGTCGCCGCCGCCGGTGGCGTTCAGGACGATCCAGGCGGTGTTGTTGGACTGGTTGGGCTCCACCGGGTTGTCCCACGTCGGCAGGGCGACCTTGCCCTTGGCGTTCTTCACCACCTTGTCGATGCGCAGCTCGAACGGGAAGCTCAGCTTCGTGTTCTCCAACAGCGGGGTCTCCACCCAGCACAGGTAGCCCTTGACGCCCTCCTCGATGGTGGTGAGGTTGCAGTGCTCGGGGCTCTTGGTCACCTTCGCGCCCTCGGGGACGGCGACCGAGAAGGCGATCGACTCACCGCCGCTGCGCAGCGCGCTCAGCCAGGCCGGTCCGTCGTTGCGGAAGCCGATCTCCGCCTTGACCGTGTCGCCGGCCTTGTCCTGGGCGGAGGCGCCGGTCAGCACCAGGTCGTACGTGTTGGTGGTGGGCAGGTCGAGATCGGAGTAGCGGGCGTAGTCACCCGCGGAGGCGCCGGGAAGCTCCTCGAGGGTCAGCGGCGCCCCGGTGCCCGGCGTGTAGCCGTCGTTCTCCAGCAGCGCCTCGGCCTTCTTCGCGCCGACCGCGGAGAAGCCGTAGGCGAAGCCGTCCCTGAGGGCGAACGCGGCCGTCTTGACCTTCAGCGGTTCGGACAGGGTGTAGGCGGTGCCCGCCTTGTACGTACCGGGGAAGGTGCAGATCGCGTCGGTGCCCTGGTACAGCAGCGACCCCTCGGTGGTGTGCTTGTAGGCGCAGTTGCCGTAGCTGTCGGGGAAGCTCAGCCCGCGCGAGCCGTGGAAGTGCAGCACGGTGCCGTCGGCCGCCATGCCGCCGACGTTGCGGAAGCCGACCGGTGCCTCGTACGTGTCGCCGGCAGCGAAGCCCTTGGGCTCGGACAGCTTGCGGCCCCGCAGTTCCGGGCCGCCGACCAGCACGTCGATGGTGAGGGGCGCGAAGTCGACGCCCTCGCCCTCGCCGGTCACCTTGATGGTGCCGAAGTCCCCGGCGGCGCTGTCGGCGTCGATGTCGAGGCGGATGCCGCCGATGCGGTTGTAGGCCTCCCCGGCGTTGATCTCGTAGCGGTCGCAGACGGCGGTCAGGCCGGTCGCGTCGCAGGGAAGTTTCACGGCGGCGACGCCCTTGAGGCCGCTGGCGTCGATCTTGATCGTGTACGGGCCCTGGTGGACGACCGGGATCACCCCGTCGTCGCCGGGCTCGTCACTGCCGGGCGCGGCAAGACGCAGTACGACCTGCGGCTGGCTCGGATCGTCGTCGTCACTCTGGAGCGAGAGATCCACGTGGTTCTCGCCGGTGATCGCCACCGGCAGCGGGGCCCCGTCCTCGGCGAACGCGGTGGAGGCGGGGCCGAAACCGGCGGCCAGGGCGGTGGCCGCCAGGAGTCCGATCGCTGCCCGGAAGACGGATCTGCGGACGGGACGTCTCATCAACGTGTCCTTGTCGGATGTCGGAGTCTGGGGGGTGCGCCGTCCTGGGCACACGCCGGTCAGACCTGCCGGACACCCTCGGCGTTGTACACAGGAAGATCACAGAGGCATCACAGTTGGGGCTGCTGTGCCCCCAGGGATCCCTTTACGTCGGGACCAAAGGCAGATAAGCCGGTCAAATGCATGTTTTACGGCTTCCGGCCGGCGGAATAGTTGCCTCGGCATACGGGGTTGCACTCCCTGTACACCGCACGCACGACCGTCACCACGGTCCTACCTCTGCCCGGAGGCCTCATCCCATGGCGCTCACGACAACCGATCTGCCCGCCCGGAGACCCAGTGGGGCGGTCGTCCCGGTACTCGCCTTCGTGGGCATCGTTGTCGCGGTCATGCAGACTTTGCTCGTCCCGGTCATCAAGGACCTGCCGCAATTGCTGGACACCGCGCCGAGCAACGCGACCTGGGTGCTGACCTCCACCCTGCTCGCGGGCGCCGTGGCCACCCCGATCATGGGCCGCCTCGGCGACCTCTACGGCAAGCGCCGCATGCTCATCGGCAGCCTCTCGGTCATGGTCGTCGGCGCCGTGATCAGTGCCGTCACCAGCGAGCTGCTCACCATGATCGTGGGCCGTACGCTGCAGGGCTTCGCCATGGGCGCCATCCCGCTCGGTATCGGGCTCATGCGCGACATGCTGCCGCGTGAGCGGCTCGGATCGGCGATGGCCCTGATGAGCTCCTCGATCGGCGTCGGCGGTGGCCTCGCGCTGCCCGGGGCGGCGCTGATCGCCCAGCACGCGAACTGGCACGCGCTCTTCTACGCCGCGGCCGGCCTCGGGGTGCTCGCCATCGTGCTCGCCCTGGCCGTCGTGCCGGAGTCCACGATGCGCGCCAAGGGCACCTTCGACCTGCCCGGCGCGCTCGGCCTGTCGGCCGGGCTGATCCTTTTCCTGCTGCCGATCACCAAGGGCAGCGACTGGGGATGGTCGTCCGGCACCACCCTCGGGCTGTTCGGCGCCTCCGCCGTCGTCCTGCTGCTGTGGGGCGTGATGGAGCTGCGGGTCAAGGCCCCGCTGGTCGACCTGCGCACCACCGCCCGCCGCGAGGTGCTGCTCACCAACCTCGCCTCGATCATGGTCGGGGTCAGCTTCTACGTCGTGTCCCTCGTCCTGCCGCAGCTTCTGCAACTGCCCACCGCCACCGGTGCCGGACTCGGCCAGTCCATGGTCGTCGCCGGTCTGGCCGTCGCCCCGCTCGGCCTGACCATGATGTTCACCGCCCCGGTCTACGCCCGCCTGTCCGCCCGCTTCGGCCCGAAGACCACGCTGATCATCGGCCTCCTGGTGATCGGCGCCGGGTACGGCGGCGGCATCGGGCTGATGGACGCCGTCTGGCAGACGATCCTCACCTCGGTGATCCTCGGTGCCGGCATCGGCCTGGCGTACTCCTCGCTGCCCGCGCTCATCGTCGGGGCGGTGCCGGCCTCCGAGACGGGCGCGGCCAACGGCCTCAACACCCTGATGCGGTCCGTCGGCACCTCGGTGTCCAGCGCGGTGATCGGCATGGTGCTGGCCAACAGCGCGGTGGAGGTGAACGGCGTCGCCGTCCCGACCATGCACGGCTTCCGCCTCTCGTTCCTCATCGCCACCGGCGCCGTCCTCGTCGGCCTCCTGCTCGCCTTCGGCCTGCCCGGCCGGCGGACCGGGCTGCGGCTGCGGGCCGGCAGCGAGGAGCAGGCCGCCCCGGCGCCCGCGGAGCAGGTCCTGAGCGGCTTCCGCGGCCGGGTCGTGGGATCCGGGGGCGCTCCGGTAGCCCGCGCCAAGGTCACCCTCATCGACCGCCGCGGCCGGCAGGCCGGCGCGACGCTCTCCGCGGAGGACGGCAGCTACGCGCTCGCCGTCCCGGCCGCGGGCCCGTACGTGCTCGCCGCCCTCGCGACGGGGCACGGCCCCCTCGCCTCGGCGGCCACGCACGCCGGGGACGAGCGGCTGGTCGACCTCGACCTCGCGCTGCCCGGGGAGACCGTCCCGGCGTGACCGGCGCGTGCCCCCGGCCCGCCGTGCGCGGGCCGGGGGGCACCGGGATCAGTTCCTGCCCGTCAGGCGTGATCCGGCGGGGGTACGCCGGTACAGCACCGTCCGCCCCGACCGGGCACGGGTCACGAGCCCGGCCCGGTGCAGCACGCCCAGGTGGTACGAGACCGTCGCCGCACTGAGGAAGTGGCGCGCCGCGAGCTGCGTGGTGGACGCCGGCCGCGCCAGCGCCCCGAGGAGCCCCGCCCGGGTGGGACCGAGCAGCCCGGCCAGCTCGGCCGACGGGGGCGCCGGTGCGGCGGGCCGGTCCCGCACGGGATAGGCCACCATCGGCGGCCGCCGTCCGCCGGGCACCGGGTCCACGACCACCGCCGGCTCGGTCGCCACCAGCGACGGCAACACGATCACCAGGGGAACGGGGATCGCCACCGTGAAGCGGCTGTCGACGCGCAGCGTGCCGCCGGCCCACCTGATCCCCGGGTGCAGCGAGTTGAACAGCCCCGCGGCGCCCTGCCGGGCCAGCACCCCCGCGCACCGGTCGACCTCGGCGTCGAGCGCGGCCTTCGCGTCGGGCCAGTGCGGGGCGAAGGCGAGCTCCCAGTACCGCCGCAACTCCTCCGCGGCCTGCCGGGCGACGTGTCCGCCGCCCCGCGTCATCGCGCGCCGCACCCCGGGCGGCAGCTCCGCTCCGGCCAGCCCGTTGCGGGGGCGGCCGTTGCGCAACGCCTCCAGCTCGTCGAGGACGCGGCCGGGCGGCGTGGCACGGACCCGGTCCAGTTCCTCCTCGACGGTGGGCGAGGGGCCGGACGGATGCGGGCTGAGGAAGTCCGGCAGGTAACCGCCGCCGTCCAGGGCCAGTTCGGACAGCAGCGGCAGCCGCGCGCGGCGCAGCACACGGCGGGCGCGGGTCACCCACGGATCGGCTTCCGGATCCCGGCGCAGGCCCCAGGGCAGCAACGTCGCGGCGACCTCGTGCAACGGCGAGACCACGAAGCGGGAGCGTGCCAGCCCGGCGGCGTCCACGGTGAGTTCGATCATCCTTCTGCCTGCCGTCCTTGCCCCGGGTTGCTTTCGAACGTGCTCGAATCGTGGCACGGACTCTCGCTGTGGCGAGCCCTGTTGGCGCAGTCTGATGGCCGACGGACGACAGGGGCTCGAAGGACACCGGAAGACGGGGGTGCGTGCGATGCGGGCGCTGCGCAGGGCCGGAAGGGCACGGGGGACGCAGAGGTCCGGAGCACGCGCGGCGGTGGCGCTGGCCGCCGCCGGTCTGCTGATGGTGTCGGGCACCTGTACGTCGTCGGCCCAGGACCGGGGCGCCGCGGGGCCGTCCGGGGGGAGCGGGGGGCTCTCCGGCACCGCGGCGTGCCCCGGCCTGGAGGGCTTCAGCTGCGCCACGCTGACGGTTCCGCTCGACCACGGCGGCACGGTGCGGGGCCGGCTGGGCCTGAAGGTCGCCATGGCGGACAACGCGAACGCTCCCAAGGGCGTCCTGCTCTTCCTCACGGGCGGCCCCGGGCAGCCGGGCGTGCCCTTCGTGGAACGGATCGCCAAGGCCATGGGGCCGGTGCTCGAGGACTACCGCCTCGTCATGATCGACCAGCGCGGCACCGGCGGCAACGCCCTTCAGTGCCCCGAACTGCAGGCGCAGATGGGGTCGTCCGACCTCACACCGCCCACCGCGGGCGCGGTACGGGACTGCGCGGCTGCCATCGGCCCCGACCGCCGCTTCTACAGCACCGGCGACACGGTCGCCGACCTGGAACTGCTCCGCCGCGCACTGGGCGTGCGGAAACTGACCCTCGACGGGGTCTCGTACGGCACGTACACCGCCGAGCGGTACGCCCTGGCCCACCCCGGGCGCGTGGCCCGGTTGGTGCTGGACTCGGTGGTGCCGCAGACGGGTTACGACCCGATGGACCTCGCCGCCATGCGGGCCGCGCCGCGCGTGCTGACGGACGCGTGCGACAGCATCGGCTGCACCACGGACCCGGCGGCCGACCTCGCCGAGGTCGTGGACACCTACGACAACGGCGTCGACGTGCTGGACGCCCTGACCACCTGGGGGTTCGTCGACGCGGACTACGCGGAGATGATCGACGCCCTCCACCAGGCCGCCGAGGGGGACCCCGGACTGCTGGGCGGCCTCATCCAGGGCGTGCGGCAGGGCAGCGCCGCGAGCGCGGAGGAGCTCAGCCAGGGACTCCACGCCTCGACGCTGTGCCTCGACGGCCGCTACCCCTGGGGCCGGTCGGACGCCCCGCTCGCCGGCCGCCGTGCCGCGCTGGAGAAGGCGGGCGCCGAACTCACCCCGGCCGACCACGGCCCCTTCGACGCCGCCACGGCGACCGGACTCGGCTCCATGCTCAGCTGCCTCGACTGGCCCCGCACCCCAGCCCCGCCCCTGCCCGCCGCGCACCGCCGCCTCCCCGGCGTCCCGGTGCTGCTGCTCGGCGGCGACCGGGACCTGTCGACACCCGTGGAATGGCTGTACGACCAGAAGAAGCTGACCCCGGGGGCCCGGGTCGTCGTGGTCGCCGGCGCCGCCCACTCCGTCCAGAGCCGCGCCGCGAGCGACGAGGGCCGCCGGGCGGTCCACGACTTCCTGCTCGGACGGTGACGGCCGCGCGGGCCGTCCCCGGCGCCGTGTCCGGAGATCCGGATGCGGCGCCGGGGCCGTTCGCGGCCCCCTGCGGCCCGTGACCGAGCCGCGAGGCCGCGTGCGGGCGGTAGCGGGCGGGGCGCTCAGCCGTGGGGGTGGTCCGGGGCGCCGTGGATCCGGCGGGAGCCGCGGGCGTCGTCCGTCCAGCTCGGGCGCGTCCCGAGGAAGGAGAGGTCCACGGCGGAGGGCTCGGCGGAGTCGCGGAGGCGTTCGCCCTCGTCGCGGGTGAGCCGGGTGTACCAGGTCGTCAGATCGTGACCGCCGCCCGACCGGCCGGGGAACTCGTGGAAGCGCCGGCTGCCGCCGGTGAAGCGGCCCTGGTACCGGCCCTTCTCCTGACCGAGGCCGCTGCGGGGCCGGCACGTGCCACCGGCCCCTTGCGACGCTCAGGCGCGGGCGAGGAGTTCGAGGGTGTCGACGACGCGGTTGGAGAAGCCCCACTCGTTGTCGTACCAGGCCACGACCTTGATGTGGCGGCCCTCGACGCGGGTGAGGGCGGCGTCGAAGATCGACGAGGCCGGGTGGCCGGTGATGTCGCTGGAGACCAGCGGCTCGGTGGCGTAGTCGAGGACGCCCTTCAGCTTGCCCTCTGCGGCGGCGCGGTAGGCGTCCAGCACCTGCTCGAGGGTCACGTCGCGGGAGACCGTGGTGTTGAGCTCCACGATCGAGCCCACCGGTACGGGCACACGGATCGAGTCGCCCGAGAGCTTGCCGTCGAGGTTCGGCAGCACCTTGCCGATGGCCTTGGCGGCCCCGGTGGTGGTGGGGACGATGTTCACGCCGGCGGCACGGGCGCGGCGCATGTCGCGGTGCGGGCCGTCCTGGAGGTTCTGCTCCTGGGTGTAGGCGTGCACCGTGGTCATGAAGCCGTGCTCGATGCCGGCCAGGTCGTCCAGCACGGACGCGAGGGGGGCCAGGGCGTTCGTGGTGCACGAGGCGTTCGACACGATGACGTGCCGGGCCGGGTCGTACTCGTCGCTGTTGACGCCGTACGCGAGGGTGACGTCCGCACCGTCGGAGGGGGCGCTCACCAGGACCCGCCTGGCCCCGGCGTCCAGGTGCGCGCGGGCGGCCTCCGCGGAGGTGAAGCGGCCGGTGGACTCCAGCACGACGTCGACGCCCAGTTCGGCCCACGGCAGCTTGGCCGGCTCGCGCTCGGCGAGCACCTTGATCCGGCGGCCGTCGACGACCAGATCGGAGCCGTCCACCTCGACGGTGCGGCCCAGCCGGCCGAGGGAACTGTCGAACTTGAGCAGGTGCGCGAGGGACTCGGGCGCGGTGAGGTCGTTGACGGCGACCACTTCGAGGTCGCTGCCGCGCTCGACGAGGGCGCGGAGGGTGTTGCGTCCGATGCGGCCGAATCCGTTGACGGCGATGCGGGTCATGGGGGGTTCCTTTCGTTGCCGTCTCCATGCTCCGCGGCGGTGCGCCTCTGCGGCAGTGGCCTGAACGACAGTGTGCGCAAGGATCTCGCCAGAGGTTTCGCCATCGTCCGCAAGGATCCCGCCACTCAGGCGGAGAAGGTGTTCCGGTACTCGGTGGGGGAGGTGCCGAGGATGCGGTGGAAGTGCAGGCGCAGATTCGCGCCGGTGCCGAGGCCGACGCGGTCGGCGATCTGCTCCACGCCCAGGTCGGTGCGTTCCAGCAGTTCGCGGGCGAGGTCGACGCGGGCGCGGAGCACCCACTGCATCGGCGTGTAGCCGGTGTCCTCCACGAACCGCCGGGAGAAGGTGCGCGCCGACACCCGGGCGTTGCGGGCGAGGGTGTCGAGCGTGAGTGGTTCGGCGAGGTGCGCCAGCGCCCACTCGCGGGTGCCCGCGAACAGGTCGCCGAGCGGCTCGGGCACGCTCCGGGGGACGTACTGCGCCTGGCCCCCGCTGCGGTAGGGCGCCGCCACCAGTCGCCGTGCCACGTGGTTGGACAGGCCGACGCCGTGGTCGCGTCGCACCAGGTGCAGGCACAGGTCGATGCCGGACGCCGCTCCGGCCGAGGTGAGCACGTCGCCCTCGTCCACGAACAGCACGTTCTCGTCCACCCGTACCAGGGGATGCCGCTCGGCGAGGGCCTTGGTGTAGTGCCAGTGGGTCGTGGCCCTTTTGCCGTCGAGCAGGCCGGTCGCCGCCAGCGCGAACGCCCCCGTGGAGATGGCCGCGAGGCGGGTCCCGCGTTCGTGGGCCGCCATCAGCGCGCCGACGACGGACGCCGCAGGTGCGGTGCCCGCGGGCTCCCGGTAGCCGGGGATGAAGACGGTGTCGGCGTCCTCGAAGGCCTCCAGGCCCTCCGCCACGTGGTACGACAGCCCGTCGCCGCCCGTCACCAGCCCGGGTGCGGCGCCGCACACCCGCACCTCGTAGGGCATGCTCGGCCGGCTGGAGAACACCTGCGCCGGGATCCCGACGTCCAGCGGCTTGGCGCCCTCCAGCACGAGCACGACGACGCGATGGTTCTTCCCGCGGTTCAACGGGCCTCCTCCGGTTCTCCCGCCCGGTGGCGCGGCCGGCCACCACCGCAAGCATCCTGCCATCGACCGCCCGGCGCCCGCCCGGCCCGGAGGCGGCGGTGAGGCGAACGCGGGATCTACGCGCGAAGAAATTTTAACATTTCATTGTCATGAACACTTCCCTTCAGGCCGGTTCCGGGGCTACCAAGTGGTGGTCAACTCTCCGCCCAGGGAGGTTCCGTGAGACGCACCACGTCGTTGTCGGCCCTGACCACCCTGATCGTCACCTTGGCCCTCGGCCTGTTGTGGACCACCCCGGCACACGCCGCCGGACCCGCCTACGTCGCGCTGGGGGACTCGTACGCCGCCGGCAACGGCGCGGGCAACTACGACAGCGCGAGCGGCAGTTGCCACCGGAGTCTCAGCGCGTACCCGTACCTCTGGAAGAACGCCCACGCCCCCTCGTCGTTCGCCGACACCTCCTGCTCGGGTGCGGTGACCACGGACGTGACCAACAACCAGCTCGGCCCGCTGAACTCCGCCACGGGTCTGGTCTCCCTGACCGTCGGGGGCAACGACGCGGGCTTCTCCGACGTCATGACGACCTGTGTGATCGGCTCCGACACCGACTGCGTCAACCGGGTCAACCAGGCGGAGAACTACGCCCGCAACACCCTGCCCGCCCGGCTGGACGCCACCTACAACGCGATCCGCGCCAAGGCCCCCAACGCCAAGGTCGTCGTCCTCGGCTACCCCCGCGTGTACACCCTGAACGTCCTGTGCGTCGGCCTGTCCGACACCAAGCACCGCAAGATCGACGAGGCCGCGGACGTCCTCGACGGTGTCATCGCCGCCCGGGCCGCCGCCCACGGCTTCGTCTTCGGGGACGTCCGGGGGACCTTCAACGGCCATGAACTGTGCTCCGGCGACGACTGGTTGCACTCCCTGGTGGTCTCGCCGAGCTGGGAGTCCTACCACCCCACCGCCAAGGGCCACGCGAGCGGTTACTACCCCGTCCTGAACGCCAACAGCTGACCGCCCGCCCTCCCGCACCCCGCGGGGCCGGCCCCGTCCGGCTCCCTCCGGCGACCCCGTACGGCCACGCCCCAAGGCCCGTACGGGGTCGCGTCGTTGCCGTACGCCGCCGTCGCCCGTCATCACCGGAAGGTGGAGGAGAGACAAAGTGGATGAGTGGCTGTACCACTCCTTGCGGACCGGACCCTCCCTTTGCCAGGCTTGGCGGGCCCGGTCCCGCGCTCCACGGCCGGGTGGTTCGCGCGCCTCCCTCGTCCCCCCTCGCCATGCCGTGCTGCCCGCGCACGGCGGCTGACGACCGAACAGGATGCGGAATGTCTCTGACGCGCCGAAGAATGCTGATGGCGACCGCCGTGAGCGTGGTGACCGCCGCCGTCGCCCCGGGCGGCCTCGCCGGCCTCGCGGCCGCCGCCCCACGGACCACCGCCGCCGACGGTTCCGTACCGGGCCTGTCGACCCTGGACCGCACGCTGCTGCGCGGCCCGGACCTCGGATCCGGCTACCGCGGGATCGTCGCGGGGCCCGGCGAACCCCACCTCGTCCGCAAGGACCTGGCCAACGTCACCGCGCCCACGGTGACCCGGTCGCTGATCGCCTTCGCCCAGATGTCCGACCTGCACATCGTCGACGACCAGTCACCGCTGCGCGTCGAGTGCCTCGACCGGCTGGCCGACTACGGCCCACCGCACTACAACTCCTACCCCACCGAGTCCGCCTACCGGGCGCACGAGTTCCTGTCGACCCAGACGACCGACGCGATGTGCCGCGCCGTCCGGCAGATCGGCCGCGGGCCGCGGACCGGCGCGCCGCTGGCCTTCACCGTCGTCACCGGTGACGCCGTCGACAACTGCCAGTACAACGAGACCCGCTGGTACATCGACCTGCTGGACGGCAACACCGTCACCCCCGACTCCGGCAACCCCGCCCTCGACGAGAGCGTCGGCAGCGGGCGGTTCGGCGACGACGTCCACTACTGGCACCCGCAGGCCCGGCAGAGCCCCGCCGACAACAACGAGCTGGCCGGCTTCCCCCTCGTGGCCGGCCTGCTCACCGCCGCCCGCAGGCCGTTCACCGCGGGCGGGCTGCGCATGCCCTGGTACGCCGCCTACGGCAACCACGACGGCCTCGTCCAGGGCAACGTCGCACCGGACGTCCTGCCGTTCGACCCCCTCAAGAGCATCGCCACCGGCTCCACGAAGATCACCCAGATCGAGGGCGTCCCCGACGTCTTCGACAACGGGCCCGCCTACTACATCGAGCTGCTGACGGACATCATCACCGGCGACTTCACCCTCGACACCGAGAAGGTCACCGCCGACCCCGCGCGACGCCTGCTGGAGCGGCGCGAGTTCGTCGCCGAGCACTTCCGCACCACCGGTGCCCCGGCGGGGCACGGCTTCACCTCCGGCAGCGACCGGGCCTACTACGCCATACCCTCCGGGCCCTCCGACCTCGTCCAGGTGCTCGTGCTCGACACCACCAACGCGAGCGGCGGCGCGAACGGCGCCCTCGACGAGGCGCAGTGGGAGTGGCTGGACGCGCAGCTCAGGGCGAACAGCTCCCGCTACGAGACGGACCGCGCCAACGGCACGGGTCCCGGCACCGTCGTCACCCAGCCCGGGGTCAAGGACAAACTGATCGTCGTCTGCTGCCACCACACGCTCGACTCGATGGACAACACCGACGACGACTCGCCCTACAGCGGCGCCGACCTGCGCGACAAGCTGCTGCGCTTCCCGAACGTCGTGCTGATGGTGGACGGCCACACGCACACCAACAACATCACCGCGCACAAGCCCGCCTGGACCTCCGCGCTCAGCCGCGGCTTCTGGGAGGTGAACACGGCCTCGCACATCGACTGGCCCGTGCAGTCCCGGATCGTCGAGATCGCCGAGGGCGGCGGCTACCTGTCGATCTTCACCACCATGGTCGACGCCGACGCGCCGCTGTCGTTCGGCGGGGACACCGGCACCCCCGCCGCTCTCGCCTCCCTGGCACGCGAACTCGCCGCCAACGACATCCAGTCCGTCGGCCGCGGTATCGACCTGCGGCGAGGTGCGCCCGCCGCCCGCAACACCCAACTGCTGCTCCCGCTGCCCTTCGCGCTGCCCACCGGCGCCGGCACGCCCGCGCCCGACTGGCCCCTGCTGCAGCAGGGCCAGAGCGGCACCCGCGTCAGGGCGCTGCAGTACCTGCTGAACGCCCGCGGGATAGGGCTCGCCGTGGACGGTGTCTTCGGCATCACGACCGCCGCCGGGGTCCGCTCCTTCCAGACCGCGCGCGGTCTGCCCTCGAACGGCGTCGTGGATCCCGCGACCTGGCAGCCGCTGGTCCTCGTGGGGCTGGGGCAGGGCGACTCGGGTCCCGCGGTCTCCGCCGTGCAGTACCTGCTGAACAGCCGCGGAGCGGGACTGACCGTGGACGGCGTCTTCGGCACGGCGACGGACGCCGCGGTGCGCTCGTTCCAGTCCGCCCGAGGCCTGCCCGCGGACGGCACCGTCCGGACCGGGTCCTGGCTGAACCTGCTGGCGCCCTGACGGCACGGGGCGGTACCCCGGTGCTCCGGTGCCGGGCGTGCCGGGGTGCCGCCCCGTCCCACGCCGTCGTTGCGGGCCGGTGGACACGCGGACCGCCGGTGAGGACCGGCCCAGGTCGGTGCTCCGATGCCCGCGGGAGACGGGTTTGCGCGTCAGCGCATGCCGTATCGCAACAGAGACGACGCACGCACCTTCCACAGTGGATGCCGACCGCGGCGCCGACCGGCGCCGCCTGAGCATCCGAGCGTCGAGGCGCGTCCCGTGCGCCCGGCCGGCAAGGAGACGATGTGCGAAGGAAGACTTCGGCGTTGACGGCGACCGCTGTGACGGCGGCCCTGGCCCTGGGCGCGTCGGCGCCCGCGAGCGCCGACGCCACCGCGCCGGGTGATGCCCGGCCGGGGGCCGAGAGCGCGGGTGATCGTCTCTTCCCATACCTCGGCAACGGCGGCTACGACGTCGAGTCCTACGACGTGTCATTCGACTACCGGCCGGCCTCGACCACGATGCGCTCCGCGGTGCGCATCAGCGCGTCGGCCACGCAGGAACTGTCGGCCTTCAGCCTGGACTCCGCGGGGCAGACCGTGCACACCGTGGCGGTGGACGGCCTGCCGGCCCGCTTCGCCGTGCGCGGAGAGAAGCTCCTCATCACTCCGCGGTATCCGATACGCAAGCGGGCGCGCTTCCGTGTCGACATCCGCTTCACGACCGACCGGGCCGCCCGGATACCCTCTCCCGCGTCGCCCGGGAGTCCGTCGAACCTCGACGCCTGGTACAACAAGGACGACGGGTTCGCGCTCTTCGGCCAGCCCGACCGGGCCCACATGTTCTTCCCGATGAACGACTACCCGGCGGACAAGGCCAAGGCCACCTTCCGCGTCACCGTGCCGAACGGCCTGCAGGTCGCCGCCAACGGGACCCTCCGCTCCCGCACCGCGTCCGCGGGGCGCACGACGTACGTCTACGGCACCCGCGACCCCATCCCCACCCAGGTGGTGCAGGTGGCCGTGGGCCACTTCAAGCGGATACGGCAGACCGGGCCCCACGGCCTGCCGCTGAACAGCCATGTCACGACCGGCTCCTACGACAGGGCCAAGCCGTTCGTCGACCTCGTCCCGTCGCAGATCGCGTGGGTGGAGCGGGAGATCGGCGCCGCGTACCCCTACGAGGCCTACGGCGTGCTGGGGGTGAAGGGCGGATACGCGGCGGCGTTCGAGTCGGCGGGCCTGTCCACGTTCAGTGCGGAGGCGGGGCTGACCAAGCCGGAGGAGACACCCACCATGGTGCACGAACTCGTCCACCAGTATTTCGGCGACGCCGTCTCGGAGAAGAGCTGGGACGACATGTGGATCAGCGAGGGCCACGCGACCTACTACACCCTCCGCTACAAGGACATGCTCGGTCTCGAGCCCTACGCCGAGGCGGTCCGGCGCGCCTACGTGTACGACGAGGACAACCGCGGCATCACCGGTCCTCCCGGAAGGCTGAAGGACCCCCTCGACGTCCTCGGCAGCACCAACGCCCCGGGCTTTCTCATGCTCCACGGGCTCCGGCTGAAGGTCGGCGACGCCGCCTTCCGGGCCATCGAGCGGGCGTTCTTCGAGAGGTACCGCCACAAGGCGGCCTCGACGCAGGACTTCATCGACGTGGCCGACGAGGTCTCCGGTCGTGACCTGGCCCCCTACATCCGGAGCTGGATCTACGGAGACAAGACCCCGCCCATGTCCGCCGCCTCCTGACGCAGGCACGGCGGACGGCACGCTTCCCCGGGAACCGGTGGGCCGCCCGACGCGCAGGGCGTCGGGCGGCCTTTCGCACGCGGACGCTACTTCAGGCCGAAGGCCCGGTTGACGGTCTGGGTGACGCCGCCGCCGTTGAGCTGCTTGGCGGTGACCCGGACGGACACGTAGTCCGCGCCGGCCGGCGCGTGGAGCCGCGCCTGCCAGGTGCCGTTGGCAGCCTTCAGGTCCTGCGTACGCCAGGAGGCCCCGTCGTCGTAGGACACCTCGAGCCTGACCGAGGAGACCGCGTCCTTGGCGCCGCCGGCGGGGACCACGGGCTTGACGGAGAACACCGACGTGCGCTTCGCCCGGCCGGCGAGGTCCACCTCCGTTCCGTAGTCGAGTTGGACCAGGGGGAGGGCCTGGTTGTCCGCTGTGCCGGACTGGAAGGTCCACTCGGTGTGCGTGGTGGTGGAGTAGGGGGTGACGTCGGTGTTCCCCTGCGCCTCGACCACGAGCCGGTAAGGAACCTTCCCGGGGGCCAGGTCGCCCACTCCGAAGTCAGGGAACGGGCCGCCCTGCAGCAGCTTCCTGTCTCCCTGGTAGAGGGCGAAGTCGCGTGACATCAGACCGGTGTCACCACTGTGGGCGGATCCTCCGTCACCGAAGGCGGTGATCGTTCCCGCGATGACGTCGCCGACTCGGTGGGGAAGCTGGAAGCTGAGCAGGCGCGGCCGGATGAGGGGGCCGAACCAGTGCTCGCTCTGCACGCTGCCCGGCCGGTAGCCGACGATGTCGGTGAAGGCGGACAAGCCGTCGGCGACGCCGGCGTACTGCTGCCATTTCACGCCGTCGCCCGCGGACACCCAGTCGGTGCGGGGGCCTGGTGCAACCGGTTCCCGCGGGAACGGCGGTACGCGCGTCATCCCGGGCTGATTGGCGTAGGGGTAGGCGGCCGGCCAGTGCTCGTACGAGGGGCTGTCCTCTCGGCTCTCCTTGATCTGCCCCCCGGTGGGCGAGGTGAAGACGTTGTCGATCCGCGCGAGACTGCCGGGGTCCGTCGCCGCGGAGGGGTCGTCCGGTATGCCGCCGTGGTGGTAGTCGGCCAGGTCGTACAGGTACCGCGGAGAAGGATGGGCCTCGATCGCCAGCGTGGTCCTCCCCGGGGCCGTGATCCTCCTGATCAGGTCCGCGCCCTCGTCGACGGTGAGCGAGGCGACCGGAATGGGCCCGGCCGTGCCGTCCTGGTTGCCGTACCAGTCGCTCAGCCGGCCGTCGGCGTTGTTGACCACCAGGAGCATCGCCGCTCCCGCGGCGCGGGCGGCCGCCGCCCGGTCCGCGGGGGCCACCCACGCGTCGGCGCGGACGACCACGGCCTTGCCGCGGGCCGACAGGCCGGCGTAGTCGGCGGGCCTGCCGGTGCCTGCGAACACGGCCTCGACGTGCGAAGTGCCGTCCTGGAAGGGAGCGGAACCCGGCTGCACGAGTACGGTGTCGTCGAGGCTGCGCCCGCCGTAGGTGATCTTCAGCGGTGTCTGCTTGGCGCGGATCCTGGTGGTGAAGACGAAGCTGCCCTTCTTCACCTTGCCCTTGGTGGGAAGCGCCCACAGGCTGTCGTACTCGGGCGAGAGCATGATGATCTCGTGCAGCGCCTGACTGTCCATGGGCGTGGGCTGCGACGAGGTGAAGGAGCGGTACAGGTCGATCCTGCTGGTGGTGACGGCTGTGGGCTTGGGCGTGTCCACCTTCACCTGGCGGATGCCCGACGCGTCCAGTTCCACCTCACGGTCGGACCTGAGGTCGACCTCGGGCGCGGTCAGTACGGCGTAGCCCAGCGAGTGCGGGCCGTTGCGTCCTTCGACGTCGAGGGTGGAGACGACGGTGTAGGAACCGGGGGCCCAGCGGCTGGTGAGCCTGCCGTCCGGGGCCCACATGACGGAGGTCGCCCCGTCGGCGCCGGTGATCTCGACCTCGCCGCTGACGGGCTTGCCGGCCTTGTCCTTCAGGCGGACCGTCAGGTCGTACTTCTCGGACTCGACGGACATCCCCACGGCCGTGCGCACGCCGCCGGCAGTGGAACGCGCGGTGACGTGGGCGGCGTACTGGCCTGCCGCGAGCCCCTTCGGGTCCGCGACGAGCTCGACCGCCGCAGTGCCCCGGGCCGGGACCGTGACGCGGTCGGCGGCCAGTGTGAACACCCCCGCGGGCGACGCACCGCGGTCCACCGCGAGTCGCAACGTGATCGCGTGTTCCGTGGTGTTGGTGTAGGTGATCTTCCGCTTGACCGGAGTCCGCTTCTGGTCCTTGCTCCAGCGCACGAGTCCCATGTCCACGGATCCGGTCGCCAGGACCTGGTCCCGCAGGTAGGCGGCGGCGACGTCCAGGCGGCCGGCGCCGGCCTGATAGGGGGTGTAGGCGGGGGTCGGCGCGCTGGTGCTCATCAGCGCGTCCTTGATCTGCCGCCCCGTCCACCCCGGGTGCTTCTGGGCCAGCAGGGCAGCCGCCCCGGTCACATGGGGCGCCGCCATGGAGGTGCCACTCGCGGTGATGTAGTAGCCCTCGCCCTCCGTCATGTACTGCGAGCGTGCGGCGAGCACGTCGATGCCCGGCGCGGTCAGGTCCGGCTTGAGGCCGTCGTCCTTCAGCCGGGGTCCGGCGCCGGAGTTCCAGGCGAGGACGTCGGAGGAGTCCACCGAGCCGACGGTCAGGGCGGCGTCCGCGGTGCCCGGCGCACTCACGCTGTAGGGACTGTTACCCGCGTTGCCCGCGGCGATGACGAACAGCGCGCCCGTCTCGGCACTCAGCTTGTTGACCGCCTGGCTCACCGGATCGTCCTGGGTGTGCCACGCCGCCGTGCCCAGGCTCATGTTGATCACCTTGGCGTGCTCGGTCCGAGCCGCCCATTCCATGCCGGCGATGATCCCCGAGTTGTAACCCGTGTTGTCGTCGCCCAGGACCTTGCCCACGATCAGGTCGGCGCCCGGGGCGACTCCCTGTTCCTTCCCGCCGGAGGCGGCGCCGGTCCCGGCGACGGTGGAGGAGGTGTGGGTGCCGTGGCCGTTGCGGTCGAGCACCTCCTGGCCCTCTACGAAACTGCGGGACGCCACGACGCGCTTGAGCAGGTCCGGGTGGGTGGGGTCCACTCCGCTGTCCAGAACGGCGACCCGGACTCCGGCTCCCGTGCCACCGGCCTTCCACACCTGGGGGGTGCCGATCTGCGCGTTGGTCTCCGCCATGGTCGCCTTCGCCTTGGCGTCGAGCCACACCTCGTCGACGCCGGCGGCGAATGTGGGGGCGTCCGCATCGTCCGGGCTCTTGGCGGTCCGGGCCGCCGACCCGGCGGAGTCCTGCCCGGCCACGTCGGTGAGCGCGTTCCAGAAGGTGGCGGCCTTCGACCGCTGGGCCCTGACGGCCGCTCCCTTGATGGAGGGAAGTTCCAGCGTGGCCGTCGCCCCCGGCAGAGCCGCACCGGACGGCGGCGCGTCCTCGCCGGCACCGCTCTTGCGAGCGGTCGCGCCGCCGGACTGGGTGATGATCAGGGGGAGTGCGCCGATGTGGGCGTCGTCGTAGCCCTGTGCCACCAGCTGCGTGATGTTGAAGAGCTGCCTGTCGAGCCGACCGGTCGCGATGTAGGCCATGGCCTGATCGGGATACACGTAGGTGTCGCCGTTCTCGACAGCGACACGGACCGACCCTCGGGCTCCTGCCGCGCGCTGCACGTCTTCCACCGACACCGCGCCGCGCGGTCCCTGAAAGGCCTTCACCTTGTCGCCGGTGATCAACGTGACCGAGACCGGCTTGCGCTGCGAGTCGCCCTGTCCGGCCGCGGCGCCGTGCAGGGGCTGTGAGGCCGAGGCACTGGACGCCGCCGGAGCGGCTGTCAGGCCGGCGACCACAGCCGCTGCAAGCGGCACCGCAAATCTTCGGGATATAGGAAGCCGCACGTACCCTCCTGGGTTTGCTGATTGCCCCGAATTTGATCACCGATGGAGCGCGGATGTAAAGTGCTTGAATTCGCGCTCAATTGCCGCTAGCTTCGGTGCGGCTGTCGACCGCTATTCGCCGGGTTTCCCCGGGCGTGGGCGTTGCCGTCCAGAGCCGGAGAGGCATGCACAGGCCTTGTTCCGCAAGCGAACACGGTCTGATGCAGGAAGAGTTGCGAGCCCAGTGCCGATGAACGGCCACCTGACTCACTGTCGCCCTCGAACGGAGGGCGATCGGCGGACGCACGCCGCTGACTCACTCGTGCATGGCGGCGGGATTTCTTAACATTCGCGAAACCTGTTGGCGACGGTTCATGTGCTGAGTAATTCCGGATTCCCGATTGTTGTGCCGGATGGCGCAAAGGTGCGCGATGTCTGATGTGAATTCAGGGGAGGCCCCGCATTGCGGCGATCGACTGTTATGTGGGATGTGCTCGACTCCGTCGTCGCCGCCCCGGCCGCCGACCCGCGGGGAACGACGAGGGCGGGCGCGGAGTCCACTCCGCGCCCGCCCCTTCGCCATGGATGTGGATCAGCCGAGCAACTCCACCTCCGCCAGGGTCGACTCGGCGTCCAGGACCAGGCGGTACCGGGCGTAAGCGCCCGGTGCGGCGACCGAGAAGGCCCGGGTCTGGCGGTCCCAGGTGAAGGACTCACCGGAGCGCTTGTCGAGGGTCTTCCAGTGCCTGCCGTCCGAGGAGCCCTGCAGCGTCCAGCCGGTGGGCGCCTTGGCGCGGTCCGCCGACGAGGTCAGCGTGTACTGGACGGCCTTGGTGCGTCCCTCCACCGGAAGGTCCACGGTCGTGACCGCGGCGTCCGTCGCCGAGGTGTTGTCGAACAGCGCGCCGTCGCCCTTGATGACGTCCGCGCGGGGCGCGGGAGCCTTGTCGTCCTGGGTGATCGACACCGGCGCCGCGTTCTTGCCGGTGCCCCAGGACGAGGGCTTCGGGCCCATGTCGAACTCCAGCACGCCGCCCTTGGCGAGCAGCGAGTGCGGCAGCGAGGTGGACTTCCAGGAGCGGCCGTTGACCTTGAGCCCCTGCACGTACACGTTGCGCGTGCTGTTCTTCGGTGCCTTGACGACCAGGTCCTTGCCGTTCTCCAGGTGGACGGTCGCCTTGGTGAACAACGGGGAGCCGACGGCGTACTCGCCGCTGCCCATCACCAGCGGGTAGAAGCCGAGCGAGGAGAAGAGGAACCAGGCCGACTGCTCGCCGTTGTCCTCGTCGCCGTGGTAGCCCTGCCCGATGTCGCTGCCGGTGTAGAGGCGGGAGAGCACCTCGCGGACGTTCTTCTGCGTCTCCCAGGGGCGCCCGGCCGCGTCGTACATGTACGTCACGTGGTGGGCCACCTGGTTGGAGTGCCCGTACATGCCCATCCGCACGTCCCGCGCCTCCGTCATCTCGTGGATGACGCCCCCGTAGGAGCCCACGAACTCCGGCGAGGCGGTCTCCGGGGTGGCGAAGTACTCGTCGAGCTTCTTCGCCAGGCCGTCCCGGCCGCCGTACAGGTTGGCCAGACCGCGGCTGTCCTGCGGAGCGGTGAAGGCGTAGCCCCAGCCGTTGGTCTCGGTGTAGTCGTAACCCCACACCCGCGGGTCGTACTTCGCGGAGTCGACCCGCCAGTTCCCCTGGGTGTCACGCCCCTGGAAGAAGCCGGCCTTCGAGTCGAAGAGGTTGACGTAGTCCTGCGCGCGGTTGAGGAAGTACTCGGACTCCTCCTTGTAGCGCTTCTTGCCGGTCTTCGCGTAGAGGGTCTTGCCCATCTGGGCGATGCCGTAGTCGTTGAGGTACCCCTCCAGCGCCCACGACAGGCCCTCGTGGGTGTCGGTGCTCGTGTAGCCGAGGAAGGGCGAGGTGGCCATGCCCTTGCGGCCCACGCCCGACTGCGGCGGGACGACCGTCGCGTTCTTCACGGCCGCGTCGTACGCCGCCTCGGCGTCGAAGTCCACGCCCTTGACGTAGGCGTCGGCGAAGGCCACGTCCGAGGACGTGCCCGTCATCAGGTCCGCGTAGCCGGGCGACGACCAGCGCGAGGTCCAGCCGCCGTCCTTGTACTGCTGCACGAAGCCGTCGACCATCTCGCCGGCCTGGCTTGGCGTCAGGAACGAGTACGCGGGCCACGTGGTCCGGTAGGTGTCCCAGAAGCCGTTGTTGACGTAGACCTTGCCGTCCACGATCTTCGCCCCGGTGTGGGTCGGGGTGTCGGGGCCGGGCATCGCGGAGAACGGCGACGCGTACTGGTACTTCGAACCGACCTTCTCGAAGCCCGAGTTCGGGTACAGGTACAGCCGGTACAGGCTGGAGTAGAGCGTCGTCAGCTGGTCCGGCGTGGCGCCCTCCACCTCGACGCGGCCCAGCAGCTTGTCCCACTGCCTCTGCGCGCGCGACTTCACCGTCTCGAAGGAGGTGCCGTCCGGTATCTCCTGGCGCAGGTTGTCCTTCGCCTGGTCGATGCTGATCAGCGAGGTGGCCAGGCGCAGCGACACCGTGCGGTCCTCGCCCGCGTCGAAGCGCAGGTAGCCCTTCACGCCGCTCGACGTGCCCTCGGTGACGGGGGCGTCGAACTCGCCGTACAGGAACAGGCGGGTGGCGCCGGTGGACAGCCCGGACTTCACGTCGGAGTAGCCGGTGAAGGTGCCGGTGTCCTTGTCGAGCGTCAGGCCCGCCTGCTCGGTGACGTTGTCGAAGAGCACGCTCGCGTCGGCACCGGGGTAGGTGAAGCGCAGCACCGCCGCGTGGTCGGTCGGCGCCATCTCCGTCTTGAGGCCGTTCTCGAACTTCACCCCGTAGTAGTAGGGGCGGGCGGTCTCGTTCTCGTGCCGGAAGGGCAGCGCCCGGGCGCCGCGCGCCGTGTCCGGGGTGCCGGAGGCGGCGGACGGCATCACCTGGAAGGTCTGCCGGTCGCCCATCCAGGGGCTGGGCTCGTGGCTGGCGCTGAACGCCTGGATGGTGGGCAGGTTGTCCGAGTTGTTCGCCTTGGCGTAGTCGTACAGCCAGTTGAGGGTGCCCGCGTTGGTCACCGGCGTCCAGAAGTTGAAGCCGTGCGGGACGGCCGTCGCCGGGAAGTTGTTGCCGCGCGAGAAGCTGCCGCTGGAGTTGGTGCCGCGGGTCGTCAGCGCGTAGTCCGACTTGTGCGCCTTCGGCTTCTGCGGCGGCAGCGGCTTCAGCGCCACGTCGTCCAGCCAGCCGCGGAACTTCGCCGGGCCCTTGGGGGAGTCGTACGCCACCAGGATGCGGTCGACGGTCTTGCCGGCGGCGACCGATCCGATCCGCGAGGAGACGTCGTTCCACTGGTTCACGTAGAGGATCTTGGCCGCGCCCTGCCCCTGCGGGGTGAGGGCGAAGCCGTGCTGGTCGGTGGCGCCCAGGCGGCTGAGGTAGGTGCCGTCGGTGAAGACCAGGTCGACGGAGACGTTGGTGGCGTCGTAGTCGCGGTCGCCGTCCGCCATCGAGGGGTAGATCCGGTACGACAGCGCGGTGTCCCGGCGGACGGGCACGTCGACGTCGAAGACCTTGTTGTACGAGTACGCCCGGCCTTCGCCGGTGTGACGGCCCGCGTACCGCAGCGCCCGCGTACCGGTGAAGCCGGCGCCCGACTTCGCCGTCGGGGAGCCGCTCGGGCCGCGGTCGACGAGCGTGAGCATGTCCTGCGGCACGGGGTCGCCGCTGCTGCCCGTCGACAGCTGCAGGTCGGCGAGCTGCGTGATGCCCGAGGCGCCGTTGTTCCTGGTGATGTCGATCCGGAAGTGCTGGTACTCGGCGGGCTCGGCGAGGTCGTACGACTTCGTCTGGAACCGCTCGGGGAAGGACTCGCCGGAGCGGGTGTCCAGGGTCTTCCAGTCCTTGCCGTCGGTGGAACCCTGCAGGGTCCAGTCCCGCGGGTCGCGTTCCGCGGCGTCGTTGGCGGACGTCAGCGCGTAGTTGACCACCTTCGCGGGGCCGTCGAGGTCGAACTCCACCCAGCCGGTGGGCTGGAAGACCAGCCACTTGGTCCCCGGCTCGGCGTCGACGAGGTTCTCCTTGACCTCGCCCGAGTCCGCGTACTCGCCGTTGGCGCGGATGTCGGTGACGTGGTCGTTGAGGTTGCCGGGAATGCCGGTGCTGTAGCCACCGTCCACCCCCGAGGCCCGCTTGGACCCGTCCGCCGCGGTGTCCACCGTGTTGCGCCAGTCGACCGCCGGATCATCCGACTCGAACGACGACGCGAAGGTGTCGACGTGCGGCTTGGTTTCGGGAACGGCGACCGCCGCTTGCTGCGTGGCCGCGGCCAGAGCGAAGGCGGTCGCCAACACGACCGCCGAGGAACTCCATCTGTGCCGGGCAGCTCTCTGCTGCATATGCGCGAGCACCCCTTCTGCGCCTAGACAACGTTGTCAAGTTCGCTTTGCAAGGGCTAGTAGGGGGTCAAGGCACCGGTGGTGTCAAGGGTGTTGGTGTGACTTTCGGACCGGCTGGGTTCGGTTGTCCGGTCATGTCCCGGCCCCTCGGCAGACGACGGGCCTCGGCGCGGCCCGGACGGGACGCCGTCCAGGGACGGGAGCCGGCCTCCCGAGAGGGCGCCGTCCGATCCGGCGCGCTCGTTGTGACTTACCGTTTCGCCCGGCGCTTGAGCCTTCGAGTCGGCGAGCCGAGCGGGAGACCTGGTGGGCACGGCACCGAACGGGGCCGGCGGGTCGCCCGCTACCGTGGCCGGCAGGCGGCGCTCAAGCTGTCAGTGTCCGTCTCTAGGCTCAGCTCATGAGAAGAGACCCGGTCCGGGAGTCGTGGGACCGCATCGACGAGTGGCTGCGCGAGAACGCGCCTCGCACCTTCGCCACGCTTGGGCCGCCCGCGGAACATGAGGAGATAGCAGCAGCGGAGGAGGAACTCGGCGTCACCTTCCCTCCTGATCTGGTCGCGTCACTGCTCCGGCACAACGGGGCTCTGGACGGCGCGGAGGCTTTCCAGTTCAGCACGCATGACCGGCTGCTCTCCGTGAGCGAGATCGTCGGGGACACCAGGTTCATGCGCGCCATCGCCGAGGGCCTGGACGAGGAGGAGGCCGAGTACTACTGGCTCGACACCTACCTGAAGTTCGGTTCCTACGGGGTGACGGCCGACGGTCTCACGATCGACTGCCGCCGGGGGCAGGACTCCTACGGTGCGATCGGACGCTTCTTCGATGAGACCGGCACCGACTTCGGACGGGCCGACTCGCTGGGCGCGTATCTCGCAGAGCTTGCCGACCGGCTTGAAAGCGGCCGGGACGGGGGTGCTGTCACGTTCAACGGCCGACTGCTCTGGGAGCGGGCCGGGCCCCTCGGACCGGACTGGGGCAGCGCCGACGACCCCCTTCCCCGACGGGACGAGCAACTGCCGGAGCTGGACCTGTCCTGCAGGCCCACCGATGTTCTGCATGTCGTCCACCTCGACGGGCTTGAGGAACTCGGTGCGCTGCTCGCGATCCTGCCTCGTGAACAGGTGGCCATGGCAGCGCGGAAGCAACTGCGCAGAGTGGCTGTGGAAACGGGCCTGAACAAGTACCCGGAGGTCAGGTCGGTCCTGGACGCGCTGGACCGGGGCGAAGCCCCACCAAGCCCGGAACAGGCCAACCCGCTGGGCCTGCGACTTCGCACGGTGATCGCGCAGGCGAACACCCGGCGGGACGCTCCTCGTAGGTGGGCTGCGGAGAAGATGGTGCACGGGATCTGGGGCTCGCCCTACAGGTCCGTTTGCGAGAGCGCGAGCATCCGCGGCCACTTCACTGTCGACTGGCGTACGGATCTGCACGAGGACCTGGGCAGTACGCCACTGCCATCGATCCCTGATGACCGCTTCTGGGGGACCCTGCGCAATCCCGCCATCGACTCCACGTGGCATGCGGCTCAATACGCCCAAGACCAGGGCTGACCCCGGGGCTCCGGTTCCACCTGAGCGGTCCATTCGGCCGGCCCCGCCTCAAGGACCGGACCGGCGCCCGGCACGCCGGATGACCGTGGACGCGCCGGACGCCGCCGCCGGGGCCCGGACCGGACCGGCCCCGGCGGGGCGGGTGGGATCGGGCGGCGTCAGACCAGGTCCGGGCGCTGCCACTCCTCGCCCAGGACGTGGTGCGCCAGGAAGCCCAGCACCGTGGCGTACCACAGGCGGACGTTGTTGGGCTTGACGATCCAGTGGCCCTCGTCCGGGAAGTACAGGAACTTCGCCGGGACCCCGAACCGCGCCAGGTCGTTCCAGAGCGCCAGGCCCTCGCCGATCGGCACCCGGTAGTCCTTGTCGCCGTGGATCACCAGCATCGGCGTGGTGATCTGCGCGGCCCGCAGGTGCGGCGACTCGCGCTCGTACCGCTCGGTGGTGACCAGCGGGTCGCCCTGCCGCCGCATCCAGTAGGCCGGGAAGTCGGTGACCTGCGCGAAGCTGTACATGTTCCACAGGCTCGCGTGGGTGACGATCGCCTTGAAGCGGTCGGTGCGCGTGGCGATCCAGTTGGCCATGTAACCGCCGTACGACCCGCCCATCATCGCGGTGCGCCCGCCGTCCAGGTCGTCCCGCAGCAGCGCGGCGTCGGTGAGCGCCATGACGTCGTCGTACGGCGCGCCGCCCCAGTGCGCCCAGCCGCGCTCGTGCATGTGCTGCCCGTAGCCGGTGGACAGTGCCGGGTCCGGCAGCAGCACCGCGTAGCCCGCGGCTGCCGCCACCCACGGGTTCCAGCGCCAGTGCCAGGCGTTCCAGCTGGTCTGCGGGCCGCCGTGCACCCACAGCAGCAGCGGGGCCGGGGTGTCGGCGCCGGCGCCCTCCGGCAGCACCAGCCAGGCCCGCAGCGCCGTCCCGTCGTCGGCGGTGGCGTGCACCTCGGTGAGGCCGCCCGGCAGGGCCGTGTCCTGCCCGGGGCAGGGGAGCGCAGCGGGCTGCTGCCCGGCGGTCGCGGCGTCCAGGCGCACGGGCAGCGGGGGGCTGTCGACCGCGGAGCGCAGCGCGTACACGGTGCCGCCGTCCGGGGCGACCACCACGTCCGAGTACGTACCGGAGGCGGTGAGCGCGAGCAGTTCACCGCTGCCGGTGGAGAGCCGGAAGACCGGGCCGTGGCCGCCCTCGTCGGCGGTGAAGTACACCACCGGGGCGCCGTCCCCACCGGGGACCGGGGAGACGACCGGCGCGCCCGGCCACTGGCCGAAACCGGGCAGCAGGTCGCGCCCGGCGTCCCGGTCGTCCGTGGCGCTCGCGAGCCACAGCGTGACGTCACCGGGGGCGTCCCAGGTGACCCGCTGCCGGCGGGCGCACACCAGGTCCCGGCCGTCCGGGGTGAACGCCGGGGCGCCGAACTCCGCGTCGGGGGACTCCAGCATCCGCAGCGGCTTGCCCGTCTCGGCGTCCGCGACGACGACCACGGAGCGGAGTTCGTCGGGGAGGGTGCCCACCGCCGTCGCGTACGCGACCAGCGAGCCGTCGGGGGAGAGCGCGACGCCCTCGGCGAAGGCGGCGCGGCGCGCGCCGCAGTCCGTGGCGGCGGGGTCCTGCGCGGTGGCGTCCGCGACGGTGAACGCGTGCGGGACGCCGGGGCCCAGGTCGTGGTCCCAGTGCCGCACCGGCACCGACTCGTGCAGGATCGCCGAGACCTTGGCCTTCCGGCGGGCCTCGCGCAGCCGCTGGTCCTGCTCGGCGTCCGTCGCGCCCGGCAGCAGGGAGGCCCCGAGGGCGATCCGGGAGGAGTCGGCGGCCGTCGCGTACTCGTCGATGCCGCCGGCCCTGGCGAGCAGTTGTGCCGCCTCGCCGCCGCCCGCCGGCAGGCTCCACAGCGCCGCCTCCTGCCGGTCCTCCTCGCCCTCGCCGGGGTCGGCGGCCGGACGTGAGGACAGGAACAGCAGGGTGCCGTCGGGCAGGAACCGGGGTGCGGACTCGCCGCGCCCGGAGCGGGTGAGCCGCCGGGCCGGGCGCTCCCCGGCCGGGTCCACCTCCCACAGGGCGCCGATGAACCGGGTGCGGTCGGCGGAGAGCTCCTGAACCGCCGTCACCAGACGGGTTCCGTCGGGTGACAGCGCGAGCGAGGAGACGCGGGGCAGCGCGAGGAACGCCGCCAGGTCGTGGAACGCAGTGGATTCGGGCATGAGGATCATCCTGAATCCCGAGGGCGGCCCCGCACCAGTGGCCCCGGCGGCAAATCGCGGTCAAAGACGCAGGCAGGGCCCGCCCGGCGGTCCCGCGCGCCACGGGCCGACGGCCCGGGCCCGGAAAGCGGTCCCCACGGCCGCTACAACCCTCCGCGAACACCAGGTGTCTTGTGGGTGACGGAACACCGGGCGTTGCCGGCCGGAAGGCATCCGGCCGCGGTTGACGACGCGGCCGCGGAGGACGGCGAGGGCAACCCAGGAGACCAAGGAGGTTCTTCTGTGCGTCACATCAAGAGCGCGGCCCTCATGGCCGCGGCACTCCTCACCCTCGGCGGCGGTGCCCTGCTCACGGCACCCGCCGCACAGGCGGAGGTGCCGTTCCCGTCGATCGGGTGGCAGCAGCGCAACTGCGACTTCGACGGCAACGGCCACGACGATGTGCTGATCGGCGCCCCCGGCGCCACCGTGTCCGGGGCCAAGGGCGCCGGATACGTCACCGTGCAGTACAGCGGGCCGGGCGGGCTCAGCACCACCAAGCGGTCCGTCCTCAGCCAGAGCACCTCGGGCGTCGCGGGCGCCGCGGAGGCCGGCGACGGCTTCGGACGGGCCGTCGCCACCGGAGACCTGGACAACGACGGCTACGACGACGCGATCGTCGGCATCCCCGGCGAGGACTTCGGCGCGCTCTCCGACGCCGGCGGCGCGGTCGTCTTCTGGGGCTCCCCGACCGGACTGCACGGCGGCGACAGCTTCTGGCTGGAGGACCCCGACCAGCCGCGGGCCGGCGCGAACTTCGGGCGTGCCCTCGAAGCCGCACGCTACTTCGCCCCGGATCCCTCGGACCCCGACGCCAACCTGCGCGACAGCATCGCCGTCTTGGAGAACGACTCCCTGCTGTTCTTCACCGCGGAGCCGGGAGCGGCCGCCGCACCGCGGCTGCGGCAGGCGGACCGGGGAGTGCGCGCCCTCGAACGCACGGCACAGGACACCGGCCTCGCCCTGCGGAGCCTCAGCCACGGCAACTACAACGAGGACCCCTGGGCCGACCTGGCGATCTCCGGGGTGACCACGGGCGACCACCCCGGGGTCGGCGTCACCCAGGTGCTGCACGGAGCTCCCGGCATCGACGACCTCGCGGACGGCGGTACCTTCGAGGGCGGGCCCGCGGTCGTCTCCAGCGACTTCAACCAGGACGGACAGGACGACCTGGCCATCGGCGACACGGGCACCGGCTCCGCGCTCGGCGGATCCGTCTCCGTCTACCTCGGCAGGGGCGACCTCTCGGGCCTGAACCCGACCCCGGCGCAGACGTGGACCCAGGACTCGGCGGGCGTTCCCGGTGTCGCCGAGGCCGGCGACCGCTGGGGCGCCGAGTTGTCCTCCGGCGACACCAACGGCGACGGCCACCCCGACCTCGCCATCGGCGCCCCTGGTGAGGACATCGGCTCCGTCGCCGACGCCGGCGCGGTCTGGACCCTGCGCGGCGCACGGGGCGGCCTCACCGCGACGGGAGCGCGCAGCTTCGACCAGAACACCGCCGGCATCCCGGGCGCGGCGGAGGCCGCCGACCGCTGGGGCGGCCAGATACGGCTGATCGACGCCGACAAGGACGGCCGTTTCGGCCTCATCGCGGCGGCCCCGGGCGAGAACACGAACGACGGATTCGTCTGGGTCGTCCCCGCGTCGTCCTCCGGCCTGGTCGCCAAGGGCACGTGGACGTACAACGGCGCGACCCTCGGCGCGCCGACGGCCGACGCGCAGTTCGGCGCGGCGATCGACGAGTAGGCGAACACGGCGGGCGGCGTGTGGCGCCGCACCCGGGAGGACCGGGTGCGGCGCCACACGCCCGCACGGACGCCGTCGGGCACGCGCTGCCGGAGGACGCGGCGGTCCCGTCGGCCCGCGGGTGCCGCGCCGGCGGCTACCATCACGCGCATGCCGATACCCGAGGGGAGCGGTCGCGCCGAGCGGGCGGAGCCCGGCCGGTGGCGCGTCACCGTGGTGGACCGTCACAGTGCGGTGGGGCGGCCGCCGTACCTGTCGCGGCCCGACGGACGGCCGCTGGCGCGGCGCGACGACCTGCGCATCCACGGGGCGACCGGGGAGGTCAGCTGCGTCGACGTCTCGGGACGGACGCGCTGGACCCATGCCTTCGACGGACGCCCCAACGCCGCCCACGTCTCCGGGGGCAGGGTGCTGGTCACCACGGACTCCCTCGAGTACACGCCGTGGGGGTTCCTCGGCCCGGCCCTCCTGCTCGACCTGGCGGACGGCACCCTGGTCGCCGAACTGCGCGGGGAGCGCGGCGCCGCGCTGCGCGGCGGTCGCTTCCTGCTCGGCCTGGAGGGCTACGACTTCTTCGACACCTGGCAGCACGACCGCGACGGAGCCACCGTGGACTCGTGGCGCACCTACGGCCACTACGTGGTCGGCACCGGCGTCCGTGTCGTCGAGGCCGACCGGAGGCATCCCACCGAAAGCCGCGTGGTGCGCCTGCTGCCGGGCGGTGTGATCGAGCGCGGCCCACGGCTCACGGACTCGGTGGCGCCGCGGCCGGTGGTGCTGGAGGACGGCACGATCCTGGTGCTCGACGCCGGGGTGCTCCGGGCCGTCGACCGCAGCCTGGCCGGCACCGTCCTCGCCGAACTGCTGCCGGTCGCCGCCGACAACACGTCCGGCCTCATCAGCGAGTTGCGCCTCGACGGCGGGCGTCTCACCGCGGTCATCGGCGAACCCGGGCCGGGCCGGCCCACCACGTACACCGTGCACACCTGGACCCTCGCCCTCCACCGGCGTGACGCGCCCACGAGGCGCACCTGACCGACCGCGCGCGCCACCCGATCTCCGCCGTTTCGACGGCGAAGGTCGGAGTGCCGGCGCCCGGACGGAAAGCGGTCCGCCGTCGGTCACGGACGACGACCGGTACTTCTCCGGGGACGCGCGGCCAGTTCAGGCGGGATTCACCTCGCCGGTGATCTCCCGGAGAGTGGAAGGCAGTGGGGGGACACAACTGATGTCCAGGTTCCGGGGGTCGTCGTTTTTGCTGCCACGATGACTGGAGCCCCCGTCCATCCGATGAGCGCGCTATGAAAGGCGGCCGTCCGATCCCGGACGGCCGCCTTTTCCTCTCCGGACCACCGACCGCGGTGCCGACGGCTGCGCCGTGGCGGGGAGTGGCCTCGTCAGCGGGCGGGGTGAGGCCGCCGGAGGCGAACCGCGCGCGTCTCGACCGAGTGCGCCGTGCCTTCGGCCGAACCGCCGTTCGGCGGCGGGCCGTCGGGGACCGTCGCAGGCGATTCGATCGGCTGTTACGCTGCGTTCGCGCCCTCGATCGCGACAGGAGGTGGGAACCGTGAGCCAGCCGACTCTCATGTGCTCCCACCCCGTTCCGAGGGCGCCGAGGATCTGAACGGGAGCGCGTCACCACCCGGAAGGACCTCGCGTGACCGATCTGGTCATCCGCCCCCTCGCCGCAGGCGAGGAAGCACTCTTCGAATCCCTGCCCGATCCCGGCCTCGTCGGTTTCGCCGCCTTCGGCGACACCTACGGCGGGATGGCCGCCGCCGGTGAGTACCGCCCAGAGTGGACCTGGGTGGCCCTGCGCGACGGCGTCGTCGTCGCTCGCGCCGCGTGGTGGGCCGGGCCGCAGGACGACAAGCCGCTCGCCCTGGACTGGTTCGACTTCACCGACGCCGGTGCGGCCGTGGAACTGCTCCGCACCTCACCGCTGCGCGCCGAGTACTCCCTCAAACTCCCGCCCGGCTGGCGTGACGTCCCCGCGGTCCGCGAGCACGCCCGGGCCCGGATCGACGCGGCCGTCGCCGCGGGGCTGTCCCCGCTCGTCGAGCGCTTCCGCTACCGCTGGACGCCGGAATGCGGCGTGCCCGCGCGTCCGGGCCGGCTCGAGTTCCGCCCCGAGCCGGACGACGCGGAGATCCTCGACGTCTTCCGCCGCATTCACCAGGGCAGTCTCGACGCCCATGTGCGCCGTACCGTCGCCCGGTCCGGGCTGGAGGCGGCCGCGCGGGAAGAGCTGGACTATCTGCGCTGGTTGCCGAGCCCGCGCGAGTGGTGGCGTCTGGCCTACGACGGTGCCGGGGACCTCGTCGGCCTGAGCGTCCCCGGCCGCCACTACGGGGATCCCCTCATCGGCTACATCGGCGTCGTGCCCGAGTACCGCGGCCACGGATACGCCTACGACCTGCTTGTCGAGGCCACGCACAAGCTCGCCGGCGAGGGCGTGGACCGCATCGTGGCGGGGACGGACCAGGCCAACACCCCGATGGCAGCCCACTTCGCCAGGGCCGGCTACCCGATCGCCCAGGAGCGTATCGACCTGGTCTGGCCCTGACCCCGCCCGCCGGCAGGCGGGGTGCGGGACCCGGGCGCACGACCGGGTTCCGCACCCGGCATTCGCGCGCCGCCGAGGCCCGGCGCGTCCGGCACCGGAAGGCGGTCGTGGCGGCCGTGGGCGCGATGGCCGGGCGCCTTTTGCCGCCAGCCGGCGGCTGACCCCGCCTGCCCGCCTCACCCGCCGGCGGTCAGAGCTCCGCCTCGCAGGCCTCCAGCCTGCCGAGCAGGCTCGCCAGGGCGCCGTTCCACCGCGGGGTCCCCCGCTGTTCCGCGAGGAGGGCGCGCAGCGCACGGACCTCCTCGGCGGCGAAGGACTCGTGACCGGGGTTGTACTCGAACTGCAGGAACGCGACCTGCAGCTCGAAGTACCGGGAGGGGTCCGCGTCGTGGAGCCAGCGGTTCAGCGCCAGCGCCGCGGCGCACTCCGCGCGGGCGCACCGGAGGCCGACCGACGGCTCCACGACGAACTCGACCGTGGTGACGCCGTCGGGTGTGATGAGGCACATCCGCGCCGGGTCCGCCCCGTTCCGGACCATGCCCAACGCGGCGCCGCGCCGCGGGTCTTCCGGCGTGTCATCCATCTGCTCTCTCGTCTCTTCCGATCCGGTGGGGGACGGGCGGGCCCCGCGCCGGTCACCGGCGCGGGCCCTCGCACACATCAACAACCGGGAAGGCCCGGACATACCCGATGTGACGCAAGAGATCTCGCGGATTCCTCGCGGATTGCTCGCGGAGTCCCCGCGGGGACTCCGCCCGGACCGCGAGGGCCGCCGGGCGGGCTCAGGCGCCGGGGAGCCGTCCGGCGAGTCCGGTGACCTGCCGGCCCACCACTTCCCACGCCTCGGGGTGGAGCGTGGCGAGGTCCGTCTCCCGCAGTGCGTGCAGGGCCGCTTCGGTGTCGCCGTCGAACGGCGCGCTCGCGCGGAGCACTTCGTGGCCGTCGCGGACGGCGACCCGCAGGAGGCGTCCGTCGTCCGCGGTGTGCACGGCGGTGGCGACGACGAGGGGCGGGGGCCCGCCCGCCTCACCGGGCAGCTTGTCGTAGGCGCTGACCAGCGGCTCCCGCCAGCGGATGCCGAGCAGGAGGTGCTGCTTGGCCACGGCCTCGGCCAGATCGGTCTCATGGGTCCGGTCCGGCTCCAGGGTGATCGCGCGGGAGTCGAGGACGAGGGCGGCGGGCAGCAGGCAGCGCAGGGTGCTGCCGACGAGGTTGCCGCCGACGGTGGCCGTCCGCCGCACGGCGCCGGTGCCCACACCGGCGGCCGCCCGCCGCAGCACCTCGGGAACCCGTTCGTCGATCCGGTTCAGCACCACCGCCGCGCCCAGCGCCTCGCGTTCGATCGCGTTGGCCTCCGGAAGGTTGCGCAGCGACATGGCCCGCTCGGGGAACCCGTCGCGCTGCCAGGTGGCCCAGACGAGCGTCGCGCCGCCGACGGGCACCGCCCCCTGGGCCATGAACTCCTGTGCTTCGGGTACGGACGTGGGCAGATGCAGCAGCACGGGAGTCGACCCGCCTTCCGGGAGCCGGCGACCGGACGCGAACGTCCAGGTCGCATGATCGCTGGCGCTAGGCATTCTCCCCGTCCACGCGGGAGCGCGTACAGGGCTCAACCGTTCCCCTTGTGCGCCCTCCGTGCGCGAAGTGCCTCCCGCGCGCGGGTCCGGGGCGACGCGGGCTGCCCCGTGGCGGCGGTCAGGCCTCCGCGTGGCGTGCCTCGTGCCGCCAGAAGCCGGAGAAGGTGATGCGGTCCTTGGGGAGGCCGGCGCGGTGCAGGTGCCGGCGGCCCTTGGTGGCGAGGCTCTGCTCGCCGACGACGAAGGCGTACCCGGTGGCGTCCGACGGGGTGTGCCCCCGCAGTTCGGCCAGTGCGACGGAGCCGGGGACGGCGTGGGGGTCTTCGCGTACGACCCAGGTGACGGCGATCCCGGCGGGGGCGTCGAGGTCGCGCCGGTCGTCGGGGGTGGGGACCTCCTGGATCAGGCGGCCCACCGTGTCGCGGGGGAGGGAGCGCAGGATGCCCGTGGCGGCGGGCATCCCGCTCTCGTCGGCCACGACGAGGACCTCGGAGGCGTCCTCCGGGCAGTCGAACATGACGCCCTGGTCGAGGAGCGCCAGCGCGTCCCCGGCCCGGGCGCCGCAGGCCCATATCGCGGCACGGCCTTCGAGTCCACCGTCCGGTGCGCGGTGCACGACGAACTCGATGTCCATTTCGGCCGTTTCCGGACGGAACGCGGCGACGGTGTAGTTGGAGTAGTGGGGACGCTCGGCCGCGGGGATGGCGAGGTAGGGCTGCCACCACCGGGCGCCGGAGAACTCGGGCAGCCGCAGGGCGTCCTGGTGGGGGAGTTGCATGAAGAGGCGGAACCAGTGGTCGTAGCCCATCCACGGGAAGTCGGCGAGGTCGGCGCCCGTCACGGTCACACGGTGCAGGGAGGGGGTGACCCGCTCGGTCCTGACGACCTCGGCGCGGAACATCCGGGGGTTCTGCGGCATGAGCCGCGGGGTCATCGCCATAAAGGAAGGTTAGCCTAAGTTTATCGGAGTGAAAGGGGGGTGGTTCGGGCAATGGTTAGGTTAGGCTAACCTTCGTTTGTGAGTTCCACGGAAGAGACTGTCATGGCCTCCGGCGTGCGCGGTCACCGGCTGACGGCGTACGAGGTGACCGTGTCGTACGACGGGGTCGACGTCGTCCACGACGCGGCGATCACCCTCCGGCCCGGTGAGGTGACCGCCCTCGTGGGCCCCAACGGCAGCGGCAAGTCGACGCTCCTGCGCACGGTGGCACGCCTGCAGCGTGCCCGCCGCGGCACGTTGACGATCGACGCGCACGACGGGACCGCCGCCGACGGGCTCGCCCTGACGGCGCGTGAGTTCTCCCGACAGGTGGCCCTGCTGACGCAGGGACGCCCCACGCCGAGCGGGCTGACGGTACGTGACGTCGTGGAGTTCGGCCGCTACCCCCACCGGGGCCGCTGGGGCCGCCCCGACCCGGACGGGCCGGCCGCGGTGGACCGCGCGCTGTCCATGACCGGTGTCGCCGACCTCGCCGCCCGCGGCGCGGAGCACCTTTCGGGCGGCCAGCTCCAGCGCGTCTGGCTCGCGAGCTGCCTCGCCCAGGAGACGGGGGTGCTCCTCCTCGACGAGCCCACGACCTACCTCGACCTGCGCTACCAGGTCGAACTGCTCGACCTGATCCGGGACCTGGCCGACGGCCACGGCATCGCCGTCGGCGTCGTCCTGCACGACCTGGACCAGGCGGCCGCCGTGGCCGACCGGATCGCCCTGCTGCGGGCGGGCCGGATCGTCGCCGACGGCCGCCCCGAGGACGTGCTCACACCGCAACGCCTCACCGACGCCTACGGGATACGGGTCGACGTCGACACCGATCCCCTGACCGGCCTGCTGCGCACCCGCGCCGTCGGCCGCCACCACGCACGCAACGAAAGGCCCGTCACCACCCCATGAGACGCTCCATCGTCATCACCGCCGCTGCCGCCGCACTCGCCCTCGCGGGCTGCGGCACGACCGAGCCGGCCGCGGACAGCGCCGCCAAGGACACCAAGGGCATCACGCTCACCGACGCGAGCGGGGCGAAGGTCACCCTCGACGGGCCGGCGAAGAAGGTCGTCGGCACGGAGTGGAACGTCGTCGAGTCCCTCGTGACGCTCGGGGTGGACCCGGTCGGTGTCGCCGACGTCAAGGGCTACACCACCTGGGACACGGCCGTCCCGCTGAAGAACCGGCCCAAGGACATCGGCACCCGCGGCGAGCCCAGCATGGACACCATCGCCTCGCTCTCCCCGGATCTGATCGTCGCCACCACCGACCTGCCGGACGCCGCGGTCAAGCAGCTGAGGAAGATCGCCCCGGTCCTCGAGGTCCGCTCCGCCGACGCGGCCGACCCGGTCGGGCAGATGAAGGAGAACCTCGACCTCATCGCCGAGGCGACCGGCACCACCGCCGAGGCCGACGAGGCGAGGAAGGCCTACGACACCAAGGTCGCCGAGGGGAGGAAGGCCCTCGCCGACGCGGGCCTGGCCGGCACGCGGATCGCGTTCGCCGACGGATACGTCGCCTCCAACCAGGTCTCCGTCCGCCCCTACACCGCCGGTTCCCTGATCGGCGGCGTCAACACGGCGCTCGGCCTGGAGAACGCCTGGAAGATCGAGGGCGACAAGGACTACGGCCTGGCCGCCACCGACGTCGAGGGCCTCACGGGCCTCGGCGACGTGGAGTTCGCCTACATCGGCAGCGACAGCGAGGGCGACGTCTTCGCCGACGACCTCGCCGAGAACTCCGTCTGGACGTCGCTGCCCTTCGTCGAGAAGGACAAGGTGCACCGGCTGCCCGACGGCATCTGGATGTTCGGCGGCCCGCAGTCGATGGAGGCGTATGTCGACGCCCTCGTCGGCGCCCTGACGAAGTAGCGCTCGTGGCCGTCACCGCAACGACCCCCGCCGCCCGTTCGCACGCGGCCGGCTCCCGGACGGGAGCGGCCGCGGTGACGGCCGCGCTCGTGCTCCTGGTCGCCGCCCTCGCGGTCGTCGACATCACTCAGGGCACCGCCGCCGTCGGCCCCGCCGAGGTCTGGAAGGCCCTCACCGGCCGGGCCGCCTCCGGCGACGCGTCCGTCGTGGTCGCCTCCCGCCTGCCCCGCATGACCGCCGGCCTGCTGGTCGGCCCCGCCCTCGGCATCGCCGGGGCGGCGCTGCAGGCGGTGAGCCGCAACGTGCTCGCCGCGCCCGACACGCTGGCCGTCAACGCCGGTTCGTACCTGGCCCTGGGCGTCCTCATGGTCACCGGGACGTCCCTGCCGTTGCTCGCCTCCTCCGGCGTGGCCTTCGCGGGCGCACTCGCCACCGCCGCCGTCGTCCTGTCGCTGTCCGGGCTGGGCGCCGGGACCGTGCGCCTGGTTCTGGCGGGCAGCACGCTCACCCTCGGCCTGACCTCCCTCACCGAGGGGCTGATCCTGCTCTTCCCGCAGCAGACCAACGGCCTCTACCAGTGGAGCCAGGGCAGCATCAGCCAGAACGGCTTCGACGGCGTCGTGCAGATGGCCCCCGTCGCCGTGGCCGGCGCCGCCGGACTGCTACTGGTGGCCCGCCGCGTCGACGCCCTGGCACTCGGCGACGACGCCGCCCGCGGCCTCGGCGTCCCCGTCCGCGGCACCCGGATCACCGTCGTCGTGTTCGCGTCGCTGCTGTCCGCCGCGGCGGTGACCCTCGCCGGGCCCCTCGGCTTCGTCGGCCTGTGCGCGCCCGCCCTCGTACGGCCGCTGGCCCGGCGCTTCCGCACGCTGGTGCGCACCCGCTCCGCACTGCCCGTCATGGGCCTGACCGGCGCGGTCCTGGTGCTCGGCGCGGACGTCCTGCTGCGCGCCGTGGTACCGGCGCAGACCGCCGTCGCGGTCCCCACCGGGGTCGTCACGAGCCTGGTCGGCGCGGTGTTCCTGGTCGTGATGGCGCTGCGGGCCCAGGACTCCGCGGGGGTGGGAGCCCCGGACCGGATGCGCATCCCCGGCCGCGCGGCGTTCCTGGTGACCATGGTTCTCCTCGTCGCCGTACTGGTCGGGCTGACCGTCGCCGGAGTCCTGCTGGGCGACACCAAGCTGCTCCTGGGCGACGTCGCCAACTGGACGCAGGGCAGGGCCGGTCAGGCCGTCTCCTTCGTCCTCGACACCCGCGTGCCGAGGGTGCTCGCCGCACTCCTGGCGGGGGCGGCGCTCGCCCTGTCCGGCACGCTGGTGCAGGCCGTCACCCGCAATCCCCTCGCGGAGCCCGGCATCCTCGGCGTCTCCGGCGGCGCCGCGCTCGGCGCGGTGCTGCTCGTCACGACGGTCCCGGTCGCCGGCGCGTGGAGCGTGGCGGCGGCCGCGTTCGCGGGCGCCGCGGTGACCGCGGTGCTCGTGTTCGGGCTCTCGGCGCGGGGCGGCTTCCAGCAGACCCGGCTCGTCCTCGTCGGCGTCGGCGTGTCCGCGGCCACGACGGCGCTGATCAGCCTGCTGATCGTTCTCACCGACCCGTTCAACGCGACGAAGGCGCTCACCTGGCTGTCCGGCTCCACCTACGGACGGACCGTGCCCGACGCGCTGCCCGTGGCGGCCGCCCTCGTGCTGGGTCTCGCCGTCGCGGTCGCACGGCGCACCGAACTCGACCTGCTGTCGGTCGACGACGACACCCCGGCCCTGCTCGGACTGCGCCGCGGCCCGGCCCGGCTCGGCTTCCTGGTGACGAGCGTGCTGCTCACCGCGACGGCCGTGGCCGCGGCCGGCACGATCGGCTTCGTCGGGCTCGTCGCCCCGCACGCCGCCCGGGCCCTGGTGGGCCGCCGGCACGTCCGTGTCGTACCGGTCGCGGTGCTCCTGGGCGCCTCGCTGGTCTGCGCGGCGGACCTCCTCGGACGTACCGTCATCGCCCCGGCCCAGATCGGCGCGGGCCTGATGACCGCCGTCATTGGCGCGCCGTACTTCCTGCACCTGCTGCTGCGTACGCGGCGTTAGGTGTACCGCCCGGTGAGGACAGGGCGGCCCGCCGCCGCCGCACGAGTCGCGTACGGTCGAGCGGGAGGCCCCAAGTCCTGCTCCGCGGCGATCAACGGGTGTGGCTCTTCTGTGGGAGCTGTCGAAGCTGGGAACTCACCTGCAGAAGAGCAAACGAAGCCGGCCAAGCACCGGCCCGGGCGTCAGGTCCTCGGCAGTCCGCCCACCCACCAGCCGTGCGGCTTGCCGTCGTTGGCGATGCCGCGATTGCGCAGTGTCCCTTCGACGGTGAAGCCGAGTTTCTCGGCGACGGCACGCGAGCCGGTGTTCCCGGCCATGGCCCACCACTCGATGCGGTGGACGTCGAGGGTGGTCCAGCCCCACTCGCACAGGGCTTCTTCACCGGCTCCGGGACGGAGACGGGGCGGCGCGGGTGCGGTGAGCAGAGCGCCTCGGCGACCACGGCCCGGGGCGCCCGGTGGCTGACGGCCAGGACCTGCGGGCCCGCCTCCGGGCGCAGCCGGAAGCCGCGGCGGATCCGTTCGAGGACCCGCTCCCGCGTTCTGCTGCGAGGGTGGCGCAGGGGATCCGCCCCGTGGGTTTCGACCGCCCGGCGGTCACACTCCGATGAAGCTCACTGTTTCCGTAAGGTCCGCCCGCCCGGTGCGCACCCGTGGCACGCCTTCCTTCTCGAATCCCACCGAGACACCGCAGAACAGTACGAGCCCGCCGTCGGCCCCGACCGTCTGACGGACGGTCTCGCGGTACATCGTCCACATCACCTGGGGGCAGCTGTGCAACCCTTCCGCCCTCAGCAGCAGCATGACCGTCTGCAGGTACATCCCGGCGTCTCCCCACTGTCCGGGCCCCATCGTCCGATCGACGTAGCAGAACAGTACGACCGGCGCCCCGAACGCGTCCGAGTTCAAGGCGGCGATCCTCCTGGGCCTTTCGGGGTCGTCGCGCTCGATACCCAGTGCCGTGTGGCGCTGGGCGGCCGCGGCGGAGAAGCGTTCCAGAAACGGCGAGGTCAGTTCGGCCGGGTACATCGGATACTCCCGCTCATCACCCGGGTCTCCCGCCCATGCCCTGGCCGTCGCGCGCCCCTTCAGTTCGGCCAGGGGCTCGCCGGCCACGACGTAGACCCGCCACGGCTGGAGGTTCCCGCTGGACGGAGCCCGCGCCGCCGCAGTCAGCACTCGTTCGAGTGTCTCCCTGGAAACCGGCTCCTCGCTGAAGGCCCGAACGGCCCGGCGGCTGTTTACGGCTTCGTACACATCCACGTCGTCCCGTCCTCCCGCTCACGCGTCCCGGGTGCACTCGCCGCCGTCCACGGTGCTTGGAGCACGTCCGACGCGGCGCGGTCTGCCGCCCGACGGTACAGGGCTCGGTCAACGCCCGTCCTCGCGGCCGAGCGTGGCCGCGAAGCCGTGGCAGGAGTCTTCGCAAGGACTGGATGGCCGCCGGTCGTCCGGCGGCCATCAAACACGGTTCAGGGGCGGGCCGCGGCCGTCGCGGCCGGCTCGTCCTGACGGGCGGCGAGCGAGGCGACGATCTCACCGGCCCGGACGGCGGTGGTGGACAGCAGAGTGGAGGTCAGCCCGTGCGTGTGCTCGGTGCCGCCCTGCACATAGATGCCCGCCCGCACCTCGGGGGCGACCGCGACGCGGTGGTCGCGGCCGACGCGGAGTGCGTCGCCGTCGTCGCGCAGGCAGATCTTGGCGGACTCCCCGAGGAGGGTGCCGACGTCCTGCGAGCGGTAGCCGGTCGCGTGCACGAGGACGTCCGCCTCCAGGACGTGCCGCTCGCCGGTCGGCAGGAACTCCACCGTCACGTCGAGGCCGTCGTCCGTGGCGCTCACGTCCCGGATGCGGGAGACGTTGAGGAAGCGCAGCCGTTCCCGGCCCTGCACCTTCTCGCGGTACGAGGTGGCGTACAGGGCCTCGATGAGCTCCATGTCGACCACCGAGTAGTTGGTGCTGCGGTGGTAGTCGAAGAGGGACTGCTTCACCTCGGACGGGGAGCCGAAGTAGAGGTCCACCGCCTCGGGGTCGAAGATCCGGTTGGCGAAGGGGCTGTCGTCGGCGGGCGTGTAGCCGTACTTGGCGAACACCGCGCAGATCTCCGCGTCGGGGAAGGCGCGGTGCAGGAAGTCGACGGCCTCGGCCGCGCTCTGCCCGGCGCCCAGGACGACGGCGCGGCGCACCGGGGCGCCCGTCGCGGTCAGTTCGGCGACCCCGGGCAGCAGCCGGCTGTTGTGCCACACGCGGTCCGACAGCTCGGTGCCCGGCGGCAGATGCGGCTCGAGCCCGACGGCCACGCTGATGTTGCGGGCCCGGTGGGTGAGCGTGCGCGTGGGGTCCTCGGGGTCCCGGCACGTCACGTCGAGGTGGTCGACCTCTCCGTCGGCGCCGCGGACGGGTGCGACCGACAACACCTCCGAGGAGTAGTCGACGACGGGGGCGACGCGTGCGGCGGCCCACTCGAAGTAGTCGTGGAACTCGACGCGGAGCGGGAAGAGGGTCTTCTGGTTCAGGAAGTCGACCAGCCGGCCCTGCTCGCGCAGGTAGCACAGGAAGCTGAAGTCGCTGGTCGGATTGCGCATGGTGACCAGGTCCTTGAGGAACGACACCTGCATCGTCGCGTCGTCGATGAGCATGCCGCGGTGCCATCCGAAACGTGGTTGCCGTTCCAGGAAGCGGGCGTTGATCCGCCGGGAGTCGGGGACTTGTGCGTTGTGCTCCTCGATGGCTATCGCCAGAGCCAGATTTGACGGCCCGAACCCGATTCCCAGGACGTCGTGGATGGTGTCCGGCTCACTGAGCGGTGCTGTCACCGTTGCATCGCCTCCCTATGCGCCCCACATACTAGATAAGGTAAGCCTAACCTTGCAATAATCACTGAAGGGGAGGCCGCCCATGCGGGTCGTCATGTTCGGTTATCAGACCTGGGGACACCGGACGCTGCAGGCCCTGCTGGAGTCGGATCACGAGGTCGTCCTCGTCGTGACCCACCCCAGGAGTGAGCACGTCTACGAGAAGATCTGGGACGACTCGGTGGCGGAACTCGCCGAGAAGCACGGGGTCCCCGTGCTGCTGCGCAACCGTCCGGACGACGCCGAACTGCTGGAGACCATCAAGGCCGCGGCACCCGACATCATCGTCGCCAACAACTGGCGCACCTGGCTGCGGCCGGAGATCTTCGACCTCCCGCCGCACGGCACCCTCAACGTGCACGACTCCCTGCTCCCCGCCTACGCGGGCTTCTCCCCGATCATCTGGGCACTCGTCAACGGAGAGGAGCGGGTCGGCGTCACCGCCCACCGCATGGACGGCGAACTGGACGCGGGCGACATCCTGCTGCAGCGCTCGGTGCCCGTCGGCCCCGACGACACCGCGACCGACCTCTTCCACCGCACCTGCGACCTGATCGCGCCCCTCGTACACGAGTCGCTGGACCGGATCGCCTCCGGCCGCGCCGAGTGGACGCCGCAGGACCGCACCCGCGCCAGCTTCTTCCACAAGCGCTCGGTCGAGGACAGCCGCATCGACTGGACCTGGCCCGCCGAGGACCTGGAACGGCTGGTACGGGCGCAGTCCGACCCCTACCCCAACGCCTTCACCTACCACCGCGGCGAGCGCATCAGGATCGTCTCCGCCGCCGTCTCGCAGGCCCGCTACGGCGGCACCCCCGGCCGCATCTTCATCCGCGAGGGCGACGGCGTCGTCATCGTCGCCGGCGCGGACGCGCGCGGCGGCCACCGCAAGGGGCTGCTGGTGCGCACCGTCCGCACGGACGACGGCACCGAATACGCGGCCTGCGACTGGTTCCGCACCATGGGCGGCTACCTGACGACCCGTCCGTGACGACCGCACTGGCCGCCCCCGGGCCGCTGCCCGCCCTGCGCGCGCTCGGGGGCCGCACCGTCGTGGTGAAGGTGGGCGGCAACGCCATGGGCGACGGCTCCCTGCTGCGCACCTTCGCGCAGGACGTCGTCCGCATCCGGGAGGCCGGGGTGCGGGTCGCGGTGGTGCACGGCGGCGGCCCGCAGATCAGCGCCCAGCTCGACCTGGTGGGCATCGAGGCCCGCTTCGTGGGCGGGCTGCGGGTCACCACCCCCGAGGTCCTGGATGTCGCGCGGATGGTGCTGGCCGGCAAGGTCCAGCGGGACCTCGTCGGGCTGCTCAACGAGCACGGCCCGTACGCCGTGGGCCTCACCGGCGAGGACGCGCACACGCTGACCGCGGTGCGCCGCTACGCCGAAGTCGACGGCGAGATCGTCGACATCGGCCTCGTCGGCGAGGTGACTGAGGTCAACACAGCCGCCGTGGACGTGCTGCTGGAGCACGGCCACATCCCCGTCGTCTCCTCGCTGGGCCGGGGCACGGACGGCCAGATCTACAACGTCAACGCGGACGCGGCGGCCGGGGCCCTGGCCGCCGCGCTCGACGCCGAGGCGCTGGTCGTCCTCACCGACGTGCCCGGGCTGTACGCCGACTGGCCACGCCGGGAGCGGGTCCTGGACCGGCTCACCGCCGCCGAACTGGAGGCGATGTTCCCGGTGCTGGGCGGTGGCATGGTGCCGAAGATGGAGAGCTGCCTGCGGGCGGTGCGGGCGGGAGTCCGCAGCGCCCGCGTACTCGACGGCCGTGCCCCGCACGCGCTGCTGCGCGCGCTGACGGCGGGGCCGGGCGGCGCAGGTACGACCATCCTTCCCGGCTAGGCCGCGCAGGTTCGCCGGGGTGGTGGCCGGGCCGCGGCTGCGCGTGCCCGTCCGCCCCGGCGGACGTTCCGGAACAGGTGCGCCGGCCCCTGTCAGCCAGTAGCCCTCGTCTCCCGGCCCGGGCGGGATGCGGCCCCCGTCGGCGGCGAGCCGGGGGCTGGGTCTTCTCGGTGTCCGCCCGGCCCGCGCGTGTGGTCGCCTCTATCAGAAGGGGGCGTGAGGGGCCGAAGCCGTGAGGACGCGTCGGGCGGTTCGGTGAACGTCACGTGCGCGAGGGACGTGGGCGCCCCGGTGATCGACGCATGGAGAGGCGTGATCTCCGCCGCCGACTCGGCCTTCTGCCGCGCCGGGACGGTGTTCCGCGTCGTGACGACGTGATGGACGGGCGTGGGCGGCTCCGATCAGCCGCGTGAACGCCCGTGACACGGCAGGCCGCAGCCGTGGGCGCCACAGGCCGGGGACTGCGGCCGCCGGGCCGCCTCGGAGTCACTCGGCGGCGACGGGGACCGCCTCGTGGTGGCGGCCCATGGGGATCACCAGCGGGGTACCGCTGACCGGGTCGGTGGTGACCTGGCAGCGCAGGTCGAAGACGTCCGCGACCGTCTCCGCGGTGATCACCTCGTCCGGCGGGCCCTCGGCGGCGATCCGCCCCGCCTTCATCGCGATGACGTGGTCGGCGTAGCGGCAGGCCTGGTTGAGGTCGTGCAGGACCATCACCACCGTGCGGTGCTCACGGCGGTTGAGGTCGGTGACGAGGTCCAGGACGTCGATCTGGTGGGCCAGGTCCAGGTAGGTGGTCGGCTCGTCCAGCAGGAGCACGGGGGTGCCCTGGGCGACGGCCATGGCGATCCAGGCGCGCTGGCGCTGGCCGCCGGACAGTTCGTCCACGGGCCGGTCCGCGAGATCGGCCATGCCGGTGGCCGCCAGTGCCTCGTGGACGGCCAGCTCGTCGGCCTTGGACCACTGCCGCCACCACGTCTGGTGCGGCGAACGGCCGCGGCTGACCAGGTCGATCACCGTCAGCCCCTCCGGTGCCACCGGCGTCTGCGGCAGGATGCCCAGCTGCTGGGCGAGTTCCCGGGTCGGCACCGTCCGCAGGGCGCGGCCGTCCAGCTCGACGACACCCTGGCGGGGCGCGAGCAGCCGGGCCAGGGCGCGCAGGAGGGTGGACTTGCCGCAGGCGTTGGCGCCGACGATGGCGGTGATGCGGCCGGTGGGTATGTCGAGGTCGAGGTCCTCGACGACCAGCCGGTTGTCGTACGCCAGGTGCAGTCCGCGCGCCCGCAGGTCGGGTCCGGTGGCGGTGGGGGCCGCGGCGGCGGGGGCGGGGTCGGTGGTCGCCATGGGTTCAGCCTCCTGAGCCCGCGCGGTTGGCGCGGATGAGCAGCCAGAGCAGGACCGGCGCGCCGATGACGCCGGTGACGATCCCGACGGGCAGTTCCGTGCCGGGAATCGCTTCACGTGCGATGAGGTCGGACCCCAGGACGACCAGCGCGCCGGTCAGTCCCGAGGCGACCAGGGGCGGCCACGCCGTGCCCGCCATCCGCTGGGCGATCTGCGGCGCGGCCAGCGCCACGAAGGCGACCGGGCCCGCCGCGGCCGTGCCGAAGGCGATCAGCCCGACGCCGAGGAGCAGCAGGGCCAGCCGCACCGGCTGCACGGCGGTGCCGAGACCGGCCGCCACGTCGTCGCCGAGCTGCAGGATCCGCAGCCGGCGGCCCATGCCGAGGGCGAGCGGCACGAGGACGGCCATGGCGACCGCGAGCTGCGTGACCTGGTCCCAGGTACGGCCGTTGAGGTTGCCCACGAGCCAGCCCAGGGCGGCCTGCGCCTCGAAGCGCTCGCCGCGCGCGACCAGGTAGTCCGTGGCGCTGGTGCACATCCAGGACACGCCGATGCCGACCAGGATGATGCGGTAGCCGGTGGCGCCACCCTTCCAGGCCAGCGCGTAGACGAGCAGCGCCGTGACCAGCGCTCCGAGCAGGCCCAGTCCCTGCGTGCCCAGGCCGCCGTCCCAGCCGAGCACGATGCCCGCGACCACGGCGGTGCCCGCGCCCTCGGTCAGCCCGATCATGTCGGGGCTGGCCAGCGGGTTGCGGGTCATCGTCTGGTAGAGCGCGCCGGAGATGCCGAAGGCGATGCCGACCAGCAGTCCCACGAGCGCGCGGGGCAGCCGCAACTCCCTTACGACGAGCACCGTTCCGGGGTCGCCGGCGCCGGTAAGGGCCTTGACCACGTCGGTGAACCCGATGGGGTAGTCGCCGAGGGTGACGCCCCAGCAGAAGAGCAGGAACACCGCGGCGAGCAGGCCGGCGCACAGCGCGACCAGTCGCGGCCGGAGCACTCCGGAGACCGGCGGGGCCGCCAGGCGGAAGGGCCGGCGGCCGCGGAGGGGGGCGAGGGCGGTCACGGTCAGACCTCCGCGAGTTTGCGCCTGCGGACCAGGGCGATGAAGAACGGGCCGCCGATGAAGGCGACGAGCACCCCGGCCTGCACCTCGGTGGGCCGGGCGACGACCCGGCCGAGGATGTCGGCGGTGAGCAGCAGGCACGGTGCGAGCACCGCCGACAGCGGCAGCAGCCGGCGGTGGTCGGGGCCGATGCCCGCGTACTGGGCGAGCACCCGGGCGACGTGCGGCACCATCAGGCCGAGGAAGACCACCGGGCCGATCACGGCGACGGACGCGCCGGTCAGCAGCATCACCGCGATGACTCCCTGCAGGCGTACGAGGCCGAGCCGGCGGCCGAGCGAGGCGGCCACATCGTCGCCCAGGGCCAGGCTGTTGAGCGCGGGGGCGGTGGCGAGCGCGAGCACCGCGCCGACCGCCAGGAACGGCAGGATGCCGCGGACCACGGCGGCGTCCTGGTCGGCCAGGGTGCCCGCGGACCAGAAGCGGTAGCGGTCCAGGGCGTCGGGGTCGGTGAGGACGATCGCGTTGGTCAGCGAGAACAGCAGGAAGGTGACGGCGATTCCGGCCAGCGCGAGTTTCACCGGTGTCGCGCCCGAACGGCCCGTCCGGCCGAGCAGGAACACCAGCACGCTGGTGCCGAGCGCGCCGGCGAAGGCGAACCAGATCGTGCCGTACAGCGAGCCGATCCCGAACAGGGCGATGGCGAGGACGATCCCGAAGGACGCGCCCGCGCTGACGCCGAGGATGCCGGGGTCGGCGAGCGGGTTCCGGGTGAGGGCCTGCATCAGCGCGCCGGACAACCCCAGGGCGGCTCCCGCGGTGAGACCGAGGACGGTGCGGGGTACGCGGACGGTCCAGACGATGTTGTCGACGAGATCGCTGGAGGGGTGGCCGAAAAGCGCCCGGACGACCTGGTCCGGGGGGATGTCGACGGCACCCAGCCCGATCGAGAGCACGCACAGCGCCACGAGGGCGGTGGCGAGCAACACGACGAGCAGGGCTGGGCGCGGGCTTCTGCGCGCGGTCACCGGCCTGGCTCCACGGCCACCATCCTTAGGTTAGGCACACCTTAACCCTACCGCCGTGAGCTGTGCGGCGTGCCCCGCGGGGAGGGCTATCAAGTTAGGTAATGCTTACCTTAATATGGCGACCGGTCGCGGCTCGTCCGAGTCGATCCGCACGTCTGGGGAGGCACGGGCACCTGTGTCGGGTAACGAAGAACTGGTGATGACGGCAAAGGACTTCTGGCGCGAGACGCTGATTCCGCTCGCACAGGAGACCGTCCTCCCCCTCGACCTCCCGTTTACGCAAGACCCCGCGGGACCCACCGCCGTCCGCTCCCGCGCGCTGCCCGGCACGGCCGCGGCGGAGGAACGGCACCTGGCGGCGTACGTCGCCCTGCTCCACCACTACGGCGGCGGCGGCGCCACCGATCTCGTCCTCGCCCACGACGGGCTGCCGCTGCGCGTCGCCCTCACGGCGGACACCACCTTCGCCGGGCTCACCGCGCGGGTCTCCGAGGCCGCGGAGCGGGCCCGCGCCCACCGCGTCCCCGCCGACGCCCTCGCCGCCGAACTGGGCGCCGCGGCGACCCGCGGCGGCGGTCTCCTCTGCAACACCGGCTTCGCCGCGGGCGACTGGGCTGGCGGCCCTCTCGACCTCGAACTGCGGGTGACCCCCGGCGAGGTCCACGCCTCGTACCGGCCCGGCCTCTTCGAGGCGCCGACCGTCGACCGGATCCTCGGTCACTACGCCACCCTGCTCGCCGACGCCACCGCGGACCCCGGCCGCGCCGTCGGGGACCTCGTGCTGCTGGACGGGCCGGAGCGGCACCGCGTCCTGCACGAGTGGAACGACACCGGGCACGACGTCCCGCTCGCCACCTGGCCCGCCATGTTCGCCGAGCAGGTCCGCACCCGGCCTGACGAGACCGCCCTGGTCTTCGAGGATGTCCGCCTCACGTACGCCGAACTCGACGCCCGCGCCAACCGGCTGGCCCACGCCCTGACCGCCCGGGGCGCCGGCCCCGAGACGGTGGTGGCGCTGGCCGTGCCGCGCTCGGCGGAGCTCATCGTCGCCGAGGTCGCGGTGCTCAAGTCCGGCGCCGCCTACCTGCCGGTCGACACCGACTACCCCGCCGACCGCGTCGCCTACATGCTCACCGACGCCGCCCCCGTCTGCCTCCTCACCACCGCCGAGGTCGCCGCGGAGCTGCCCGGCGAGGTGCCCACGCTGATCGTCGACGCCCCGGACACCGTCGCCGAACTCGCCGGGCTGCCAACCCACGCCCCCGACCTCGGCGGCCGGCTGACCGTCGCCAACGCCGCCTACGTCATCTATACCTCGGGCTCCACCGGCCGTCCCAAGGGCGTCGTCCTCTCCCACGCGGGTGTCGCCAAGCTCGTCGCCACCCAGAGCGAGCGCTTCGGCATCGGCCCGCACAGCCGGGTGCTGCAGTTCGCCTCCCCGAGCTTCGACGTCGCCTTCTGGGACCTGTGCCTCGGTCTGCTCTCCGGCGGACGGCTCGTCGTCGTGCCCTCGGAGCGCCGCGTTCCGGGGCCGGCGCTCGCCGACTACGCGAACGCCAACGGCATCACCTTCATGATCCTGCCGCCCGCGCTGCTCGCCGCCATGCCCGACGACGTGCACCTGCCCGCGGAGGCGACGCTGCTCGCCGGAACCGAGCGGGTCTCGCCCGAACTCGTCGGCCGCTACGCGCGCGGCCGCATGATGTTCAACGCCTACGGCCCGACCGAGGCGACCACCAACTCCACCCTCGGCCTGTGCGACCCCGACACCCCGGCCGGCACCATCGTCCCCATCGGCGTGCCCGACCCCGGCACCCGCGCCTATGTGCTCGACGCCCGGCTGCGTCCGGTCCCGGCGGGAGTCGCGGGAGAGCTCTACCTCGGCGGCGCCGGGCTGGCCCGCGGCTACCTCGGGCGCCCCGACCTGACGGCCGAGCGCTTCGTCGCCGACCCCTTCGGCGAGCCGGGGGAGCGGCTGTACCGCACCGGCGACCTTGTGCGCTGGAAGGCCGACGGGCGGCTGGAGTTCCTCGGCCGCGTCGACAGCCAGGTCAAGATCCGCGGCTTCCGCATCGAGCCCGGCGAGATCGAGTCCGTGCTGCGCGCCCACCCCGCCGTCGCCCAGGCCGCCGTCGTCGTCCGCGAGGACCGGCCCGGCGACCGGAGGCTGGCCGCGTTCGTCGTGCCGTCGCTCGACGGCGAGGCCGAGGTCGCCGAGTGGAAGGACCTGCACGAACTCCTCTACTCCGCGGCGGGCTCCGAGGGATTCCAGGAGAACTTCGCCGGCTGGAACAGCATGTATGACGGGCTTCCCATCCCGCTCGCCGACATGCGCGAGTGGCGGACGGCCACCGTCGAGCGCATCGCCGCGCTCGAGCCGCGCCGCGTCCTGGAGATCGGCGTCGGCAGTGGCCTGCTGCTGTCCCGCCTCGCCCCCGGCTGCGAGGCGTACTGGGGCACCGACGTCTCCGAGGAGGCCGTCGCCGCGTTGCGCGCCCAGATCCGCGACGTGCCGGAACTCGCCGGGCGCGTCGAACTGTCGGCCCGCCCCGCACACGACACCACGGGACTGCCCGAGGGGCACTTCGACGTCGTCGTCATCAACTCCGTCGCCCAGTACTTCCCCGGCGCGGACTACCTCGAGGACGTGCTGCGCAAGGCCGCCGCTCTGCTCGCGCCCGGCGGAGCCCTCTTCGTCGGCGACGTCCGCAACCTGCGTCTGCTGCGCACCCTGCGCGCCGCCGTGGAGAGCCGGCGCGGTGCCGGGAACGCCGATGGCCCCGACGACAAGGAGGCGCTGCGCGCCGCCGTCGACCGGTCGGTGGCCTGGGAGGGCGAACTCCTCGTCGACCCCGACTGGTTCGCGGGCCTCGACGGCTTCGCCGCGCAGGTGCGCGTCAAGCGCGGCACCCACCACAACGAGCTGACCCGCTACCGCTACGACGTCGTGCTGCGCCCGGCGGCGGACGCCGCCCCCGACGGGGGCGAGGAGATCGCATGGGCCGCCCTCGGCGGCCTGGACGCCCTCGACGCCCGGCTCGCCGCGCGCCCGGAGCGGCTGCGCGTCACCGCCGTGCCCAACGCCCGCCTCACCGAGGACCTCGACGCCCTCGCCGTCCTCGACGACAGCAGCCGCGCCGACGGCGCCGGCAGCGTCGATCCCGAGTCGCTGCACGAACTCGCCGCGCGGCACGGCCTGTCGGCCGCCGTCACCTGGACCGGCGACGCCGACGACGGCAGCGTCGACGCGGTCTTCGTCCCCGAGGGCGCCGACCCCGGCGAGCTGTACCGGCCGGGCGGCGGCCGCCCGCCCGCGAACCGGCCCGCCCCCTTCCGGGACGTCACCGCGCTGATGCGGACGCTGCGCGCGCACGCCGCCGAATTCCTGCCGGAGTACATGGTCCCCGCGGCCCTCGTCCCCCTGGACCGCCTGCCGGTGACGCCCAGCGGCAAGCTCGACGGCGCCGCCCTGCCCATCCCCGACTACGCCGCCCTCAGCTCGGGCCGCGCCCCGCGCGACGCCCGCGAGGAACTGCTGTGCGCCCTGTACGCACGGGCCCTCGGCGTGCGGACCGTCACCATCGACGACGACTTCTTCGCCCTCGGCGGCGACAGCATCGTCGCGATCCAGCTGCTCGTGCTCGCCCGCCGCGCGGGGCTGCGGCTCACCCCGCGTGACGTGTTCCGGCACCGCACCGTCGCCGCGCTGGCCGAGGTCGCCCAGGAGGGCGGCCCGGACGACGCCACCGCCACGGACGTGGACGCGCCCCTGGTGTCGCTGACGGACGCGGAACTGGCCGCCGTACGCGACGACCTGACGGCCACCGTCGACGAGGTGCTGCCGCTCGGCCCGCTGCAGGAGGGCTTCTTCTTCCACGCCCTCGTCGACGGCGCCGACCACGACACCTACGTCGTCCAGCAGGCCGTCGAGCTGTCCGGCCCCGTCGACGGCGCCGCGCTGCGCCGCGCCATGGAGCGCCTCCTGGAGCGGCACGCGCCGCTGCGCGCCTGCTTCCGCCAGCTCCCCGACGGCCGGCCCGTCCAGGTCGTCACCGGCGGCGCCGCGCTGCCCTGGCGCGAGGTCGACCTGTCCGCCCAGGGAGACGGCGTGCGCCGCAGCCTCGCGGACGCAGTCGCCGCGGACGAGCGGTCCCGGCCCTTCGACCTCGCCCGGCCGCCCCTGCTGCGCTGCGCGCTCGTCCGCCTCGGCGCGGACCGCAGCCGCCTGCTGCTGACGTTCCATCACATCGTCGCGGACGGCTGGTCGCTGCCCGTCCTGCACCGTGAGCTGATGGCCCTGTACGCGGACGCCCCGGCGCCCCTGCCCGAGGTGCCCGCCTACGCCGGCTACCTGCGCCGTGTCGCCGCCGCCGACCGGGTGGGCGCCCGCGCCGCGTGGCGTACCGCGCTCGCCGGGCTGGAGGGCCCGACGCGCCTGGTGGACGCGCCCGCCGACGGCGGCCCGGTGGAGCCCGCGCAGATCCGCGTGGAGCTCTCCGAGCGCGTCACGGCCCGCCTCGCGGCCCGTGCCCGGGAACTCGGCGTCACTCTCGGCACCGTCGTGCAGGGCGCCTGGGGCCTGCTGCTGGGCCGGCTGACCGGACAGCAGGACGTCGTCTTCGGCACCACCGTTTCCGGCCGCGACGTCGCCGTCGACGGCATCGACTCCATGGTCGGCCTCTTCATCAACACCCTGCCGACCCGCTTCGTCTGGGAACCGGCCACCGGCCTCGGCGCCCTGCTGCGCCGCCTCCAGGACGAGCAGAGCGCCCTGCTGGACCACCAGCACCTCGGCCTCGCCGAGATCCAGCGTGCCGCCGGGCACGCGGGCGGCGGCGAACTCTTCGACACCCTCGTCGTGTTCGAGAACTACCCCGCCGAGACCGGACTCGCCGACCCCTCGGGCACCGTGCGCGTCACCGGCCACGCCTTCCACGACACCGTGCACTATCCCCTCGCGCTCATCGTGAAGCCGGGCCGCCGCATGGAGCTGGGGCTCAAGCACCACGCGCGCAGGATCGACGCCGACGCCGTCCGCGCCCTCGGCGCCCGGCTCACGCTGCTGCTGGAGGCGATCGCCGACGACCCCGGCCGTCCGGTGGCCTCCGTCGACCTGCTCACCCCGCGCGAGCACGACACCGCCCACCTCGAAGGCGCCGTCCGCGCCGTCCCCGTCACCACGCTGCCCGCCGCCATCGCCGGGCAGACCGCCCGGACGCCCGACGCGACCGCCGTGGTGTACGGCGACACCACCCTCACGTACGCCGAACTCGACGCGCGCGCCGAGGCGCTGGCGGAGCGGCTGCGCGCCGGCGGCGCGGGCCCCGGGCGCTTCGTGGCCGTCGCCGTCCCGCGCTCGGCGGAGCTGATGGTGGCGCTGCTCGGCGTCCTCAAGTCCGGCGCGGCCTACCTGCCCGTCGACCTGGACTACCCGGCGGAGCGCGTCGCCTACATGCTCGCCGACTCCGGTGCGGCCACCGTCGTCACGACGGCGGCCGACGCCCCGCGGCTGCCCTCCGCGGAGGGCCTGACGCCGCTGCTGGTGGACGCCCCCGCCGAAGACGTCCGGGGCACCGGTGCGGGCGACGCGGCGGGGCCCGATGACCCGGCGTACCTCATCTACACCTCCGGCTCCACCGGGCGCCCTAAGGGCGTCGTCGTCACCCACCGGGCCATTGTCAACCGCCTCGCGTGGACGCAGGGCGAGTACGGCCTGACGGCCGACGACCGCGTGCTGCAGAAGACCCCGTCCAGCTTCGACGTCAGTGTGTGGGAGTTCTTCTGGCCGCTGTGCGAGGGCGCCGCCGTCGTCCTCGCCCGGCCGGACGGGCACCGCGACCCGGCCTACCTCGCCGGACTCGTCCGCGAACAGGGCGTCACCACCATGCACTTCGTGCCCTCCATGCTGGAGGCGTTCCTGAGCACCCCGGAGGTGACCGCCGACGCGTCGTGGGCGGCGGGCCTGCGCCGCGTGCTCAGCAGCGGCGAGGCCCTGCCCGGCGGAGCCGCCGCGCGCTGGACGGCGCTCACCGCAGTGCCGCTGCACAACCTCTACGGGCCCACCGAGGCCGCCGTCGACGTCACCCACCACCCCTTCGACGGCGCTCCGGACACCACCGTGCCCATCGGGCGCCCCGTGTGGAACACCGGACTGCGGGTGCTGGACGCCTGCCTGCACCCGGTACCGGAGGGCGTGCCCGGCGAGCTCTACCTGACGGGCGAGCAGCTCGCCCGCGGCTACCACGGCCGCTCCGCGCTCACCGCCGAGCGTTTCGTCGCCGACCCGTACGGCGCGCCGGGCACCCGCATGTACCGCACCGGCGACCTCGTGCGCCGCCGTGCCTGGGGGTCCCCCCGGCCGGAGGCTGGGGGAGTCGTGGAGTACCTGGGCCGCACCGACCGCCAGGTCAAGCTGCGCGGCAACCGCATCGAGCCCGGCGAGACCGAGGCCGCCCTGGTACGGCTCCCGGAGGTTGCCCAGGCCGCGGTGACGGTGCGCGAGCAGCGCCTCGTCGCGTACGTCGTGCCGTCCCACGGCGCCCGACCGGACACCGCCGCGCTGCGCGCCGCCGTGGCCGACGTGCTGCCCGCGCCGCTCGTCCCGGACGCCTTCGTCGTGCTGGACGCGCTGCCGCTCACCCCCAGCGGCAAGCTCGACCGCTCCGCGCTGCCCGCGCCCGAGGCCGAGCGGGCCCCCGCCCGCGCCCCGCGCACCGACCGCGAGCGGACGCTGACCGAGGTCTTCGCGGCCGTCCTCGGCCTGCCGGACGCGGGCCCCGACGACGACTTCTTCCTCCTCGGCGGCGACAGCATCAGCTCCATCGGCGTGGCCGGCCGCGCCCGCGCCGCCGGTCTCGAACTGACCCCGCGCGACGTCTTCGAGCACCGCACCCCCGCCGCCCTCGCCCTGGCCGCCCGCACCGGCGCGGCGTCCGTGGACCGCCCCGGGCCCGTCAGCCCGGAGCTGACGCCCGAGGAGACCGAGCGCGTCCAGCGCACCGCCGGGGGAGCGGTCGCCGGGATCTGGCCGCTCGCCCCGCTCCAGGAAGGCCTGTTCTTCCACTCCGCCTACGACGACGCCGCCCTGGACGTCTACACCGTCCACGAGACCTTCGACTTCGCCGAGCGCCTGGACGAGGGCCGGCTGCGCGCCGCCGCACGCACCCTGCTCGCCCGCAACCCCGGGCTGCGCGCCGGATTCACCAGCGACGGACTGCGCCGGCCCGTGCAGTTCATCGTCGCCGAGCCCGAGGTGCCGCTGGAGACCGTCGACCTGTCCGCCCTGCCCGCCGCCGAGCAGGAGGCGCGGCTGCGCGCCCTGATGGACGAGGAGCGCACCCGCCGCTTCGACCTGTCCGCGCCGCCCCTCTTCCGCATGCTGCTCGTACGCCGCGGCGCGGAACTCGGCGACCGCCTCGTCATCGGCCGCCACCTGATCCTGTGGGACGGCTGGTCCGCCTGGCTCTTGCTCGACCAGCTCTTCGCCCTCTACGCGACGGGCGGGGACGACACGGGCCTGCCGCGCCCCGGCTCCTACGGCGACTACCTGGCCTGGCTGGGCACCCAGGACGACGCCGCCGCGACCGCCGCCTGGCGCGCCGCCCTGGCCGGCCTGGAGGAGCCCACCCTCCTCGTGCCGGCCGTCGCCGACGCCGGCCTGCAACCCGTCATCCCCGAGCAGCTGGACGCCCTGCTGCCCGCGGAGCTGGGCGACCGGCTCCGCGAGCGGGCCCGCGCCCACGGCCTCACCCTCAACACGGTGCTCAACGCCGCCTGGGGCCTGGCCCTGGCCTCCGCGACCGGCCGCACCGACGTCGTCTTCGGCACCACCGTCGCGGGCCGGCCCACCGAGGTGCCGGACGTCGAGAACGTCATCGGCATGTTCCTCAACACCGTTCCCGCCCGCGTCGCCCTCGACCCGGAGGAGACCGTCCTCGACCTGCTGCGGCGCATCCAGGGCGAACGGCTGGAACTGATGCCGTACGAGTACCTGGGCCTCGGAGTGCTGCAGGCCGAGACCGGCCACCGGCGGCTGTTCGACACCCTCTTCGTGCTGCGCAACAACGACACCGAGGACCGGCTGGAGCGGCTGCGCACCGAGTACGGCGCCACCGCCGTCGCCAACGTCGACGCCACGCACTACCCGGTCAACCTGATCGTGACGCCGGGACAGCGGGTCCTCGTCACCCTCGCGCACCGGCCCGACGTCGTCCCGCACGAGTCCGCCCGCGCGCTGCTGGACCGCTTCACGCTGCTGCTGGGGCGCATGGCGGAGGACCTGGCGGCCCCCGTCGGGCGTCTCGACCCGCTGCTGCCCGCCGAACACGCCGCCCTGGAGCGGGAGTGGGCCGGCAGCCGGGTTCCCGAGCCCGCCGAGACCGTCGCCGACCTCCTCACCGCGCAGGCAGCCCGGACCCCGGACGCCACCGCGCTCGTCTTCGGCGAGCGCACCCTGACCTACGCCGAGCTGGACGCGGCCGTGAACCGCACGGCCCGGCTGCTGCTCGCCCGCGGCGCGGGACCGGAGAAGGTCGTCGCGCTGGGCCTGCCGCGCTCCCTGGACATGGTCGTGGCCCTTTTCGCGGTGCTGCGCACCGGCGCCGCATACCTGCCGCTGGAACTGGACCACCCCGCCGACCGGCTCTCCCTGATGCTGGAGGACGCCCGCCCGCTGCTGCTCCTGACGAACGCGGCCGTCTCCGCCACCCTGGACGCCGGCACCCCGCGCGTCCTCCTCGACGACCCGGCCGTCGCCACCGAGCTGGCGGAGCTGTCCGGCACCCCCGTCGAGGTGCGCTTCAGCCTGGAGCACCCCGCGTACGTCATCTACACCTCGGGCTCCACCGGCCGCCCCAAGGGCGTCGTCACCCCCTACCGGGGCCTGACGAACATGCAGCTCAACCACCAGAAGGAGATCTTCGAACCGGCGATCGCGTCGGCCGGCGGGCGGCGGCTGCGCGTCGCGCACACCGTCTCCTTCGCCTTCGACATGTCATGGGAGGAACTGCTGTGGCTGGTCGAGGGCCACGAAGTGCACGTCTGCGACGAGGAGCTGCGCCGTGACGCCCACGCCCTGACCGCGTACTGCGAGCGGCACCGCATCGACGTCGTCAACGTCACCCCGACCTACGCCCGGCTGCTCATCGAGGAGGGGCTGCTCGAAGGGCACGTCCCGCCGCTGGTGCTGCTCGGCGGCGAGGCCGTCCCCGAGACGGTCTGGACCCGGCTGCGCGACACAGAAGGCACCTACGGCTACAACCTGTACGGCCCGACCGAGTACACCATCAACACCCTCGGCGGCGGCACCCACGACAGCGCCACCCCGACCGTCGGCCGCCCGATCCGCGGCACCCGCGCCCACGTCCTCGACGCCTGGCTGCGCCCGGTGCCGGACGGCGTGCCCGGCGAGCTGTACATCGCGGGCATCGGCCTGGCCCGCGGTTACCTGGACCGGCCGGGGCTGACCGCCGAGCGGTTCGTCGCCGACCCCTTCGGCGAACCCGGCGAGCGGATGTACCGCACCGGCGACCTCGTGCGCCGGGCCTGGGGGTCCCCCCGGCCGGAGGCTGGGGGAGGGAACCTCGACTTCCTCGGCCGCACCGACGACCAGGTCAAGATCCGCGGCTACCGCGTCGAGCCCGGCGAGATCGAGAGCGCCCTCAGCCGCCACCCGCGCGTGTCGCAGGCCGCCGTCGTCGTCCGCGACGACCGGCTGGTGGGCTACGTCGTCCCGGCCCCCGCCGACGCCGCCGAGCGCGAGTCCACCGAGCGCGCCCAGGTCGGCGAGTGGCAGGAGATCTACTCCGACGAGTACGAGGAGATCTCCACCGCCGTCTTCACCGAGGAGTACGCGGGCTGGGACAGCTCCTACGACGGGCAGCCCATCCCCTTCGACGACATGCACGAGTGGCGCGAGGCCACCGTCGCCCGCATCCGCGAACTGCGCCCGCGCCGCGTCCTGGAGATCGGCGTCGGATCCGGCCTGCTGCTGTCCCGGCTGGCCCCGGACGCCGAGGCTTACTGGGCCACCGACTTCGCCGCCCCCGTCATCCGCAAGATCGGCGAGGAGCTGCGGCGCGACCCGGAGCTGGCGGCGAAGGTCGAGCTGCGCTGCCGGCCCGCCGACGACCTGGAGGGGCTGCCCACCGGGTACTTCGACACGATCGTCGTCAACTCCGTCATCCAGTACTTCCCGAGCGCGGCCTACCTGGAGTCGGTCGTGCGCGGCGCCATGGAGCTGCTCGCCCCCGGCGGCGCGCTCTTCGTCGGCGACGTCCGCAACCTGCGGCTCGCCCGCACCTTCCACACCGAGATCCAGCGCGCCCGGGGCACCGGCCGAGCGGACTTCGAGCGGGCCGTGGAACGCGGACTGCGCCTGGAGAAGGAACTCCTGGTCGACCCGGACTTCTTCGCGGACCTCGGGTACGGACTCGACCTGCGCACCAAGCGCGGACACCACCACAACGAGCTGACCCGCCACCGCTACGACGCCGTGCTCTACCGGGCGGAGCCCTCCCTCCGGCTCGGCGACGAGCCGGAGGCGGCCTGGTCGACCGGGCTTCCCGAGCGGTTGCGCGAGGAGCGCCCCGAGCGGCTGCGCGTCACCGGCGTGCCGGACGGCCGCGTCCGGCCGGACGGCGTCGACCCGGAGGCCCTGCACGACCTGGGCGCCGGTCTCGGCTACCGCGTGCTCACCACGTGGGGTGCCGAGACGGGCAGCTACGAGGCCGTGTTCGTCCCCGCCGGCGCCACCGGCACGACCGCCGGGCTGTACCGGGCGGGCGGCGGCAGCGCACCGTACACCAACGAACCGGCGGCGGCCCGCGACGCGAGCGCCCTCGCGCGCGTGCTGCGCGAGGACCTGAAGCGCGAACTGCCCGAGTACATGGTCCCCGCGGCCTTCGTCACCCTCGACCGGCTCCCGATGAACGCCAACGGCAAGCTCGACGTCCGGGCGCTGCCCGACGCGGAGCCGGCCGTGGCCCTCGGCGGCGGACGAGGACCGCGCACCCCGCAGGAAGAGGTGCTGTGCCGCCTGTTCGCCGAGGTGCTGGGCCTGCCGGCGGTGGGCGCCGAGGACGGCTTCTTCGACCTGGGCGGCCACTCGCTGCTCGCCACCCGCCTGGTCAGCCGGGCCCGCACCGAACTCGGGGCCGAGCTCGCCATCCGCGACCTCTTCGAGGCCCCGACGCCCGCCCTGCTCGCGGTCCGCGCGGACGCCGGACGGCCCGCGCGGCCCGCGCTCACGGCGGCAGCCGAAAGGCCCGGCCTCGTGCCGCTCTCCGCCGCGCAGCGCCGTCTGTGGCTGGTGGAGCGCCTCACCGGCGGCGGCGCGGCGTACAACTTCCCCCTCGTCTTCCGGCTGCGGGGCGCTCTCGACACCGACGCGCTGCGCCGGGCACTGGGCGACGTCGCGGGCCGCCACGAGGCGCTGCGCACCCTCGTCGGGGAACAGGACGGCGAGCCGTACCAGCGGATCGTCCCCGCCGGCGAGGCGCTGCCGGAGTTCACCGTCGCCGAGTGCGCCGGGTCCGACCTCCCGGGGCTGATCGGGTCCGCGCAGCGCCGTCCCTTCGATCTTGCGACGCAACTGCCGCTGCGCTGCGAGGTGTTCCGGGTCGGTGCGGACGACCACGTGGTGGCCGTCGTGCTGCACCACATCACCACCGACGAGTGGTCCGACCGGCCCTTCATGGCGGACCTGACGTCCGCCTACGCCGCCCGCGTCGCGGGCTCCGTCCCGGCCTGGCGGCCGCTGCCCGTCCAGTACGCGGACTACACCCTCTGGCAGGAGCGCCTCCTCGGCACGGTCGGCGGCACGCAACTCGACTACTGGACCGAGCGGCTGCGCGACCTGCCCGAGGAGCTGAGGCTGCCGCTCGACCGGCCGCGTCCCGTCGCGCCCACCGGCGCCGGGGCGATCGTGCGCGGCGAGGTCCCGGTCGGCCTCGGCCGGGAGCTGCGGGAGCTGTCCACCGCCACCGGTACCAGCATGTTCATGCTGTTCCAGGCCGCCACCGCCGCTCTGCTGCACCGCCTCGGCGCGGGCGAGGACGTGCCGCTTGGCGCGCCCATCGCGGGCCGCACCGACAGCGGCCTCGACGACCTGGTCGGCTTCTTCGTCAACACCCTGGTGCTGCGCACCGACCTGTCCGGCGACGCGCTGACGTTCCGTCAGCTGCTGGGGCGGGTGCGTGAGTCCGCGCTGGCGGCGTTCGAGCACCAGGACATGCCCTTCGACCGGGTCGTGGAAGCAGTGAACCCGCCGCGCGCGGCGGGCCGCAACCCGCTGTTCCAGGTCATGCTGGGATACCACCACCGCCCGGACGGCGACCCCGACGTCTTCGGGCTGCCCACCGAGTGGTTCGACATGGACACCGGCACGGCCAAGTTCGACCTCGACTTCACCTTCGTCGACCACGGCGAGGCGCACCCGCTGGCGCTGCTGCTGGAGTACGCCACCGACCTGGCCGACGAGGCCACCGCCGCGCTGCTCGTCGCCCGGCTGGTCCTGCTGCTGCGGCAGGCCGCGGCCCAACCCGACCTCCCACTCGCGGAGTTCGACCTGCTCACGCCGGCCGAGCACGAGGCCGCGGCCGTCGCCTGGAACGACACCGCGCGGCACCCCGCCGAGACCCGCGCGGTGCCGGAGATCCTCGCCGACACCGTCCGCGCCCACCCGCAGCGGACGGCGCTGGTCACCGCCGAGGGCGCGCTGACCTTCGCCGCACTGGGCGAGCGGGTCGACGCCATCGCCGGGCTGCTGCGCGGTCACGGCGCCGCCGAGGGCGCCGTCGTCGGCCTCGCGCTGCCGCGGCACGCCATGGTCCCCGCGATCCTCGGCGTGCTCGCCTCCGGCGCCGGCTACCTGCCGCTCGACCCCGCGCTGCCCGCCGACCGGCTGGAGTTCATGCTCCGCGACACGGCACCGGTCTGCCTGCTGACCACCGCCGAACTCGCCGAACACCTCCCGGCCGTAGGGGGCGTCACACGGTTGCTGCTCGACGGCCCGCTGCCCGACGGCCCGCCGTCCGGGGCCGAGTCCGCGCGCCCGGCCGGGTACCCGGCGCTGAGCGCCGCGTACACGATCTACACCTCCGGCTCCACCGGCACCCCCAAGGGCGTCGTCGGCACCCATCAGGGCCTGTCCAACCTGTACGGCGCGCACCTGCGCGACATGATCGAGCCGGCGGTCCGCGCCACCGGCCGCGAGGCGCTGAAGGCCGCGCACACCGCCTCGTTCAGCTTCGACGGGTCATGGGACCCGCTGCTGTGGCTGCTGGCGGGCCACGAACTCCACGTCGTGGACGAGGCGATGATGCTCGACCCGGCCGGACTGCCGGCCCACCTGGCCGAGCACGGCGTGGACTACGCCGACTTCACCCCGACCTACCTGGGCGAGCTGATGCACCACGGCTTCCTCGCCCCCGGCGGCTACGCGCCCGCCGTCCTCACCGTCGGCGGCGAGGCCACCCCGGCCCCGCTGTGGCGGCGGCTCACCGCGCTGCCCGGCACGGTCGTCCACGACCTGTACGGGCCGACGGAATGCGCCGTCGACGCCTACGGCCGGCACGGCGGGCCCCCGGAGTGGGCGGCGCCGCTGGACAACACGCGCGCGTACGTCCTCGACGAGCGGCTGCGCCCCGCACCGCTCGGCGTGCCCGGCGAGCTGTACCTCGCCGGTGCGGGCCTGGCCCGCGGCTACCTCGGCCGCCCCGGACTGACAGCCGAGCGCTTCGTGGCCGACCCGTCGGGGGAGCCGGGCGACCGCATGTACCGCACCGGCGACCTGGCGCGCCGCAGGGCCGACGGCTCGTTGGACTACCTGGGCCGCACCGACGACCAGGTCAAGATCCGCGGTTTCCGCGTCGAGCTCGGCGAGATCGAGTCCGTCCTGACCGCGGGTCCCGGCGTGTCGGCGGCCGCCGTCCTCGTCCGCGAGGACACCCCCGGCGTGCCGCGCCTGGTCGCGTACGTCGTCCCCGCCCCCGGCCACGAGCCCGACCCGGCCGCGCTGCGTGTCCGCGTCGCCGCCGCGCTGCCCGACCACATGGTGCCCGCCGCGTTCGTCGCCCTCGGGGCCCTGCCGCGTACCGTCAACGGCAAGCTGGACCGCGCCGCGCTGCCCGCGCCCGACCTGTCCGCCGCCGTCGGCGGCCGCCTGCCCCGCACCCCGCGTGAAGAGCTGCTGGCCGAGCAGTTCGCCGCCGTGCTGGGCCTGGAACGCGTCGGCATCGACGACGACTTTTTCGTGCTCGGCGGCCACTCGCTGCTCGCGATGCGCCTGATCAGCCGCGTCCGTACCGCGCTCGGCGCCGAGGTGACACTGCGCGCCGTCTTCGACGCGCCCACCGTCGCCGGCCTCGCTGCCCTGCTGGACGGCGAGAGCGCGGTGGAGCGCCCGCCGCTGGTCGCCGGCCGTGCCCTGCCCGAGCGGCTGCCGCTCTCCTCCGCCCAGCACCGGCTGTGGCTGCTGCACCAGGTCGACGCCGCCGACCCCTCCTACAACCTCCCGGCCGCCTGGCGCCTCACCGGCGCTCTCGACCGCGCCGCCCTGGAGGAGGCGCTGAACGACCTCGTCGCCCGCCACACGACGCTGCGCACGGTCTTCCCGGCCGTGGACGGCGTGCCCCACCAGCGCGTCCTGGCCCCCGAGCAGGCGCGGGTGACCCTCGGCGGCGCGTCCCCTGACGAGCTGCCCGGGATCGCCGCGCGGCCGTTCGACCTGGAGCGCGAACTCCCGCTGCGCGCCGCGCTGTGCGCGACCGGGCGGGACGAGCACGTGCTGCTGCTGGTGCTGCACCACATCGCCACCGACGAGTGGTCGGACCGGGCGCTGCTCGCCGGCCTCGGCACCGCCTACGCCGCGCGCGCCGCCGGGCATGCCCCCGACTGGGCCCCGCTGCCGGTGAGTTACGCCGACTACACCCTCTGGCAGCGCGAGCTGCTGGAGCACTCCGGCGACGATCTCCTCGCGTACTGGACCGAGACCCTGCGCGGACTCCCCGAGGAACTGGCGCTGCCCACCGACCGGCCGCGCCCCCAGGAGTCCTCGCACACCGGCGGCACCGTGGGCTTCACGATCCGGCCCGAACTGGAACGCGCCCTGCGCACGCTCGCCCGCCGCGAGGGCGCCAGCATGTTCATGGTCTCCCAGGCCGCCGTCGCCGCCCTGCTCCACCGGCTCGGGGCGGGCGACGACATCCCGCTCGGCGCGCCCGTCTCCGGACGCGGCGACGAGCGCCTGGAGGACCTGGTCGGCTTCTTCGTCAACTCCCTCGTGCTGCGCACCGACCTGTCCGGCGACCCGGGCTTCGCCGAGGTGCTGCGCCGCGTCCGCGCCGCCGACCTGGCCGCGTACGAGCACCAGGAACTGCCCTTCCAACGCCTGGTCGAGGCACTCAACCCGGGCCGCTCCCTGGCCCGCCACCCGCTGTTCCAGGTGATGGTCGTCCACCTCGCCGAGCGCGCCGGCGCGCCCGTGCTGCCGGGCCTCACGGCGCGGCCGGAGCCGTTCGCCCAGGACACCGCCAAGTTCGACCTCAGCTTCGACTTCGTCGAGCGGGGCGAGGGCAACGGCATCCAGGGCTGGATCGAGTACAGCGCCGACCTCTTCGACCGGACCACCGCCGAACTCCTCGCCCGCCGCATGGAACGCCTGCTGGAGCAGGCCGCCGCCGAACCCGAGCGGCCGGTCGGGCACCTCGACGTAATGGACGGCGGCGAACGCGCCCGCGTCCTGGGGGAGTGGAACGCCACCGGCCACCCCGTGCCCGGTCTCACCCTCCCCGAGCTGTTCCGCGCCCAGGCCGCGGCGACCCCGTCCGCGCCCGCGCTGCTGGTGGAGGACGCCGCCGTCGGGTACGCGGAGCTGGACGCCCGCGTCGAACGCCTCGCCCACGTCCTCGCGGGCGCCGGCGTCGGCCCGGAGACCACGGTGGCCGTGGCGCTGCCCCGCTCCGCGGCCCTGGTCGTCACAGTGCTCGCCGTCCACCGCGCGGGCGGCGCCTACCTGCCCCTGGACACCGGCTACCCCGCGGAGCGGCTGGCGTTCATGCTCGCCGACGCCCGCCCGGCGTGCGTGGTGACCGCCGAGGGCGTGACCCTGCCGGACACCGGCGCGCCGCGCCTGGTGGTCGACGCCGACGGGACCCCGGCGGCGGACGCCCCCACCGCCCCGCTCCCGCGGGCGTACGACCCGCGCCGGCCCGCCTACGTCATCTACACCTCCGGCTCGACCGGCCGCCCCAAGGGCGTCGTCGTACCGCAGGAGGGCATCGTCAACCGCCTGCTGTGGATGCAGGACACCTACGGCCTGACCGCCGAGGACCGCGTGCTGCAGAAGACACCGGCCGGCTTCGACGTGTCGGTCTGGGAGTTCTTCTGGCCGCTGGTCACCGGTGCCGCACTGGTCGTGGCGCGACCCGAGGGCCACAAGGACCCCGCGTACCTGGCGCGGCTCATCCAGCGGTCCGGCGTCACCACCGCGCACTTCGTGCCGTCGATGCTCCGCGCCTTCCTCGACGAACCGGCCGCGGCCGGCTGCACGGGCCTGCGCCGCGTGATCTGCAGCGGCGAGGCGCTGCCCGCCCCGCTCGCCGCCCGCTTCCACGAGGTGATGGGCACGGCCGCGCTGCACAACCTGTACGGCCCCACGGAGGCGTCCGTCGACGTCACCGCCCACCAGGTGGTGCCGGGTGCGACCGCCGTCCCGATCGGCCGCCCGGTGTGGAACACCCGCGCCCTCGTGCTGGACGCCTCACTGCGCCCGGTTCCGCCCGGCGTACCGGGCGAGCTGTACCTCGCCGGCGTCCAGCTGGCGCGCGGCTACCTCGGCCGGTCCGGCCTGACCGCCGAGCGCTTCGTGGCCGACGCGTACGGGGAGCCCGGAAGCCGCATGTACCGCACCGGCGACATCGCCCGCTGGAACCGTGACGGGGAGCTGGAGTACCTGGGGCGCGCCGACGACCAGGTCAAGCTGCGCGGCTTCCGCGTGGAACCGGGCGAGATCGAGGCCGTACTGACCCGGCACCCCGCGGTCGCCTCGGCCACCGTCCTGCTCCGCGACGAGCGCCTGGTCGCCTACGTCGTCCCCGCCGCCGGGCAGGAGCCCGACACGGCGGCCCTGCGCGCCGACGCCGCCGCCGCGCTCCCGGAGCACATGGTGCCCGCCGCCTTCGTCGTCCTGGACACCCTCCCGCTGACGCCGAACGGCAAGCTCGACCGTGCGGCCCTGCCCGCGCCGGACTTCGCCGCCCAGGTCACCGCGACCGCGCCGCGCACCCCGCTCGAGGAGCGCATGTGCGAGCTCGTCGCGGCCGTCCTCGGCCTCGAACGCGTCGGCGCGGGCGACGACTTCTTCACCCTCGGCGGGGACAGCATCGTCGCCATGCAGCTCGTCGTCCGGGCCCGCGCCGCCGGGCTGACGATCACGCCGCGCGACGTCTTCCGCCACAAGACCCCCGCGGGCCTGGCGGCCGTCGCCTCCGACACCGTCCGCCCGGACACGGCGGCCGGCACCGAGCTGCTGCCCGGCCTCACCGACGCCGAACGCGCCGAACTCCGCGGCGCCGGAACGGCCGAGCCGCTCCCGCTCTCCCCGCTCCAGGCCGGTCTGCTCTTCCACGCCTCCTTCGACTCCGGCGACCAGGGCCCCGACGTCTACACCGTCCAGGTGTCGTACGACATCGAGGGCGCGCTCGACCCCGAGCGGCTGCGCGCCGCCGGGCAGGCCCTCCTCGACCGGCACGAGAGCCTGCGCGCGGGCTTCCGCTACCTCTCCTCCGGCCGCCCCGTGGCCGTCGCGCCGCGCTCGGTGCCGCTGCCGTGGCGCCACGTCGACCTGACGGCCGTCGCGGACTCCGAGGCGGAGTGGGAACGCCTCCTCCTGCAGGAGCGCCGCCGCTTCGACCCCGCGGAACCGCCGCTGCTGCGGCTGCTGCTGGCGCGGACCGGCGACGGCGGGCACCGCCTCGTCCTCTCCCACCAGCACCTGCTGCTCGACGGCTGGTCGGTGCCCCGCCTGATGGCGGAACTGACCGCCCTCCACGACGGTGCCACCCCGCCCGCCACCGCCCCCTACCGCGACCACCTGCGCTGGCTCGCCGGGCAGGACACGGCGGCCTCCGCGGCCGCCTGGGCCGCGGCCCTGGAAGGACTGGAGGAGCCCACCCACCTGGTGCCCGCCGACACCAACCGGGCGCCGGCCGTGCCGCGCACCCACACGGTGGAGGCGGACGAGGAGCTGACCCGGGCGCTCGGCGCGCTCGCCCGGCGCCGCGGCCTCACCGTCAACACGCTCGTACAGGCCGCCTGGGGGGTCGTGCTCTCCCGGCTGACCGGCCGCGACGACGTGGTGTTCGGGGCCACCGTGGCCGGACGCCCGCCGGAGCTGGACGGCGTCGAGTCCATGATCGGCCTGTTCATCAACACCGTGCCCGTCCGCGTCCGGCTGCGCCCGCGGGAGCCGGTCGGCGCCCTGCTGGACCGCCTCCAGGACGAGCAGTCACGCCTGCTTCCGCACCAGCACCTGGGCCTGGCCGACATCCAGCGCGGCGCCGGGCTCGGCGACCTCTTCGACACGCTGGTGGTCTTCGAGTCCTATCCGGTCGCGGAGGACACCGGCGCCATCGACGAGGCGGCCCTGCGCCTGTCCGTGCGCGAGCACGAGGACTCCACGCACTACCCGTTCGCCTGGGCCGTCGAGCCCGACGAACGCCTGCGCCTCACGGCCGAGTTCCGCCCCGACCTGTTCACCGCGGCCGCCGCCCGGCGCATCGCATCGGCCATGCTCCGCGTCCTGGCGGCGATGGCCGCCGACCCGGACACCGCCGTCGGCCGCCTCGACATCCTCGCCGACGCCGACCGCCGTCTGCTGTTGGAGACCTGGAACGACACGGCCCTGCTCCCGCGGGCCACCGACGCCACCGTCCCCGACCTGTTCGCCGCGCGGGCGGCGGCGTCCCCGGACGCGGTCGCCGTCACCGACGCCTCCGTGACGTGGACCTTCGCCGAACTCGCCGCGCGCACCGGGCGGCTGGCCCGCGTGCTGGCCGGCGCGGGCGCGGGCCCCGAGGGGATCGTGGCGCTGGCGCTGCCGCGCACCGCCGACCACATCACGGCGATCCTCGCCGTCATGACGGCGGGCGCCGCCTACCTGCCCATCGACCCCGACCTGCCCGCCGACCGCGTCCTCGACATGCTCGCCGACGCCGGGCCGAGGCTGATCCTGACCACGCGGGAACTCGCCGCGTCCCTCCCCGGCACGGACGTCCCGGTGCTGCACCTGGACGCCCTCGACGGGCTGCCCGAGGCGGCCCCGCAGGCCCCGGCCCCCGACCACCCGGCATACGTCATCTACACCTCCGGCTCGACGGGCCGCCCCAAGGGCGTCGTCGTCACCCAGCGCAGCCTCGCCAGCCTCTTCCACAGCCACCGCCACGACCTCCACGACCGCGCCAAGGAACTGACCGGCCGCCGCCACCTGCGGGTCGGCCACGCCTGGTCGTTCTCCTTCGACGCCTCCTGGCAGCCGCAGCTGTGGCTGCTGGACGGGCACGCGCTGCACATCGTGGACGACGAGACGCGCCGCGACGCGGAGCGCCTCGCCGCCCTCATCCGCGCCGAGGGGCTGGACTTCATCGAGGTGACCCCGTCGCTGCTCGCGCAGATGGCCGACACCGGCCTGATCCAGGACGGCCACTGCCCGATGGCGGTGGTCGGCGTCGGCGGCGAGGCCGTACCCGACGCGCTGTGGTCGCGCCTGGCGGCGCTGGAGTCCACCGAGGCCTTCAACCTGTACGGGCCGACCGAGGCCACCGTCGACGCCCTCGTCGGACGGGTCGCCGACAGCGACCGGCCTGTCGTCGGCCGCCCGGTCCACAACACGCGGGCGTACGTCCTCGACGCCTCGCTGCGCCTGGTGCCGCCCGGCGTCACCGGCGAGCTGTACCTGTCCGGTGACGGGCTCGCCCGCGGCTACCTGGGCCGCCCGGACCTGACGGCCGAGCGCTTCGTCGCCGACCCGTACGGGGAGCCGGGGAGCCGCATGTACCGCACCGGCGACCTCGCCCGGTGGACCGAGGAGGGGCAGCTGGAGTACGCCGGCCGCTCCGACGACCAGGTCAAGATCCGCGGCTACCGGGTCGAGCTCGCCGAGGTCGAGACCGCCCTCGCCGCGCACGACTCCGTCGCCCAGGTGGTGGTCGCCGCACGCGAGGACCGGCCGCGCGTGCGTCAGCTCGTCGGATACGTCGTCCCCGCCGAGGGGCGCGCCCCCGACCCCGCCGCGCTGCGGGCCCATGTGGCGGCGAGCCTGCCGGAGTACATGGTCCCGGCCGCCGTGGTCGTCCTGGAGCGGCTGCCGCTGCTGTCCAACGGCAAGCTGGACCGCAAGGCCCTGCCCGCCCCCGACTTCACCGCGGGCACCGGCGGCCGCAGGCCCGGCAACGACACCGAACGCACCCTGTGCGGCATCGTCGCCGAGGTGCTGGGACTGCCCACGGAGGCCGTCGGCACCGCCGACGACTTCTTCGCCCTCGGCGGCGACAGCATCGTCGCGATGCAGTTCGTCAGCCGGGCCCGTGCGGCGGGACTGCGGATCACCCCCCGGCAGGTCTTCCAGCACCGCGACGTCGCCTCGCTCGCCGAGGCCGCCGTCCCGCTCTCCGGCGACGAGCTGGTCCTTACCCACGACGACGGCACCGGCCTCGTCCCGCTCACCCCGATCATGCACGCGCTGCGCGAGCGCGGCGGCCCCATCTGGGGATACCACCAGGCCGCGCTCCTGCAGACCCCGGCGGACACGGACGAGGACGGCCTGCTGGCGGTCCTGCGCGCGGTCGCCGACCGGCACGACATGCTCCGCGCCCGCCTGGAACGCACCCGCACCCGGCCGTGCTCCGAGGGCGAGCGCGGCGAGCGGTGGGCGCTGCGCGTGCCCGCCCCGGGCACCGTCGACGTGGCGTCCTGGCTCGCCCGCGCCGACGTCGCCGGCGCGGACGACGCCGGGCTGCGCGAGGCGATCTCCGCCCACGCGGTCACCGCGCGGGCCGGACTCGACCCGGAAACCGGCGACATGGTGCGCGCGGTGTGGTTCGACGCCGGACCCGGGCGCCCGGGACGGCTGCTGCTGCTCCTGCACCACCTCGTCGTCGACGGCGTGACCTGGCGCATCCTGCTCCCCGACCTGGAGACCGCCTGGGCGGCCGTCGCCGCGGGCCGCACACCGGAACTCCCCCCCGTGGACGTCTCCTTCCGCCGCTGGTCCGAACTGCTCACCGCCCGCGCGCAGGACCCCTCCCGCGAGGACGAACTGCCCCGCTGGACCTCGGTCCTCGCCGACGGGGCGGGCCTGCCGCTGGCCCGCCCGCTGGACACGGAACGCGACACCGTGGAGAGCACCCGCTACCTGACGCTGACCCTGCCCGCCGACATCACCGGACCCCTGCTCGGGCGGGTGCCCGCCGCGTACCGCGCGAGCGTCAACGACGTGCTGCTGACCGCCTTCGCGCGGGCCGTCGCCGACTGGCGGACCAGGGTGCTCGGCGCGCAGCCCGGCAGCGCCGTCCTCGTCGACCTCGAAGGCCACGGCCGCGAGGAGGAACTCGCGGGCAACGCCGATCTGTCGCGCACCATCGGCTGGTTCACCAGCGTCGTCCCCGTCCGCCTCGACCCGGGCCCCGCAGGCCTCGACCCCGACGAGGCCGTCGCCCGCGTCCGCGAGCACCTGACCGCCGCGCCCACCGGCGGCGTCGGACACGGCCTGCTGCGCCACCTCAACCCGGTCACCGGGCCCGAACTGGCCCGGCTCGCCGAACCGCAGATCGAGTTCAACTACATGGGCCGCTTCGACGTCCCCGAGGCCGCCGACTGGTCGTACGCGCCGGAGGGCGACGCCGCCGACCTCGACGCCGACCCCGGGATGTCGATGTCCCACGCCCTCACCCTCAACGCCCTCACCGAGGACCGCCCCGGCGGCCCCGAGCTGAGCGCCCACTGGGCCTACGCCGGCGAACTCCTCACCGAGGAGGCCGTCCGGGATCTGGCGCAGACCTGGTTCCGGGCCCTTGAGGCCCTGGTCATACGGAAGGAAACCACCCGATGAGCAGCAACCCCTTCGAGAACCCCGACGGCGTCTACTCCGTCCTGGTCAACGCCGAGGGCCAGCACAGCCTGTGGCCGGACTTCGTCGCCGTCCCGGCCGGCTGGACGGTCGCCCACGGCCCGGCCGGCCGCCAGGAGTGCCTGGAGTACGTGGAGACCCACTGGACGGACCTGCGCCCGAAGAGCCTCGTCGAGGGCCGCTGACGGTCGACGCACGTCGAAGGGGCCGCCCCGCGCACCGCGGGGCGGCCCCTTCGTGCCCCTCGTGGGGCGCTCTGCGACGCCGCCCCCGGCCGGGAGGAGTACCAACGGAATACATGCTCAAAGTTCGGCAAAACCATGAAAAATGGATCATTTACCGCAGTACGGTGGGAATCTGCCGTCCAATGCAGGCTCCGCGACCGGTTCAGGAGGAAGCCCGCGTGGCAGATCGACTTGACGTGGCGTCGCTGGCTCCCGGTGATCGGGCGAATGCGATCCGTGAACTCTCGGGGTCCGTCGTCAACGGCCGCGCAGAGGTGGACCTTCCGTCGGACCCGAATCGCCAGCAGGCCTACGCGACCACCAGTGCGCTCGGGTCGGTGAAAGTCTCGGAGATCGGCTGGAACGTGACCCGTATCCGGCGCACTGATGCCCCGGTGGACGGGTACATGGTGCCGCAGATTCTCGTCTCCATCCGGGAAGCGGGGGTCTCCCAGTTCCACCAGGCGGGCAGGCACGGAGTGATAAGGGCCGGGGATCTCATGGTGCTCGACAATGCGAAGCCCTACGAGGTCCTGTTCCACGGCCCAGTACGTGGAGTACTCGTGAGCGTTCCCACGCACATCCTGGGGCTGCGGCCGTCCCTGCTCGATCGGATCACGGCTGGTCCACTCAGTTCGGAGCGACCGGCCGTGGGCGCGACAGCAGCGTTCTTCACCCGGCTCGCTCGTCATCGGGGCGCTGCCGGCAAGGCTGATACCGCCCTGTTCACGGAGCCCAGTGTCGACCTGATCAGGGCTGTGGTCACCATGGTCCTGTACGGGGACGACCTGACCAGAAGGCTCCTGAACGACACACTTCTTGAGCGTGTTCAGGAATACGTGCGCCTCCATCTGGCAGACCCCGATCTGACCGCTGAGCGAATCGCAGCCGAGCACGACGTTTCCGTACGCTGGCTCTACCTGACCCTGTCCCGAGCGGGAATCACCCTTGGTGAATGGATCAGGACCCAGCGCCTCGAAGAATGCCGGAGGGAACTGGCTTCGCCAGTGCATCAGTTCATGACGATCGAGGCCATCGCCCACCGGTGGGGGTTCGCCGGCGCATCCCACTTCAGTCGCGTCTTCAAGGCGGCGTACGGCGTGAGCCCCCGCGACTTCCGGTGGGGTCGCAGTGGGCTTTCACCGGAGACGAAACTTCCCCGGCGGAGCACTTTGGACGGACCACCCTGACCGTGCCGGTTCCGGCGCGCCGGATCGTCGCCTCGTCCGCGTGCGCGTACGCCTCGAAGCGGCACGGCGGCCCCGGCGGACTCCTCGGGTGAGGAGGGATGGGCCCGGGGCAGGTCACCAGCCGGTGATGCGGGGCCAGCGCGCTTGGATCACCGGGGCGGGCTCCGTGCCCTTGCCGCTGTCGACGACGTGGTAGCCGTGGTGCTGGGCGGCGGTGGCGCAGGCGTGGTTGGGCAGGATGCGCAGCCGGGTGCCGACCGGCAGGTCGGGCAGGTCGGTGCCGTCGCGGGCGGTGAGGGTGCCGTGTTCCTGGCTGGCGGCCGTCATGACCAGGTTCGGGATGAGGTGGCCGGCCACGTCGGTGACCAGGCCGTAGCCCTGGTCCTGGGCCTGGGCGGCGGTGCCGCGGTCGCGGGACATGGCCATCCAGCCGCCGTCGGTGACGATCCACCCGTACTCGGGGCGGTGGCCGATGACGGTGACGACCACCGACAGGGCGAGGTCCTGCACCTGGCAGACGTCGAGGCCGGCCATCACCAGGTCGAAGAACATGTAGTTGCCGGCCCGCAGTTCGGTGACCCCGGTGAGGTCCTCGGCCGCGTGCGCGGTGGGGGTGGAGCCGACGCTGACGCAGGCCACGGGCATACCGGCCGCACGGAGACGCTCGGCTGCGGCAACCGCGGTGTCACGTTCGTTCTGTGCGGCCAGGCGCTGTTCTTCGGCGCTGTAGGCGAAGTACGACTCGCCTGCGTGGGTGAGCACGCCGTCGAGGCAGGCCGCGTCGTGCAGGATGCGGCCGATCCCGGTGAGGGCGGGGTCGTCGGGCTTGAGGCCACCGCGGTGGCCGTCGCAGTCGATCTCGATCTGGGCCGGGACGGGCAGGCCGGCCTGACCGGAGGCTTCCGCGACGAAGACGGCCTGCTCGATGCTGTCCAGCAGGACCCGCACGGTCACGCCGCGCCGCAGGAGAGCGATGACGCGGGGGAGCTTGTGAGGATCGATGCCGACGGCGTAGGTGATGTCGGTGTAGCCGCCGTCGGCGAACGCCTCGGCCTCGGCGAGGGTGGAGACGGTGATGGGACACGTGTTGCCGTCGTTCAGGAGCGCGGCGACGTCGAGGCTCTTGGCTGTCTTCATGTGCGGGCGCAGGGTGACCCCGAGCCGGCCGGCCCTGGCCCGCAGGCGTTCGATGTTGCGCAGGCTCTTGTGCACGTCGACAACGGCGAACGGGGTGTCCGGATCCATCAGGGTCTGTGCGGCGGGGGCGGGGGTGGTGGTCACAGGGAGATGTCCATCTTCTTCAGGAGGGCGAGAGCCAGGTAGAGGTCTTGCAGTCCGATCCCGGAACTGTCGAAGACCGTGATGTCACGGTGGTCGGTGCGTCCTTGGGCGCGCTGGGTGAGGACTTCGCCGAGGGGGACGAGGACGGTGTCCTCGGGTGCGTGCTGGCTTTCCCCCATGCGGCGTGCCTGCTCGGGCAGGTCGCAGAAGACCCGTGCGCGGGCGAACAGGGCGGGCGGCAGCTCCCGCTTTCCGGGGGCGTCGGCTCCCATGCAGGACAGGTGCGTGCCGGGACGGACCCACTCGGCTTCGAACAGGGGCGGGTCTTCGGCCCGTGCCGTGGTGGCGGTGACGATCACGTCGGCCCTCGCGCAGGCTTCCTCGGCACCGGCCGCACGTGCTGTGTGTCCCTCTGCGGTCAGTGCGGCAGCCACGGGCGCAGCACGGGCCTTGTCGCGTCCCACGATCAGGATCTCGCCGATCGGCCGGACCCGGGCGACGGCCCGCGCCTCATAGGCGGCCTGATGGCCGGTGCCGAAGACCGCAAGGGTGGCGGCGCCGGTGGGGGCGAGCAGGTCGACGGCGAGCGCGTCGGCCGCGGCGGTCCGGTAGGCGTTCGCGGCACCGAGCTCCAGGACGGCGGCGATCCGGCCGATCCTCTGGTCGAGCAGCAGCACAGTGGAGTGGTGTCGCGGCAGCCCTCGTTCCAGGTTGTCCGGCCAGTAGGTGCCGATCTTCACCCCGGCATGCGTCGCGGACGCGGACGGCTTGAGCGTGAACCGGTTGCGCGGATCGGAGCCGTGCACGGCCACAGAAGGGAAGACCACGCCCTGCGCCGTCGCGGCGAAGGCCGCGCGTGCCGCTTCCAGAGCCAGCTCCTCGTCCACGAGCGCAACGGTCTGTTCCTCCGGGATGAACAGCAGGCCACGGCCTGCGTCCGACGGCGGGCCGGAACCGGGCGGAGAAGCAGGTGCGGGGTGTGCGGCCGGTCCGGTGTCGGTCATGTACTGCCTCTTTACTTGGCGTAGTTGTAGACCGTCGCCCGGGACACGCCCAGCAGGTCCGCGATGGTCTGCGCGGCGTCGCGCCCCTCGAAGTAGCCCTCGCCCTGCAGCTGCCGCACGAGTGCCTTTTTGTCGTCCCGACTCAGCGACCGGGGGGTGGCACCGCGCTCCGCGGCCAGCGCCTCCACAGTTCGGCGCAGCTCGCGCACGTTGCGGTCCCGCAAATTCTCCAGCGGGTGCTCGCGGTGCTCCACATCGGTGGCCACGAGGTTCGACAACGTCAGCGTCACCGGCGACAGGACGGACACGTCAAGGTTCAGGCACAGGGCCGCGATGTACTGGCCCGCGGCGTTCTTGATGCCGATCGACGTGCTCTTCACCGGCCGACCGTCGGGAAACTGGTTGGGGTAGTTCTGGATCACGCTCGGGTACTGCGGATCCGCGATGCGGGCCAGTCCCAGCTCCGTGGCCGAATCCCCGACCTCCCGGCCGGAAAGGTTGTTCTCGATCACCCGAATCGCCTGCTGCGGGTCTCGCAGGTCGTGCAGTACCACCTCACACAGCCCGGGAAACATGCGGCCCAAGGCCACGGCGATCTTCTCCGCCTCGCGGACGAGGTGCTCATCGCCCTCGGTCGCAGCAACGGCCACGGGACCCCTGCGGTCGTCCTCCGGCCCCTCAGCCACGGGATGCTCCATGGTCCGCCCTCCTCCATGCTGGACTCATATTCCACCTTTAGACAATGATGCTAAAGCATGCTCCGAGCCGTGTTCAACCCCGCCGATGAGAGCGATCGCACCTGGGCGTGCACGAGCGGGCTGGGCTCCAGGTCGTCGGCACTCGAGAGCACATCGACTGGGACCGGGGCACCAGCTGGCCGTCCGTGTAGAGGACAAGCTGATCGCCGGGGCGCAAGGGAACGGTGGTCGCTACGAAGGGACGCCGCCGACTCCGAGGGGTGCGGCAGACGGCAGGTCGAGCAGTTCGGGGGTCCCCCGAGGGTGTCAGGGCACAAAGACCGGCGGGCGGTGCGTGCCTGGGCACACACCGCCCGTCGGGGCGTTTCGCGGTCCTGCGGCGCGGTACGGAGCGTCGCGCCGGCGGACACTCAGGACGCGGGCTGCTCCACCTTCGTCGCCGGGTCGCCGTCCACCGCGGCGGCCAGCTGCGGGACGAGGCGGTCCAGGACATAGGGGATGCTCAGCACCGTCGACAGGGAGACCGCGTTGCCGTAGTCGCCGGTCTCCTGGACGAAGACCTCGCGGCCCTCCTTCACGACCTTCAGGTCGGCGTACAGCTTGTCCTTGTGCAGCTTGGCGACGGCCCCGGTGGTGTCCGGCACGATCCACACGGCGACGCCCTGGTCCAGCAGGTCGGTGCGCTCCTTGCTGATGTTGGCGCCGAACTGGTCGCCGATCACCTTGTCCAGGTCCGCCGGAAGCTTCAGCCCGAGGTCGGACAGCAGCCGCGAACGCGCGTCCTGGCTGCCGTAGACGAAGGTGCCCTCGTACGGGGTGGCCATCACCGCGGTGGAGCCGGCGAAGTCGGGGTGCGCCTTCTTGGCCTCGGCGAACTTCGCCTCGACGCCCTCGACGAGCTTGGCGGCCTCCCCGGACCTGCCCAGCGCCTTGCCGATGGTCTGCGTCTGCTGCTGCCACGGGATGCCGTAGTCGTTGAACTCCTTGGGCTGGGCCACGACCGGGGCGAACTTCGACAGCGTGTCGTACTGCGCCTTGGTCAGGCCCGAGTACAGGGCGAGGATCAGATCGGGCTTGAGCGCGGCGATCTTCTCGACCTGCGGCCCGGTGCCGGTGTCCTTCAGGACGGTCGGCGCGGCGGCGGAGCCCAGCTTGTCCTGGGCCCAGGGGCCGACGGCGCCCTTGTAGCCGCCGATCCACTCGGTGGTGCCGACCGGGACGGTGCCGAGCGCGAGGACGGCGTCCTGGTCGGTGAGGCCCACGGTGACCACGCGCTTGGGCTCGGACTTGATCGTGGTGCTGCCGTACTTGTTGGGGATCGTGACGGGGAAGGCGCTGCTCGCCGGCGCCTTGCTGGAGCCGGAGCCGGAGCCCGACTCGGCCTCGTCGGAGGCGGAGTCGAAGGAGCCGCAGGCGGCTGCCGCGCCGACGAGTATCAGCACGGAGGCGAGCAGTCCGGTGATCCGGGTGGCTCTGGTGGCGCGGGGCATCGCGTGATCCTTCTGTTCGTTTCGGTTGTGGACAGGTCTGTGGGTGGCGGCGGCCGGCTACGGCCGGGGGGTGCTGCGGTGCTCCGCCCACGCCTGCCACAGGGCGGCGTACGGCCCCCCTGCGGCGCGCAGTTCGTCGTGGGTGCCGCTCTCGGCGATGCGGCCCTCCTCCATCACCACCACCCGGTCGGCGGCGGCGGCCTGGCTGAGCCGGTGCGCGACGACCAGCGCCGTACGGCCCTCCAGCGCGCGTTCGGCGGCCTCCTCCAGCCGCCCGGCGCCGGAACTGCCGGCCTCCGCCGTCGCCTCGTCGAGGACGGCGACCGGCGGGTCGGCCAGCACCAGGCGGGCGAGGGCGAGTTGCTGCGAGCGGTCCGCGGTCAGCCGGTGACCGCCGTCGCCGACGACGGTGTCCAGGCCCTCGGGCAGCGCCTGCGCCCACCCGAGCGCGCCCACCCGTTCCAGGGCCTCGCGCAGTTCCTCGTCCGTGGCGTCCGGGCGGGCCAGGCGCAGGTCGTCGGCGAGCGGGCCGGAGAAGACGTGCACCTCCTGCGTGACCAGCGCGACCGTGCGCCCGGTCTCCGCGGGTTCGCCGCCGCCGACCTCGACCCGGCCCGACGACGGCCGGTGGATGCCGACGACGATCTTGGCGAGCGTGGTCTTGCCGGCGCCGCTGGCACCGACGAGGGCGACCTTCTCCTTGGGCCGGAGCACCAGGTCCACGTCACTGAGCACCGGCCGCCCCGGGACGTAGGCGTGGCCGACGCCCTCCACGGTGACGCCCGGAACGCCGGGGACCTCCTGCTGCCGTGCGTCATCCGCGGCGGCGGGTGCGGGTTCGTCGACGACCCCGACCAGCCGGGCCAGGGCGGCCGTCGCGGACTGGGCGTCGTCCAGCAGCACCAGCGCGGTGTTCACCGGGCCGAACAGACTGTGGAAGTACAGGGCCGCCGCCGTCGCCGTGCCGATCGACGCGGAACCGCCGCGCACCAGCAGGAAACCGGTGACCAGCACGGCGGCCAGCCCGGTGTACTCGGCCACGTGCAGCCGGCTGTAGAAGCGCAGCACCAGCTGTACCCCGCGCAGCGTCAGGTCCACGGCGGCGCCAGAGCGTTCGGTGACCCGCTCGGTGTGCGCGGCCTCGGCACGGTAGGCCCGCACCGTCGCCGCCCCGCCGATCGTGTCGAGCAGCTGCTGCTGCTGGGCCCCGGTGGCGACGCGCTCCTTCGCGTACAGCGGGGTGGCGTTGCGGACGTACCAGCGCGCGGTGTGCGCCTGCACCGGCAGCGCGAGCAGCGCCGCCAGCAGGAACCGCCAGTCCAGCACCGCGAGGGCGGCCAGCGTCAGCACGATGGCCAGCCCCGACCGCACGAGTTCCGGCAGCGCGCTGCGCACCGCCTCCGCCACGCGTGACACGTCCCGTGTCACCCGGGAGTTGAGGTCGCCGGACCCGGCCCGCTCCAGCCGCTCCAGCGGCAGGGACAGCGCCCGCTCGACGAAGCGCTCGCGCAGTTCGGCGAGCACGGTCTCGCCCAGCCGCGACACCAGCGACATGCCGAGGGCCGTGGCCACGCCCTGCGCCACCGCGACCAGCACCAGCAGCACCACGGGAAGCGTCAGCGCCCCCGCCGGGCGCCGGTCGGTGACCAGGTCGACGATGTGCCCCAGCAGCGGCTGTGTCAGCAGCCCCACCGTGGTCGCCACCACCATCACCACGGCCCCGCCCACGGCCGCCGCCCGGTGCGGACGCAGGAGTTCGCGCACCGCGGCGCGCGTCCGCGCGGGCGTCGCGGTGGGCAGCAGCTCGCGCGCCGCGGATCCCGATGCCGTCGTCATGCCAGTACCGCCGTCCGGTAGGTCGGGTCTCCGTGCACGAGGTCGCCGTGCGCGCCGTCGGCGGCCACCCGGCCGCCGCCGAGCAGGACGACGCGGTCGGCCACGGACAGCAGGGCCGGGCTGTTGGTGACCAGCAGCGTCGTACGGCCCCGGCGGTGCTCGCGCAGGCCCCAGGCGATGCGGGCCTCGGTGACCGCGTCGACCGCCGTGGTGGGGTCGTGGACGACGAGCACCGGGCGGTCGGCGACGAGGGCGCGGGCGAGCGCGACGCGCTGGCGCTGGCCGCCGGAGAGTGAGCGGCCGCCCTCGGTGACCTCGGTGGCGGTGCCCTGAGGCAGGGCCCGGGCGACCTCGTCGGCGCAGGCGGCGGCCAGCGCGCGGTCGCAGGCCCCGGCGCCGCCCAGGTTGTCGGCGAGGGTGCCCTCGAACAGGTCCGCGTCGTGCGCCGCGACGAGGACCGCGGTGCGCAGCCGCGCGGGGTCCAGCTCCGGCAGGGGCACGCCGTCCAGTTCGACGACGCCGGCCTCCGGGTCCGTGGCGCGGCCGAGGCAGGCGAGCAGCGCCTGCGCGGCGGCCGGGTCGGTGCTGGCCACGCCGAGCAGTTCGCCGGGCCGTACGTCGAGGTCGGCGTCGCGCAGCGCGCCGAGGGTGACGCCGCGCAGCCGCAGGCCGCCGAGCACCGGTTCCGGCAGGGCGCGTCCACCGGGCAGCACGTCGGGTTCCGCGGAGAGCACGGCCGCGATGCGACCCGCGGAGGCCCGGCCCTGGGCGAACTCGGCGTTGACCCAGGCGAAGACCTCCAGCGGGCCCAGGAGGAACAGCGCCAGGCCGACCGCCGAGACGAGCTGACCCAGCGTGATGTCGCCGGCCGTGGCGAGCCGTCCGCCCACCAGCGCGACCAGCGCGATGAAGACGCCGGTGAGGGTGAGCACCACTCCGCTCTGCCAGGCCTCGGCGCGCGCCGCCCGCACCGTCGCGCCGAGCGAGGCGCGGCTGGTGCGCCGGTACCGCTCGACGGCGGCGGCCTGCGCGCCGATGCCCTTGAGCACCCGCAGTCCGGCCACCAGGTCGGCGGCGATCCCGGAGGCGTACGCGGCCCCCTCCTGCTCGGCCTCGCTGCGCCGCTCAAGGGGCTTGCTCAGCAGGTGCCCGAGCCAGAGCAGCAGCGGTGTGCCGAGGAGGACGACCAGACCGAGCGGCACGGAGATGCGCAGCAGTGCCACGGCGCTGACCAGGAGTCCGGTCAGGGCGGAGATCCCCGTCATGACGGCCATGTTGACGGCGCCGGCCCGTTTGGCGTCCTCGGTGGCGATGTTCGCCAACTCGCCGGGCAGGTGGCCGCGTTCGGCGCCGCCGCCGGGGTCGAGGACCCGTCGTACGAGGGCGATCCGCAGGTCGTGCGCGGCCTGTTCGGCGGCGCGTTCGCCGGCGCGGGCGCCGAAGCGGAAGCTGAGGGAGAGCCCCACGTACACCACGGCCAGCACGGCGAGCCAGCCGAAGAGGGCGCGCCCGTCGCCGTCGGAGACGGCCCGGTCGATGACGACGCCGATGATGACGGGGACGAGAGCCTCCCCGAACTGATGGCCGGCGCCGAGCACGGCGCCCACGGCGACGTCCCTCCGCCGGCCCCTGACCGTCCGCAGCAGTACATCCCGCCCCGACGGTGCCTTCGTTCCCACCCCGCGAACCCTCCGGTACCAAGCCGACGGCGACCAGCACCCCATGTCTGGAGTTTAGGTAAGGCTACACTAAGTTGTCTCGGGGGTGAGGTCCCCCGGAGGCATCCGGAGCACCGCGGCGGACGACGCGCCGGTACCGCGGCGAAGTGACCTCGGCCGCGTGCGCACCCCACGCTTGACCTCAAGCGCTTGACGTTCCGGAGACTGAGGACGTGGCAATGACAGACGCCCGCGGGTGTCGATCCAGGAAGTGTCGCGACGCAGCGGCCTCTCCGAGCCGACACCGCGCTACTACGAGAAGATCGGCCTCATCGGCCCGGCGCACTGCGGGTGCCGCGGGCGGCGCGTGACCACGGCGTCCGGCGCGTGGTGCTGACCTCCTCCTCCTTCGCCGCCGTCGGCTGCAGCCGCACGGGCGGCGGCGCGTACGACGAGAGCGACTGGACCGACCCCGCGGACGACCTGACGCCCTACATCAGGTCCAAGGCGGTCGCCGAGCGCGCCGCCTGGGACTTCGTGGCGGCTGAGGGAGGGGGCCTCGAACTGGCCGTGATCAATCTTCCGGGGATCTCCGGCCCCGTAATGGGCACGCACCTCTCCGCCTCGTGGCGCTGGTGAAGGCGATGCTGGGAGGGAGCCCTTCCGGTGGTCCTGCCGCAGTACTTTGACGTGGCCGACGTGCGTGACGTGGCGCAGGCCCCTCTGCGGGCCATGACGGAACCGGCCGCCGCGGGCGAGCGGTTCCTCGTCGGCAGCGGCACGCCGACGAGCTTCCCGCGGAGGGCCCGCGTCCTCGCGGAGGGCCTGGGCGAGCGCGCCGCGAAGGTGCCGGCGCGGGAGCTGACCCCGGAAGAGGTGCGGGAGGGCGCTCGCACCGACCCGGCGCTGCGGGAGGCGGCGAGCCCCTGGGCGAGATGCCGGTGCTGCGCACGGACAAGGCGCGCGCGGTGCTGGGCTGGGAGCCGCGCTCCGTTCGGACGACCGTCCTCGAGACCGCCGAGAGCCTGTTCCGGCTGGGCCCGGTCGAGGCCTGACGCTTCGCGAGGGCTAGGTCGGCCAGTTGTAGGACAGGGTGAAGTTGACCACCACGGCGAAGGTCAGGTAGAGCAGCCAGGCGGCGGTCAGCAGGCGGAACAGCCCCATCACGCGCTCGGCGACGGGCACGCCGACCGACATGACGAACTTGCTGAGGTAGACGGCGAAGAGGCCGATGAAGACCAGTCCCACGGGCCAGTCGTCGACGGCGAAGAACACCGTCGCGCCGAGGGCCGAGAGGACCATGTAGGCCACACCGACACCGGCGTTGACGCGTGCGTCGTTGCCGCGGTAGCGGTCCCAGCCGAGTGCGAACCAGTGAATGCCGTACGCCGTGAAGGCCAGGGCGGCCATGTAGAGCGGCGGCTCCTTGAAGACCTCGAACCAGGTGAGGCCCACGAAGAGGATGACGCCGGCCAGGAGCTGGCAGAGGCCCGGCAGCCAGATGCCCCAGACGCCCATCGCCCGGTCGACCTTCTCGTCCCTCTCGGGCCAGCCGAACAGTTCCTGGGAGCCCCAGATCAGATAGCCGGTCGCGAGGCCGAAGAAGCCGAGTGCGAGCGGGGGGTACACCGAAGGTTCAAACATCACGTCCATTAGTCCAGTATTCACCCAAATCGGTTATATTACACATTTCACCCATGGGGTCTGACCTGCGGATTCCGGCGGGCGGGCGGTGACGGACCGGGCCCGCCCCGTCACCTCCCGTGACCTCCGTCGGCACCGGCGCCGTGCTGACCCGGACGACCAGTCGCGTCGTGAGCTCCATCCCCGGCAGGTCGGCCTCCTCGCCGTCGACCAGCCGCAGCAGCGTCCGTGCCGCCATCGCGGCCATGGCCTGCAGCGGCTGGCGGACGGTGGTGAGGGCGGGGGCCGTCCACGATCTCGCGGTCCCGGTTGTTGAGGTTGCCGCTGCCGGTGCAGGCGACGTCGGTGGCCCCGGCAGGGACGGTCCCGCCCGGGTGACGGGCACGTCGCCGAAGCCGACGACGCCGATGTCGCCGGGGACGTCCAGCCCGTCCCGCTGCGTTCCGGGGACACCCTCACCTTCGCCTTCGACTTCCTGCCCGCCGGGTGGACCGCGCCGAACACCCGCGCCGTCTTCCGCCGGGCGGCTCCGGGCCGGTCAGAAACTGCGTTGCCGCGCCCGGCCGAGGTGGAAAGGATGTCCTGCCGGGACGCGAGATTCCCAGGAGGGCACTGTCAGCGCCGGCTCGGCGGGATCGAAGGACTCGATGTGACACCCGGCCTTCCTCAGGACCGCTCGATCGCCCCAGGCGTGACTGCGAGGTGCCGAATCACGAGGGAGGACGTCATGGAGCCGTCGCGACTCCGCCGCGCGGTCCAGGCGGCACGGTCGACCGCTTCGGAGCTGGGCCTGCAGGTCGACGACGTGGCCGTCGTCCACGACTCGGACCGCGTCGCGCTGCGCCTCGTCCCCTGCGGTGTTCTGGCCAGGGTCGCCCCCTCGGGGCATCTGGCCGATTCCGAGTTCGAAGTAGAGGTCGCCCGCCTCCTCGCCGACGTCGACGCTCCCGTGGCCGGGCTCGACCTCAGGGTCGAGCCCCGCGTCCATGTGCGTGACGCCTTCGCCGTCTCGCTCTGGACGTACTACGAACCCGTCGGATCGCCGATCGCTCCGGCCGACTACGCGGACGCGTTGCTGCGGCACCATGCGGCCCTGCGCCGGATCGACCTGGACGCGCCGCATGTCACCGACCGAGTCGCCGCGGCACTGGGAGAAGTCAGCGACCGGGAGCGATCCCCCGAGCTGTCCGGCGCCGACCGGGAACTCCTTCGCGGCACGCTGGCCGGTCTGAGCGCGGCGGTCGGCGTCGACAGGGCCGGCGAGCAACTGCTGCACGGCGAGCCTCATCCGGGCAATCTCCTCAACACAAGGAGGGGCCCGCTCTTCGTGGACCTCGCCACGTGCTGCCGCGGGCCGGTCGAGTTCGATCTCGCCCATGCGCCCGAAGAAGTGGCGGAGCACTACGCGGGGGCCGACCTCGAACTGCTCCACCGGTGCCGCGCCCTGAACTGGGCGATGTTCTCGGCCTGGCGCTGGCGGCGGGACGACCGGATGCCCGACCGGGACCACTGGAGAGCGGAGGGGCTCCGCCGGGTTCGTGCCGCACTCGACCACTGCGGACCGGGCTGAACCGTGGGCATCCGCCTCATACGCGCCCGGCGATCTCCAGCGCGCGTTCCGGGGTGGCGCAGTCGACCACGTAGGAGGCGGTCAGCTGCTCCGTCGCCCCCGTGAGCGGTCCGTCCGCCGTCGTCGTGCCGTCCCGGTGCAGCCGGATCGTCGTGGTGTCCCTGGGGAGGGCGAGTCCGGCGCCGTTCAGCATCTCGCCGGTGCCCGCGAGGTTGCTGTGGAGCCGGACGTGTCTGCGGAACACCTCGGCGCGCTCCTCGGCGGTCATCGCCTCGGTCGCCGCCGGGTCGGCCTACATCAGCACCATGTACGGCACCATGTACGGCATGCCACCACCCCGGCAGAAGGCCGCTCACCGCGGCCTTCTGCCAGGCCGCCTCAGACCGCCGTGATCCGGAGCCTGATCGTGCGGGCCTGCGGGCGGAGCGCGAACTCCGGCCACACGTCGGGCCCGCACGCCCGGGAGCCGAGGCCGTGCTGGGCCGCGTCGACGAAGAGGTGGCTGGTCGACGACTCCGGGAGCTCGAACGGGTGCGCCGCCCGGGCGATCTGCTGCGGCGTGTGACGGCTGAGCGTGAAGCCGGGCAGGCGGCCCTGGACGTCCGGGACGGCCGCGAGGCGCAGCACCGCGGTTCCGCCACTGGTCAGCTCCAGTTCACGCCACCTCGAGCGGTGCCCGGTCTCCTGGGGGCGCGCGTAGTCGACCGAGAGCTCGTCGACACCGGCGGAGAACCGGCCGGTGCGCGCCGCGCGAAGGCTGTCGGGGTAGGACTCGTGCGGTCCGAGGCCGAACCACTCGGCGCCGTCGACCGGAGCGGCGCCGTCGGGGAGGTCGAAGCGGACGCCGATGCGCGGCCACACCGTCGTCCAGCCGACCGACGGCTCGATCTCCACACGCAGTTCGAGCTCGTCGCCCTCCAGGGACCAGACCGTCTCGACGGTCACCGACGACGCGGAGTCCGCCGCGGAGACCCTGGCGACGGTCCGCAGGGCGTCCGCGGCGGTCTCCACCGACAGCAGCCGCGAGGTCAGCCGGTCCAGGCCGTCGCGCCGCCACAGTTCGGCGTTGGAGACCCCGGGGACGTGGGCGTCGCTCTCCTCGGCCACCCCCGAGGTGCCCTCGTCGTTGTCGGTCGGGGCACGGAACAGCTCCAGGCGAGGGCCCGCCACCGGGCGGCCGGCGAGCCGTACGAGGGCCCCTCCGGTGAACTCGGCGACGCCGAGCGTCAGCGTCCCGTCGCTTTGCCGCCAGTCGGCCGGAGGCCGGACGGCGGGCACGGTACGCCGCGCCGAACGGTCCAGCTGGGCGGTCGCGACCACATGCCCCTCGTCCGCCCACGCGGTGCCGGCGGCCAGGACCGCGTCCACGGTGAGCCATGTCTCCGACTCCCCGGACACCTCGATCCGCGGCAGCGGCACGCGCGCCGACCCGCCGGCCGCGACGACGGGCACCTCCAGCTCCCCGGAGTCCACGGGCCTGCCGTCGTGCTCGACGCGCCAGCGGAAGCGCAGGTCGGAGGTGTCCGCCGAGTGCCGCAGATTGGCGACTTCCACCGTCCCGTCGTCACCGTCGTGGAAGGTGAGGCGAAGGGGCTGCGCGACCGCCTTGAACTCATGGAGACCGGGGGTCGGGACGCCGTCGCTGAGCACCATCCCGTCCATCACGAAGTTGCCGTCGTGCACGACCTCCCCGAAGTCGCCGCCGTACGCGTAGTAGGGCGTGCCGTCCGGGGCCGTCGCCCGGATGCCGTGGTCGCGCCACTCCCAGACGAACCCGCCGTGCAGGCGCGGGTGCCGGTGCACCAGCTCCTCGTACTGGTCGAGCGCACCGGGCCCGTTGCCCATCGCGTGGGCGTACTCGCACAGCAGGAACGGCTTGGTTCGCTGTCGCGCACCCTGCGAGGGGGTGCAGCCCTGCAGCGGTGTGCGTGAGCCGTCCGTCCCGATCTGCTCGGTCTCCGCCACCGACGCGTACATGCGCGAGTAGACGTCCGTGTACGCGCCGGCGTGGTCGCCCTCGTAGTGCACGGGGCGCCCCGCGTCGCGGGCGTGCACCCACGCCGACATCGCGGCGAGGTTGCCGCCCGTCCCCGCCTCGTTGCCGAGCGACCACATCACGATGCTGGGGTGGTTCTTGTCCCGTTCCACGGTGCGCCGGACACGGTCCAGGTACGCCTCGCGCCACGCCGGGTCGTCGCTGGGGTTGCCGGCCCAGCTGCCGTCCTTGTCGAAGCCGTGCGTCTCCAGGTCGCACTCGAGGACGACCCAGAAGCCGAGTTCGTCGGCGAGGTCGAGCAGCCGCGGGTGCGGCGGGTAGTGGCTGGTGCGGATCGCGTTGACGTTGAACCGCTTCATCAGGGCCAGGTCCTCGCGCGCGTGCTGCTCGTCGAAGACACGGCCGCGTTCGGGGTGGGTCTCGTGACGGTTCATCCCGTGGAAGACGACGCGCCGGCCGTTGACGAGGAACCGGTCGCCGCGGATCTCGACCGTGCGGAAGCCGGTCCGCACGGTGACGGTCTCCGCGGCCGAGGCCACGGTGACCTCGTACAGCCGCGGCACTTCGGCCGACCAGGGCTCGACGCCGCCGACCTCGAACGGGGCCACCTCGGCGGCGGATTCCCAGACGCGCTCGACGCCGAGTTCGGGGATGCGGAGGGTGATGGGGAAGGCCGCCGCCTGCGCGGTGACCTCCGGGTCGATCCGCCCGCGCCCCCGCTCGAACCCGGTGCGCAGCCAGACGTCCTCGACGCCTCCGGCCGGCCGCGCGATCAGGGTGACGTCGCGGAAGATGCCCGGCAGCCACCACTGGTCCTGGTCCTCGAGGTAGCTCGCCGCCGACCACTGGTGCACCCGCACCGCGACGACGTTGTCGCCCGGGCGCACCGAGGAGGTCACGTCGAACTCGTGGGCGAGCCGGCTGCCGGAGGCGCTGCCGATCTCGTCGCCGTTCACCCAGACCTTGAACAGTGACTCGACCCCGTCGAACCGCAGCACGACCCGTTCGGCCTGTGACCAGTCGGAGGGGAGGTCGAAGTGGCGGCGGTAGTCGCCGGTCGGGTTCTCGTCCGGTACGTGGGGCGGGTCGACGGGGAAGGGGTACTGGATGTTGGTGTAGATCGGCCGGCCGTAGGCCCCGTCGCCCTGGAGCACCCAGTGGGAGGGCACCGGGATGCCGTCCCAGCCGCCGTCGTCGAATCCTTCGGCCGCGAAGTCCTCCGCCGCCGTCGCCGTGGGCGACAGCCGGAACCGCCAGTGCCCGTTGAGGGAGTGGGAGGGGGCGTCGGAGTGCAGCCACGACCGCGCCGGGCGCAGCGCGCCACGCCCTGGGGTGGTGTCCGAAACATACGCGGAGAGCTGGGAGGGCAAGAGGTCACAACTCTTTCTTGGTAGCGGAGGGGGGATCCGGGGTGGGGTCGCGGGCGGGTCCGCGACCGCTACCGGAGCACGATCGTCCGGATCTCCCACGGGCCGAGGGCGAGTTCGAGGCCGCCCTCCGCGGGTTCGGCGGCCAGCGGCCGGCCGAGCAGGTCGACCGTGGTCACCCGGGTGAAGGCGCCGGTGACGCGGGCAGTGGCGCCCGTGCCGCTCATCGCCACCAGCCGCACCTCGGTGCCGGCGCCGAGGCCGTCACCGGTGACGCGGCGCACGGCCGAGACGAACACGTCCGCGCCGTCGACCCGCACGCCGGCCGTGTCGGCGGGCAGCGGCCCCCCGGCGGGCGCGGTGCCGCGGGTGACCAGCACGTCGTTGCGGAACTCCTCGGCCAGCGCGACCGCGTCCGCGTCCTGCCAGCCGCCCGCCGAGGGCACGACGGCGAAACGGTTCTCGATGCGCACCCCGAGGTCCTGAGCCCCCGGCGCGGGGATCTCGCTCGCCGCCGGCTCGTCGCGCAGCGGATGGATGTTGACGCTGATCGAGCCGATCGCGCGCAGCAGGGTGACGGCGAGTTCGGCGCCCTCGCCGGTGAGCTCGTACTCGGTGGCGTGGTCGAGCAGCACGGTGGCCGCTCCGGCCGAGACGAAGGTGCTCGCGGGGAAGGTCGGGATCGGGTACTCGCCCCAGCCGCCCTCGGCGGTGAGCCCGCGCTCGGTGACGGCGAGCTGCCCGGCCGACGCCGAGACGGCCGCCGGCCGGGGGAGCGGGACGTGGAAGCGCAGCCGGTGGTCGGCGGCCTGGTTCAGGAACGAGGTCGTGACGCGCACGAACGGCTCGCCCGCCTGCAGTTCCACCAGGGTCTCGACCGGGGTCGGCACGGTCCGGCCGGCGCGTACGTCGCGGTCGGGGGAGAGCGCGGCGGGCCACGCGTACACACGGCTGATGCGCACCCTCGACCGCAGGGGGCCGTTCTCGAGGAGCTCGACGCCGACCTCCGTCGGTTCCGAGACGAGCAGATCGTGCGCCGGCGGGCCGTAGTTGTAGCTGTCGCCGCGGTCACCGCCGTCGACGAGACGACCGACCCCCCGCAACACGGTGCCGTCCGCCCCGGTGACTTCCAGGGTGCCGTCGGGGGCGATCACGACCTCGACCAGCCCGTTCGACAGCGCCCCGGCCGTCGCCGTCGCCGGCGCGAACGCCATGCCTGGCGCGGCCGTCCGCGCGGCCGGTGCCACCGTGAAGCTCGCGAGCCCGGAGGCGGGGACGGAGACCGGCACCAGCGCGGTCGCCCGTGCCTCCTCCAGCGTCAGCACCCGCCACCCGCCCGGGTGCGCGGCGGCCGCGGCGGCGACCTCGCGGCGCAGGATCAGCAGGTCGAACGGACCGCTGGAGGGCACCTCGGCGAGGTGGAAGACGAGCGACCCCGCGGTGAGCTCGTAGTGGTCGATCTGCCGGCCGAACAACTCACGGCGGTGGATGCGGCGCAGTACGCGTTCGAGCTGCGAGGCGTCCATGCGCTCGTCGCTGAGCACGGTCGGCGCCTGCGCGACCAGCTGCACGGGGTGCTCGGAGCCGTCGGCCGCGGTCACGACCAGGACGGACCCCTCGGGCGGGGCCATGACGTCGACCTCGACCAGCGTCGTGCGGGGGGTGGCCAGCGGGTTGGCGACGAGGTGGCCGTCGGCGGGCACGCGGGCGGCCGGACCGGCCAGCGCCGCGTCCCGGACGGCGCGTGCGGCGTGCGCGGCCTCGGCGAGCCGCGCCTCGACCTGGTCGGCGGTCTCGTCCGTGCCGGAGCCGACGACCGAGTCGTGGGCGCTCGACTCGATGATCTTGTGCCAGGCGAGGGAGAGGAACGGCGAGTCGTCACGTGCCGACCACAGCGCGTTCATCCGCTCGGCATGGTCGACGGTGCGCTCGGCGACGGCCATCCGGCGCTTGAGCCCGCGCCGCACCGAGAGCACGCCCGGCAGGATGTTGCCGCGCACATGGCTGCGCAGTTCGCCGGTGACGACCGCCGGGACCTCGTCGCGCACGTGCTCGCGAATGTACTCGTCGAGCGTGGCGATGGTGATGGCGCCGTCCTCGCCCGAGGCCTGCCGCAGCCACTCGGCCAGCCGCGGGTCCGGTGCGTTGTGGTCGGTGCCCGCCATCGCGAGCACCGGGTCGCCGCCCCACCGCCCGGCCGTCATCTCCGCGTACTCGCCGAGCGCGCGGGCGATCTGATCGGGGACCAGCAGCACGTCGAGACCGTTGTCGTAGCCGTCGAAGAGGAACTCGGTGCGCACCTCCGAGCCGTCCGGTGCGCGCCAGCGGAAGGCGTGGCCGTCGACGGAGCCGGGCACCCCGCGCCACAGCGCCGCGTGCTCGATGCCCGCGCGCGCCAGGATCTGCGGCATCTGGGCGACGTGGCCGAACATGTCCGGCAGGTAGCCGATGGGCATGGAGCCGCCCAGCTCGGCCGCGGCCGCCCAGCCCATCTGCAGGTTGCGGACGATCGTCTCGCCCGAGCAGAGGAACTCGTCGAGCAGGATCAGCCACGGCCCGATCGCGAGCCGGCCCTCGGCGACCAGGGCCGTGACGCGTTCGCGGTTCTCCGGCCGCATCTCCAGGTAGTCCTCGAGCGCGGCCATCTGCCCGTCGACGGTGAAGCGGAAGTCCGGGTTCGTCTCGGCCGTCTCCAGCACGGTGTCGAGGGCGGTGACGAGCCGGTGCCGGAAGACCTGGAAGGGCTCGTACCATTCCCGGTCCCAGTGGAAGTGGGGCACGAAGACGGCGGATTTGGGCATGGGAACGGGACCTTCTGTGCAGGTGGGGCGGCGGGGAAGGGGAGAACCGAGAAGGGGTGGAGGCAAAGCGCGGGGCTAGCGCAGCGAGCCGGCGGCCAGTCCGGTGCGCCAGAACCGCTGGAGGAGGATGAACACGACGATCACGGGCACGATCGAGACCAGCGAGCCGGTGATCACCGACTCCTGCAGCAGAGGCGCGCGGGCGGTCTGGCCGTTCCACTGGTACAGGCCGAGCGTGATCGGGAAGAGCGACTCCTTCTGCAGCATCACCATCGGCAGGAAGAAGTTGTTCCAGATCGCGACGAACTGGAACAGGAAGATGGTCACCAGCGAGGGCGTCATCAGCTTGAACGCCACCGAGAAGAACGTCCGGAACTCGCCGGCACCGTCGAGGCGCGCCGACTCCAGGATCTCCTGGGGGACGGCGGACGCGGCGAAGATCCGGGCCAGGTAGACGCCGAACGGGCTGACGATGCTGGGCAGGAACACCGCGAACCAGGTGTTGACGAGCCCGGTCGCCGAGAACAGCAGGAACAGCGGCAGCGCGAGCGCGGTGGTGGGTACGAGGATCCCGCCGAGGATGACGGAGAAGAGGAACTCCCGTCCCCGGAAGCTGAACTTGGCGAGCGCGTAGCCGCACAGCGCCGAGATCAGGGTCCCCACGGCCGCGCCCAGCACCGCGTAGAGCACGCTGTTCAGCGCCCAGCGCCCGAAGATGCCGTCGCTGCGCGTGAAGAGGGTGTCGAGGTTGCCGAACAGGTCGAAGTGCGAGAACGCCAGGCCGTTGGTGGAGGCGAGATCGCCCTGCGGCTTGGTCGCCGCGACGACCAGGAAGTAGACCGGCAGCAGGAAGTAGACCGCCAGCAGGAACATCAGCGCCATGGCGGCCGTGCGGCTGATCCGGCTCTCGCGGACGGGGGCGTGGGTGCTGGTGGTCCGGTCGCTCACAGTCCCGCCTTCTTCGAGGTCAGTCGCATGAACCCGAAGCTCAAGACGAAGGTGATGACGGCGATGACCACGGAGATCGCCGCCGCCTGCTGGTAGTTGTTCCCGGAGGCCACCGTGTACGCGAGCATGTTCGGGGTGAAGGTGCTCGAGATGTTCGAGGAGATCTGCCGCAGCACGGCCGGCTCGGCGTACAGCTGCAGTGTGCCGATGATGGAGAACACCGTGGTGAGGACGACGGAAGGGGCGATGATCGGCACCTTGATCCGCCAGGCGATCGCCCAGTTGCTCGCGCCGTCGAGCTTGGCGGCCTCGTACAGCTCCTGCGGGATCGACTGCAGCGCCGAGAACATGATCAGCATGTTGTAGCCGGTCCAGAGCCAGGTCGACACGTTCGCCGCCGACCACAGCACGGCGCCCGGACCGAGGAAGTCGGGCTGCAGGCCCACGCCCTTGAGCAGGTCGACCACCGGGCTGAGCTGCGGCGAGTAGAGGTACGACCACATGATCGCGGCGATGACGCCGGGCACGGCGTACGGCATGAAGGCCGCGATGCGGAAGAACGACTTGAGCTTGAGCAGGGGAGTGTCGAGCAGCAGCGCCATCACCAGCGCGACGAAGAGCATCACCGGCACCTGTACGACGCCGAAGAGCCCGATGCGCCCGATGCTGCCCCAGAACTCGGTGTTCCGGAAGACCTGCGCGTACTGCTCGAAGCCGCCGAAGGTGGTGTACGAGGTGCCGTACTGGCCGCCCGTGCGGCGCACCACGAGCAGGCTCTGCCAGAGCGCGTAGCCGATCGGCACCAGGTAGAAGAGGACGAACGGCAGGAAGAACGGGGTCACGAACGCGGCGATGGTGCCCGCCCGGGGGCCGCCGCCGTTGTGACGGCGACGGCGCCCCTCGGTGGTCGCCACCACGCGCGCAGCGCGGGTTGCGAGGTCGGTCATGCCGCGGTCACTCGCCCGCCGCGGCCGGGATCGCCTGGTCCTTCATCGACTTCAGCGCGGCGTCCTGGGCGGCCGTCAGCGCGTCGCCGACGGTGCCGTCACCGGCGGCCGCCTTGGCCATCGCGTCCTGCAGCGCCAGGTTCACCGTCTTCTGGGTCGGGCCCCAGGTGAAACCGGTGTCGATCTTCGTGGAGGAGTCGGCGAAGACGTCGAAGATCTTCTCGTTGTTGTAGTACGGCACACCCTGGGAGAGCGCGGGGAGCGCCAGACCGGCCGTGGCCGCAGGGTAGAGGCCGCCCAGCTTGTTCTCCAGCGCCAGCGCCTCCGGGTCGGTGTTCAGCCAGGTGTTGAACTTGACCGACTCGAAGGGGTGCTTGCCGCCCTTCATGAAGGCGACGGTGGAGCCGCCCCAGTCGCCGGACGCCGCGTTCGTACCCCAGGTCGGCATCGGCACGATGGACCACTTGCCCGCCTGCTTGGGCAGGTTGTCGCGGAACATGCTGTAGCCCCAGGCGGCGCCGACGTAGGTGGCTATCTGGTCCTTCTGGTACGCCGTGTACATCTGCGTCGAGCCGTGGGCGAGGTCGGTCCGCACCAGCTTGGCGTCGATCAGCTTCTGCCAGTAGTCGGCGACCTGCTTGCTCTGCTCGGACTCGACGGTGACGTGCCACTTGTCGCCGGAGTAGGAGTACATCTCGGCGCTGTTCTGCCAGAGGAGCCCGTTGAACCACTCCGCGTTGTTCGGGTCGAAGAACGTCATGCTGAGGTTCGGGTCCGCCTTGTGGAGCTTCTGCGCCTCGGTCGCGTACTCGTCCCAGGTCTTGGGGATCTCCAGGCCGTGCTTCTTGAAGAGGTCGCTGCGCACGTACAGGGCCATCGGGCCGGTGTCCTGCGGCATGGCGAACACCCCGGTGTCGCCGAAGCTCGCCTGCGACCACGTCCACGGCACGAACGCCGACTTGGCGCCGGTGGCCGCCTTGCAGGCGGAGACGTCCGTGAAGGCGTCCTGGCTGCGCAGGTTGGGCAGTTCGTCGTAGCCGACCTGCGCGAGGTCCGGCGCCTTGCCCGCCTTGAGGGCGTTGCCGATGGTGCCGTACTGGTCGTTGGAGATGTTCTTCGTCTCGACCTGGATGTTCGGGTTCTTCTTGTTCCACAGCGCGACGACTTCGTCCATGCCGGGAACGGTGTTCCAGTACTGGAGGGTGACTTTGCCCTTCGCGGGGGCGCAGGAGTCTGCCGATGCGCTGTTACCCGAAGGAGCCGGCGATGAGCATCCGGCGAGTACGGCGATGCTGGCTGCCGCGGCGACGGCGGCGAGGCGGATGCGCGTGACTGTGCTGCTCATGGTTTCCGTTCCGGAGGACGACTAGCGAGGTCGCTAGACGGGTCGACGTTGACACCTCAGGCGGGACGTGCTGCTGAGAAGGGACACAAGCGCAACGGGTTCCGGTGCAAGCACCGGACGCCCGTCGCAAGTAGGGGCAAAACCGGTTGTTCTGGTCCCGTGAGCGTTCACGTGAGCGTTCACGTGAACGCTCACGGGCTGATTGAGAATTGTTCGGAAGTGTGCGCTCCGGTGGCTTCAAGTGTCAAGGGTTTGCGGCGCACACGGGTCCGGGAGGTTAAGCGGAACCGCCCAGCCGCAGTTGCGCCCGGACGACGAGGTCATCGGCGCCGAGCGGTTCCAGCCCGGTCAGCAGGCGTGCGACCTGGTCGATGGCGAGCGCGCCGAGGCGGCGCGTGTCGAGCGCGACGCTGGAGAGCGGGGGTTCGACGAGCGTGCCGAGCTGCAGGCCGTCGAAGCCGACCACGGCGAGGTCCTCGGGGACGCTCCTGCCCAGCCGGCGGGCCTCGCGCAGCGCGCCGATCGCGATGATGTCGTTGAAGGTGAACACCGCGGTGACCTCGGGGTGCGTGCCGAGCAGCTTCCTGAGCGCCGTCCCCCCGCCGTCGGCCGACTGCTGGGCCCCGACCACCCTGTCCGGGGCGATCCCGTGGGCCGCCGCGGCCGTCGCGAACCAGTCGCGCCGCACGCTCGGCTCGGCGCGGCCGTCGTGGTCGAGCATGCCGATGTGCCGGTGGCCTGCGGCGACCAGGTGCGCGACCGCGGTGTGGACGCCCTCCTCGCCGTCGATGCGGATCGAACTGAACCGCCCCGTGGGGTGCTCACGGCCGATGAGCACCACGGGCAGTCCGCGGGTGAAGCGTTCGAGGTCGTGCTCGGAGCAGCTGAAGTAGCCGACGACCGCGTCCACTTGCGAGGCGATCACCTGAAGGGTCCCGAACTCCTCCTCGGCGCGGTCCGCGGTGTCGTAGACCACGACGTGCCAGCCGCGCGCCCGGGCCGCCTCCAGCGCGGCCGCGGCCACCTCGGTGAAGAAGGGGTTGAGCAGGTCGGGGATGACCAGCCCGATCGTGGTGGTGTCCTGCCGGACCAGGCCGCGGGCGAAGCGGCTCGGCCGGTAGCCGAGTTCGCGGGCGGCGTCGAGGACGCGCTGCTTGGTCGCGCCGTCGATCTCGTCCTTGTCGTTCAGCGCCCGGGACACGGTCTGCCGGGACACCCCGGCGGACCGGGCGACGTCATGGATCGTGACCCTCCGGGATTCCGTTCCCGACGACGACACCATCGCGCACCTCCCGATCGTCGCGGGTGCCGGCGCGCCCGCAGGGCCCGAGTATGCACGTCCGGGGCGCGGCGGCGCGAGATCGGGGCACCGTGCGACCGGGCGGGCCGGGGCTCGTCGGCGCGGCCCTGACCTCGGGAAAGGCGGCCTCGGGAAAGGCGGCCTTGGGAGAGGTGGCCTCGGGTCAGGTGGCCACGGCACGCAGCGCCGCGCCGAGGGCCCGGAGGTCGAGACCCGCGAGGTGGTCCAGGAAGTGGCGGCGCATGGAGGCGAGATGGGACGGCCAGGCCTCCTCCAGGCGGGCCAGTCCGGTGTCGGTGAGGACGGCGTTCCAGCTCCTGCCGTCCCGCGCGCCCTTGACCCGCCGGACGTACCCCTGCCCCTCCAGCCGGTGCACCACGCCCGTCATGCCGCTGAGCGACCTCTCGCAGGCGGTGGCGAGGTCGCTCATGCGCAGCTGACGGTCCGGAGCCTCCGAGAGGTGCATCAGTGCCTGGTACTCGATGAGGGGCAGCCGCTGCTCGCGGGCCATGTCGGCGTCCAGCGCGCGGGGCAGGGCGTAGATGACCCGGCTGAGGGACCGCATCAGGTCCTCTTCGTCCGGATGGAGTGAATCCGGGGGCCCTGGGGTGGATTCCGGCGCGTGCGTGGGGTCTGGCATGCCCCCACTTTACTTGCTCCGCGAAGGATATATATTTGCTGCGCGAAGCAATTAGCGCTGGGCCATGCGGTCCGGCGACCCCTGCCCGCACCGCCGGACCGACTCCGCACACCATCCCGGAAAGAGACGCACATGCCTCAGTCGCTGACGAACACCCAGGCCACCGCCGGAATCCGGTACACGGGACCCGGCCCGGGCGGTGGCCGGCACCGGGGCCGGCGCGCCGACGGCGAGCAGTATGGGCGCGGGAGCGGAACGGGGCCCGGCAGCGGCCGGCACCGCAGGAGCGTGCGCGCCCCGCAGGGCCGGCCGGCCGTCGACGGACCGGTTCCGCCCGTCGCTGACGGCGACCCGCTCGGGTTCGCGGCCCGCTTCGAGCGCGATGTGCTCGCCCACCTGGATCCCGTCTACCGGGCCGCGGTCGGCGTCACGGGCGACCCGGCCGAGGCGGAGGAGCTCGTGCTGGAGGTCTTCACGCGGGCGCACGCCGCGTTCCCGCGACTCCTCGACGGCGTCGACCACAGGGCCTGGCTCTACGACCTGCTGGCGACCGCGTTCATCGGCCCTCATCCCGAGGTGTGCGTGCTGCCTCCGGAGTCCGGAGTGTCGCACGCCGTGCGCGCCCTGGCGCTGGACGACTTCGTGCTGCTGCCCGAGGCGGACGTCCGCGCCGCGCTCCTCGCGCTGCCGAAGGAGCAGCGGTTCGCCGTGTACCTCGCGTCCGTCGAAGGTCTCGAACACCAGGACATAGCCGACATCATGGACGTTCCTCCCTCGATCGCGGCGTACTGGCTGTACGACGCGCGGCTGCGGCTGTGGGCGGCCGAAGGTCCGCGTACGGGGGTGTCCGAGGAGGAGTACCTCTCCGCCGGCCTCGTCGGTGCCGGGCACCCCGGCCGCGGGTGACGGACCGCCGTGCGGGGCGGTGTTGCGAAGCCCGGGCGGGTCCGCCCGTCACCCGGGCGATGTGTGATCTTCGCCGCTTCGTCACGATCCCGTGGCCCGGACGGTCATCCCTGCCGGGACGCCCCGCGACCTGCGGAAACCGGGTTCCGGCGGCCGGGAATCGTTTGGGGCCCGTCGCGGTTGATGCGAGCGCAGAAAGAAGATGATCACAGTGAACGAAGAAGCAACCGCAACCGCGGAACCGTTGCAGCGACTGGCCGCCGAGGGAGTCTCGGTCTGGCTCGACGACCTGTCACGCAGACGCATCGCCTCCGGCGACCTGGCCCGGCTCGTCATGTCGGGACGTGTGGTGGGCGTCACCACGAACCCGTCCATCTTCCGGGCCGCCATCGGCTCGGGGGAGGACTACCGGGAGGAACTCGCCGGTCTCGCCGCGCGCGGCGTCACCCCGGACGAAGCCGTCCGCACGATGACCGCCGCCGACGTCCGTGCCGCGGCCGACGTCCTGCGCCCGGTGTACGAGGCGACCGGCGGCCGGGACGGCCGGGTCTCGATCGAGGTCGACCCGCGCCTCGCCCACCACACGGAGGCGACCGTCGCCGAGGCCGGGCGGCTCGCCCGGCTCGTCGACCGCCCCAACGTGATGATCAAGATTCCGGCGACCACGGAGGGCCTGCCGGCCATCACCGAGGTGACCGCTCTCGGCATCAGTGTGAACGTCACGCTGATCTTCTCCCTCGACCGCCACCGCGAGGTCATGGAGGCCTACCTGGCCGGCCTGGAGAAGGCACGCGCGGCCGGGATCGACCTGTCCACCGTGCACTCCGTCGCCTCCTTCTTCGTCTCCCGCGTCGACACGGAGGTCGACCGGCGGCTGACGGAACTGGGCACGGACGAGGCGTCGGCGCTGAAGGGCAGGGCCGCGCTCGCCAACGCCCGGCTGGCGTACCGGGCGCAGCGCGAGTTCTTCACCGGCGACCGCTGGGCCGCGCTCGCCGCGGCCGGCGCCCACGAGCAGCGGCCCCTGTGGGCTTCCACCGGCGTGAAGGACCCGGCGTACCGCGACACGCTGTACGTCGAGGAACTCGTCGCGCCGGGAACCGTCAACACCGTGCCCGAGGCGACCCTCGACGCCGTCGCCGGCCACGGCCGCATCGACGGCGACACCGTCACCGGCCACTACGACCGGGCCCGCGCCGACCTGACGGCCCTGGAACGGCTGGGGATCCCCTACGACACGGTCGTCCGGCAGCTGGAGGACGAGGGCGTGGCGAAGTTCGAGGCGGCCTGGGCCGAACTGCTGCAGGCCGTGGCAACCGCACTGAACGGCAAGGGAGCCGACGCGCGATGAGCAAGGACACGACCGGACCCGGCACCCCGTGGTCCAACCCCCTGCGCGACCCGTCCGACCGGCGGCTGCCGCGCATCGCGGGGCCGTCCGGACTGGTGATCTTCGGGGTGACGGGCGACCTGTCCCGCAAGAAGCTGATGCCGGCCGTCTACGACCTGGCCAACCGCGGGCTGTTGCCGCCGGGCTTCTCGCTCGTCGGCTTCGCCCGCCGCGACTGGGCGGACCAGGACTTCGCACAGGTCGTGCACGACTCGGTGCGGGAGCACGCCCGTACGCCGTTCCGCGAGGAGGTCTGGCAGCAGCTCGCCGAGGGCATGCGCTTCATCCCCGGCGACTTCGACGACGACGTCGCGTTCAAGCAACTGGCCGTCACCGTGGACGAGCTGGACGCGGCCCGGGGCACCAGCGGCAACTACGCCTTCTACCTCTCCGTGCCGCCGAAGTTCTTCCCCAAGGTCGTACGGCAGCTGAAGAAGCACGGTCTCGCCGACGCCCCCGAGGGCTCCTGGCGACGGGCCGTCATCGAGAAGCCCTTCGGCCACGACCTGACCAGCGCCCGTGAACTGAACGCGCTCGTCCACGAGGTGTTCGCCCCGGAACAGGTGTTCCGGATCGACCACTACCTGGGCAAGGAGACGGTCCAGAACATCCTGGCGCTGCGTTTCGCCAACACGATGTTCGAGCCGCTGTGGAACCGCTCCTACGTGGACCACGTGCAGATCACGATGGCCGAGGACATCGGCATCGGCGGCCGCGCGGGCTACTACGACGGCATCGGCGCCGCACGCGACGTCATCCAGAACCACCTCCTCCAACTCCTCGCCCTGACCGCGATGGAGGAGCCCGCCTCCTTCGACGCCGAGTCCCTGCTCACCGAGAAGCTGAACGTGCTGCGCGCCGTACGGCTCCCCGGCGACCTGGGCGCGCACACCGTGCGCGGCCAGTACGCGCACGGCTGGCAGGGCGGCCGCGAGGCGGACGGCTACCTGGAGGAGGAGGGCATCGACCCCGCCTCCACCACCGACACCTACGCCGCCATCAAGCTGGAGATCGACAACCGCCGCTGGGCGGGCGTCCCCTTCTACCTGCGGGCCGGCAAGCGCCTGGGCCGCCGCGTCACCGAGATCGCGGTCGTCTTCCAGCGCGCCCCGCACTCGCCGTTCGACCCGGAGGACACGCAGGAACTCGGCCAGAACGCGATCGTCGTCCGCGTCCAGCCCGACGAGGGCATCACGGTGCGCTTCGGCTCGAAGGTGCCCGGTACGTCGATGGAGATACGCGACGTGACCATGGACTTCGCCTACGGCGAGTCCTTCACCGAGTCCAGCCCCGAGGCCTACGAGCGGCTCATCCTCGACGTGCTGCTCGGCGACGCCAACCTCTTCCCCCGCCACCAGGAGGTCGAGGAGTCCTGGAAGATCCTCGACCCGATCGAGCGGTACTGGGACACACACGGAATGCCGGCGCAGTACGCCGCGGGCAGCTGGGGCCCCGCGGAAGCCGACGAGATGCTCGCACGAGACGGACGGAGCTGGCGCAGGCCATGAGGATCGACCTGACCGACACCACGGCAAGCCACATCAACAAGGCCCTGGTCCGGGGCCGCCGCGCCATCGGCTCCCCCGCCGTGGGCATGGTCCTGACCATGGTCGTCGTGACCGACGAGGAGAACGCCCACGACGCCCTGAAGGCGGCGGAGCAGGCGGCGCAGGAGCACCCCTCGCGCACCCTCGTCGTCATCAGGCGGCCGTCGCGCACCACCCGCCGGCACACGCCCTCCCGCGTCGACGCCGAGGTACGCGTCGGCTCGGACGCCGGATCCGGCGAGGCGGTGCTGCTGAGGCTGTTCGGCGAAGTGGCCGAGCACGCCGACTCCGTGGTCCTGCCGCTGCTGCTGCCCGACGCCCCCGTCGTCGTGTGGTGGCCCGTGGACGGCCCCGACGCACCGGCGAAGGACCCGCTGGGCGCGCTCGCCCAGCGCCGCATCACCGACGCCTACGCCGTCGACCGCCCGCTGGAGCGGCTGGCGGCCCGGGCCGGTGCGTACGCGCCCGGCGACACCGACCTCGCGTGGACCCGGCTGACGCCGTGGCGCTCCATGCTCGCCGCCGCGCTGGACCAGGCAGGTGCCCGGGTGACCTCCGCGGTCGTGGAGAGCGAGGCCGACAACCCCAGCGCCGAACTGCTGGCCCGCTGGTTCGCCGACCGGCTGCGCGTGCCCGTCGAACGCGTCGTCACCGACGGGCCCGTCGTGACCGCGGTCCGGCTGCGCACCACGGACGGCGACGTCCTGATCGACCGGCCCGAGGGCGCCGTGGCCCGGCTGTCCATCCCCGGCCAGCCCACTCGCGCACTCGCGTTGAAGGTGCGCACCACCGCTGAGCTCATCGCGGAGGAACTCCGCCGCCTCGACCCCGACGAGGCCTACGCCGCCGCGCTGCGGGCCGAGGTCAGGGCACCCCGCGCGAAGGCGGTCCCGGCCAAGGCCCCCGCCGCGAAGGCCCGTTCCACGAAGGCCGCTCCGGTGCCGCCGCAGCGCGCGCACCAGCACGAGAACCAGGAGAAGCACGATGCCTGACACACCCAAGCCGAGCCACCGCGCGCAGTGGGCCGCGCTGGCGGAGCACCGCGCCGCCGGCCGGCCGGGACCGCACCTGCGCGAGCTGTTCGCCGCGGACCCCGACCGCGCGCGCCGCTACACGGTGGAGGTCGGCGACCTGCGCATCGACTACTCCAAGAACCTGGTCACGGACGAGACCCTCGCACTGCTGCGCGACCTGGCCGCCGCCACCGGCGTATTCGAGCTGCGCGACGCCATGTTCCGCGGCGAGAAGATCAACGTCACCGAGCGCAGGGCCGTCCTGCACACCGCCCTGCGCGCGCCGCGGGACGCCGTCGTGGAGGTGGACGGCGAGAACGTCGTGCCGCGGGTCCACGCGGTGCTCGACAAGATGTCCGCCTTCGCCGACCGGGTGCGCTCCGGGGAGTGGACCGGCCACACCGGCAGGCGGATCAGGAACGTCGTCAACATCGGCATCGGCGGCTCCGACCTCGGCCCCGCCATGGCGTACGAGGCGCTGCGCCCCTACACCGACCGCTCGCTGACGTTCCGTTTCGTGTCCAACGTCGACGGCGCGGACCTCCACGAGGCCCTGCAGGGCCTCGACCCGGCCGAGACGCTGTTCGTCGTCGCGTCCAAGACCTTCACCACCATCGAGACGATCACCAACGCCACCTCCGCGCGCGGCTGGCTGCTGGACGGGCTCGGCGGGGACGAGAAGGCCGTGGCCCGGCACTTCGTCGCCCTGTCCACCAACACCGGCAAGGTCACGGAGTTCGGCATCGACCCGGACAACATGTTCGAGTTCTGGGACTGGGTGGGCGGCCGCTACTCCTTCGACTCGGCGATCGGCCTCGCCCTGATGATCGCCATCGGCCCGCGGCGCTTCCGCGAGATGCTCGACGGCTTCCGCACGGTCGACGAGCACTTCCGCACGGCGCCCGCCGAGGCCAACGCCCCGCTGATCCTCGGTCTGCTCGGCGTCTGGTACGGCAACTTCCTCGACGCGCAGTCGCACGCCGTCCTGCCGTACTCCCACTACCTGTCCAAGTTCACGGCCTACCTGCAGCAGCTGGACATGGAGTCCAACGGCAAGTCCGTGGACCGCGACGGCAACCCCGTGGAATGGGAGACCGGCCCCGTCGTGTGGGGGACGCCCGGCACCAACGGGCAGCACGCCTACTACCAGTTGATCCACCAGGGCACCAAGTTGATCCCGGCGGACCTCATCGGCTTCGCCCGTCCGGCGGGCGAGCTGAGCCCCGAACTCACCGCCCAGCACGACCTGCTGATGGCCAACCTGTTCGCCCAGGGCCAGGCGCTCGCCTTCGGCAAGACCGCGGACGAGGTCCGCGCCGAAGGTGTGCCCGAGGAGCAGGTCCCGCACCGGACCTTCCGCGGCGACCACCCCACCACCACCGTCCTGGCGACCGAGCTGACCCCCTCGGTCCTCGGCCAGCTCATCGCGCTCTACGAGCACAAGGTCTTCGTGCAGGGCGCCCTGTGGAACGTCGACTCCTTCGACCAGTGGGGCGTCGAGCTCGGCAAGGTCCTCGCCAAGCGCGTCGAACCCGCCCTGACCGGCGACGCCGACGTGCCGGGCCTCGACCCCTCCACCGCGGCCCTGGTGGCCGCGTACCGCACCCTGCGGGGCAACTGACCCGGGGACCTCCACGGCGGCGCCGGCCCGACCCCGGGGTGCGCGCCGCCCGCCGGCCTCACCCGTGACACACAGAAGGAGCACCTGATATGCAACTCGGACTCGTCGGCCTCGGCAAGATGGGCGGCAACATGCGCGAGCGGATCCGCCGTGCCGGCCACACCGTCGTCGGCTACGACCGGGACCCGGACCTGGCCGACGTCGGCAGCCTCACCGAACTGGTCGACAAGCTCGACGCACCGCGCGTGGTGTGGGTGATGGTGCCGGCGGGCGCCGCCACGCAGTCCGTGGTCGACGAGCTCGGCGGCCTCCTGGAGCCGGGCGACATCGTGGTCGACGGCGGCAACTCCCGCTGGACGGACGACGAGAAGCACGCCGAGGAGCTGGCCGCCAAGGGCATCGGCTTCGTCGACGCCGGAGTCTCCGGCGGCGTCTGGGGCCTGAAGAACGGCTACGCCCTCATGGTCGGCGGGCAGGCCGAGCACGTCGAGAAGGTGCAGCCGGTCTTCGACGCCCTCAAGCCCGCCGGCGACTTCGGCTTCGTCCACGCGGGCGCGGTCGGTGCCGGCCACTTCGCGAAGATGGTCCACAACGGCATCGAGTACGCCATGATGCAGGCCTACGCCGAGGGCTGGGAGCTGCTGGAGAAGGTCGACTCGGTCACCGACGTGCGCGAGGTGTTCCGCTCCTGGCAGGAGGGCACCGTCATCCGCTCCTGGCTGCTCGACCTGGCCGTGGGCGCCCTCGACGAGGACGAGCACCTCGACGAACTCAAGGGCTACGCCGAGGACTCGGGCGAGGGCCGCTGGACGGTCGAGGCCGCCATCGACAACGCCGTGCCGCTGCCCGCGATCACCGCGTCCCTCTTCGCCCGCTTCGCGTCCCGCCAGGACGACTCCCCGCAGATGAAGATGATCGCTGCGCTCCGCAACCAGTTCGGCGGCCACGCCGTCACCACCGCGGCCGACAAGGCCTAGTCACCGCCGGAGCCCGCGCCCGTCGGCGCGGGCTCCGCACCGCCTCACCCGCACCCCCCTCCTGCGTGCCGAAAGTGGATGAACGACCATGGGCGACCTGCTCCTGCTCCGCCACGGCGAGACCGCGTGGACCCTGTCCCGACAGCACACCAGCCACACCGACCTGCCCCTGACACCGCACGGCGAGGGCGAGGCCGCCCGCGTCGCCCACCTGCTCGGCGGGCACGACATCGCCCTCGCCCTGAGCAGCCCCCTACGCCGCGCCGTACGCACCGCCCAACTGGCCGGGGTGTACGGTGCCGAGATCGACCCGGACCTGAGCGAATGGGACTACGGGGGCTACGAGGGCGTCACCACCGCGGAGATCCACCGCACCCGCCCGGAGTGGAACCTGTGGACCGACGGTGTGGCACCCGGCCCCACGGACCATCCCGGGGAGAGCCCCGAGGACGTCGGCCGCCGCGCCGACCGCGTGCTCGCGCGCGTCGAGCCACTGCTGCGCGACCCCGGCGCGGGCGACGTCCTGCTCGTCGCCCACGGCCACATCCTGCGCGTCCTCACCGCCCGCCGCCTCGGGCTGCCGCCCTCCGCCGGCTCGCTGTTCGCCCTGGACACCGGCACCGTCAGCCGGCTCGGCACGGAGCACGGCCGCCCCGTCATCAAGGCCTGGAACACCACGGGCGCCCGCGCCTCCGGCGCCCGCTCCGGCACCGTCCCCCCGCAGCGGCGCCCCGCACACGAGAGGTTCCCCGGCGTGTGACGGGGCACCGCCCCGCCGGGAACCGCTGAGGACGGCCGGGCCGAACCCGGACCGAACCCGGGCCGAACCCGGCTCGAGCCCCGCCGCTGCCCGCACGACTCCACGACTCAAGGCTTCCTTCCGTGCCTTCGACGTTTCCGGGAACGGACGGGGCCACCGGCCGTACGGCTGCCCTACCGTGGGGCACGTGAAGGTCCTCATCGTCGGCGGCAGCGGGTTCCTGGGCAGGGAACTCGTACGGCAGGCCGTGGCCGCGGGGTTCGGGGCGGCCGCGACGTACCGCTCCCGTCACCCCGGCGGCGTTCCCGGCGTCCCGTGGCACCACCTCGACCTCCGCGCCCCCGGCGACCCTGCCCGGGTGCTGGCCGAGGTCGCCCCCGACATCGTCGTCAACGCGACCAGCGGGTACAGCGACTGGGAGGTCACCGCAGACGGATCGGTCCGGGTGGCACTGGCCTCGGCGCGACTCGGCTGCCGCCTGGTCCACGTCTCCAGCGACGCCGTCTTCTCCGGGGCCCGGGTCCACTACGACGAGACCTGCCTGCCCGACCCCCTCACCCCGTACGGCGCGGCGAAGGCCGCCGCCGAGACCGCGGTGCGGCTGCTGGTGCCCTCAGCCGTGGTCGCGCGCACCTCGCTGATCATCGGCGACGGCGGATCCGTCCACGAGCGCCTCGTCCACGACCTGGCCGCCGGGGTGCGCGGCGGCGGCCTGTTCACCGACGACGTGCGCTGCCCGGTGCACGTCGTGGACCTCGCCGCCGCCCTGTGGGAACTCGCGGTGTCCGACGCGTCCGGGGTGTTCCACCTCGCCGGGACGGACGCCCTCAGCCGCCACGAACTCGGCGCGCTGATCGCCCGCCGCGACGGACTCGACGCCACCGCCCTGCCCACCGGGCGCCGCGCCGACGGCCCCGTGCCCGGGCCGCTCGACGTCCGCCTCGACAGCAGCGCCACCCAGAGGCTCGTAAGGACACGTCTGCGCGGGGCCCGGGAGTTCCTCGGCCCCCGGTAGGGCGCGGGCCCGACGGTCCATCGGATGGAACCGGGAGGTGCGCGGGCCGTGTCGCCGGGACCGGCGACCGCCCGGGGGGCCAAGCTGGTGTGCCAGTCGTCCCGGCACACGAAAGGGCACGCCATGGAGGGCATCGCCGACATGGGGGGCACCGAGGGATGGGGCCCCGTCCGGCCGCCGCGGCCCGGCGAACCGGTGTTCGCGGAGCCCTGGCAGGCGCGGGCGTTCGCGCTCACGCTCCTGTCCATCCGGGTGGCCGGTTACAACCTGGACGCCTTCCGGCACGCCACGGAACGCCTGGACCGGGCCGCCTACCTGGACGAGGGCTACTTCGGCCGGTGGCTGAACGCCGCGGAGCTGATGCTCACCGAGACCGCCGTCCTCGCACCCACCGCCGTCGAGACCCGTGCCCGCAACCTGCGCGGCGAGCACCTCGTGGAGCCGCCGGCCCCCGAACCGGTCCGCCCCGACTACGCCCCCAGCGCGCCGGGCTCGCTCCGGACCGTCGACACCCCTGCGGCCTTCGCCGTCGGCGAGCGGGTCCGGGCGAGGGACATGTCGCCGCCCGGGCACACGCGGCTGCCGGGCTACCTGCGCGGGCGCAGCGGCGTCGTGGAGCTCGTCCAGCCCTCCGCCCTGCTGCCCGACACCCACGCGCACTTCCTGGGCGAGAACCCGCAGCACGTCTACTCGGTCCGGTTCGACTCCCGCGAACTGTGGGGCCCCGGCGCCGAACCCTTCTCCGTCACCGCCGAGCTGTTCGAGAGCTACCTGGAGACCCCCTCATGACCCCCACCAGCGGTCCCGACGACCGCCTCGCCCCGGCCCTGCGCACCGAGGCGCTCGAGCAACTGCTCACCGAGCGCGGCCTGATCGACCCGGCGGCGATGGACGCGATCATCGCCACCTACGAGACCCAGGTGGGGCCGCTCAACGGAGCCAAGGTCGTCGCCAGGGCGTGGACCGACCCGCAGTACAAGCGCCGGCTGCTCCAGGACGGCACGGCGGCCATCGCGGAACTGGGCTTCACCGGCCCGCAGGGCGAGCACATCGTCGTCGTGGAGAACACCCCCACCACCCACAACGTGGTGGTCTGCACCCTGTGCTCCTGCTACCCCTGGCCGGTGCTCGGTCTCCCGCCGAGCTGGTACAAGGACCCCGCCTACCGCTCGCGCGTGGTGCGGGAGCCGCGCGCGGTGCTCTCCGAGATGGGACTCGACCTCGCCGACGGCGTACGGATCACCGTCCGCGACTCCACCAGCGAGGTGCGCTGGCTGGTGCTGCCCGAACGCCCCGCGGGCACCGAGCACTTGACCGAGGAGGAACTCGTGCCGCTGGTGACCCGGGACGCCATGGTCGGCGTGGCGAAGGTGACGGCGCCGTGACCGCGCCCCTGGACGTCGACGGACCGGCCGCCCCGCCCCGCTCCAACGGCGAGCTGGTCTTCGCCGAGCCGTGGGAGAGCCGCGCCTTCGGCATGGCCGTGGCGCTGCACGAGGCGGGCGCCTTCGCCTGGCCGCGCTTCCAGGCCTCGCTGATCTCCCGGATCCGCGCCTGGGAGGACGGGCGGTCCCCGGACGAGGCCTGGGACTACTACCGGCTCTGGCTGGCCGCCCTGGAGGACGTGCTCACCGAACAGGACGTGGTCCGCGCGGACGAGGTCACCACGCGCGCCCGGACCCTGGACGGCCGCCCCGCGGGCCACGACCACGGGGACCACGGCGGCGACCACCACCACGACGACCACGACCGTCCGCACTGACGGCCGGCCCACCCGTTCCCGGCCGGATCCGTCAGCCGTCCCCCACGGGCAGGTCCAGCGAGACGGTCTTCCCGCGGCCGTTGGGCGAGGTGTTCCACTGTCCGGCCAGGGCCTCCACGATGAGCAGGCCCCGGCCGTGCTCGGCCTCGGCGTTCTGCTCCGCGTCCAGTGCCAGCGGCGAGGGGACGGGCGGGTTGCCGTCGGAATCCCGCACCTCCAGCCGCACGCGGTCCCCGAAGGCCCGCAGCCGGACGTCGACGTCGCTGCCCGCGTGGACGAGGGCGTTCGTCACGATCTCGGACGCGATCAGCTGGAGGGTCTCCGACACGCCGGTCAGCTCCCACGAGCGCAACTGCCGGTCGACGAACGCGCGGGCCGCCTTGACCCCGTGCAGATCGCGGCGCTGGATGTGCAGGCTCGCCGTCCGCGGCGCGCCCCTGCCCACGGCGCCCTCGTAGCGGGCGAGGAGCAGCACCGCGTCGTCGCGCCGCCAGCGGGGGCCGGAGACCTCGGCGACCAGACGGTCGGCCAGCCGCTCCAGGTCGGCCCCGGCCTCCCGGCCGCCGGCGCGGAGCAGTTCTTGGGCGCAGGTGCCGGGGTCGCGGGTGGCGGAGTCGGTCAGGCCGTTGGAGTAGAGCATCAGCACGGATCCCGGCGACAGCGTGTGCTCCCAACTCCGGTAGGGGTGGTGTGTGGTGACGCCCAGGGGGAGATTCGCCGGCGCGGCCAGGGTGTCGACGCCTCCGTCGGGCCGTCGTACGAGTGGCGGGGGATGGCCGGCGAGGGCCACCTCGGCGGTGCCGTCGCCGGTGTCCAGGGCGACCACGCAGCACGTCACGAGCTGCTCCGTGCCGAGTCCGGCGAGCAGCCTGCCCGTCCGGTCGATCACCACGGCGGGCCGGTGGCCCTCGGTGGCGTAGGAGATCAGCGCGGTGCGCGCCTGGCCCATCACGGCGGCGCTGTCCAGGTCGTGGCCCTCCACGTCGCCGACGACGAGCACCATGCGCTCGTCCGACACCTTGATCACGTCGTACCAGTCGCCGCCCACCTGGACGGTGGTAACGGCGGGCCGGTAGCGCGCGGTGGTGGCGAGCCCCGGCAGATCGGAGAGGGCGGACGGCAGCAGCCTGCGCTGCAGGTGCTCCGCGATCTCGCGCTGGCGGGCGCCCAGTTCGACGCGCTCCACCGCCGCTCCCAGCATGCCGGCCATCATGCCGAGCACCGCCCGCTCCTCGGGCGGGAACTCGCGGGGCCCCGCGAACTCGAGGCAGCACACGCCGACGACGTGCGGGTGCACCTCGGACGCCACGGCGACGGGCCTGCCCCCGACGACGAGCGGCAGGTAGGCCTGGCCCGGCGCCCCGTCACCCTGCCCGCCGGAGCCCGCGTCCGGCGGCGGGCCCCCGGGCAGGAAGAGCGCGTGCCCGCGCACGGCGTCCACGGCCGGGGTGCTCGCCCCGAGCCGGGCGCCGTGCAGGGCGCGGACCATCGCGGAGGACGGTCCGCTGTGCCCCAGCACCCACAGCCGCCCCGCACCCACCGAGGCCAGCACCAGGGCCCGGGCGCCGAACGGGGACATGATGGAGTCCCGGGCCGCCGCGACGAGGTGGTCCACCGTCGTGGTCTGGTTGAGCCGCTCGGCGAAGTGCCGCAGGGGGTACATCAGGCTGGCGCCGGCCGAGCCGGGGACGCCGCGCACTCCCCAGCCCGGGGTGCGGATGCTCGAGTGGAACACCGGCGCGAGGGCGGGTGTGGGGCCGGCGACGACGGCGGTGCCGGCGCGTGCGAGCCGGGCGAGGGCCGCGGCCAGTGCGTCCGCGATCTCCTGCAGCACCCTGCGGTCGGTGGGACCGAAGCCGCCGTGGCTCTCCAGGCGCAGCACGGTGAGCGCGCCGAAGCGGTGACCGCCGGCGGTGACCGGGGCGGCCAGGGCCGGGTACGGATACGGCAGGGCGTACGTCTGGTCCGGGTCGGCTGGGTCGGGATCCGGCAGGACCGCCACCTTGCCCGTGGCGACGGCGCGCGTGGACGCCCGAGGCATGTCCATGCCCATCCGGCAGGGCATCGTGAAGCTGGAGGGCGGGCTCCCGGCGATCATCGCCGCCCGTACCTCGGAGGCGTCCCGGCTCAGCAGGTAGACCGCCGCGGACACGGCGTCCATCCGGAACAGGGCCTCACGGACGGCACCGTGCAGGACCTCCTCGAGACCCCTGCACTCGGTCCGTGCGGGCCCGCTTTCGCGGCGGTGTTCTCCGAGCGCGCTGTTGCTCGTCATCGAACGGCTCCCTCCCCACGAGTGTAGGTGCGCGGGAGGCCGGTCGCGCTTGGGCGGGACGCCGCGCCCGCGGGCGCGGCGGTGGCCGCAGCAGAGGCGGCCGCCTTGCCGTCCCATAGATAGGAGCATATGCTCGTAATTGTTGACGGCGGCGCCGCCCCTCGGCGCGTGCGCCAGGGGCACCCGGGGCCGCACCCGTCACCACGAGACCAGCCAACCCAGAAGGAGGCCGCCCGATGGCTGCCGGCAATCCTGTCCTCGTCACCGGAGTAGGCGGCGTGGGCCGTACCGTCCTCGAACGCCTGCGTGAGCGGGACGTACCGGTGCGCGCGATGGTCCGCCGCGACGACGAGCGGGCGGACGCGCTGCGGGCGCTCGGCGCGGAGGTCGTCATCGGCGATCTGACCCGGCCCGAGACCGTGGCGGCGGCGCTGGAGGGCGCGCGGCGGATGTACTTCGCCATGCCCGTCTCTCCCGACCACCTGGTCGCGGCGACCGTGGTCGCGAGCGTCGCCCGCGAGTACGGGCGGCTGGACGCGCTGGTGGGCATGTCGCAGATGACGGTGTCGCAGATGACCGCGACGAGTACGGGGGAGTCCTACCAGCAGCGGCTGCACTGGCTGGCGGAGCAGGTGCTGGACTGGTCGGGCCTGCCGGTGGTCCACGTCCGTCCGACCTCGTTCCTGGACAATCCGCTGTTCACCGCGCTGGCCGCCCGGTCGATCCGGGAGAACGGCACGATCGCCCTGCCGTTCGGCGCCGGGCGCACCTCGCCGGTGGCCGTGGAGGACGTCGCCCGGGTGGTCGCCACGGTGCTGAGCGACCCGGGCCCGCACGTCGGCCGTGTCTACGAGCTGACGGGACCGCGCGCGGTCGACATGACCGAGATGGCCGAGGAGTTCTCGCGGGCCCTGGGGCGTGAGGTGCGGTATGTCGACATGCCGCCCGAGCGGTGGGAGGCCGAGGTGCTCGGCAGGGCCGGACTGCCGCCGCACGTGGAGGCGCACATCGCCACCATGGGCCGGCTGCACCGGGAGAACCGCTACGATCGCGCGTCGCGGGACGTCGAGCGCGTGACGGGCGTGCCCGCCCGCACCGTCGGGCAGTTCGTCGCCGCCCGCCGGAACTTCTACCTGGGCTGAGCCCGTGAGCGGTCCGGCGTCCGGTGGGGGATGCCGGACGGGGGGCGCGGCGTGCCCCGTTCGGCGGGGCCGCCGTGTTCGGTTTGATGGGGAATCAAACTACTTGCACGTACAAGTGATCGAATGTTCTACTTGCTTGACCGAGCAAATAATGCGGGGGGCTCGGCGCACGCTGGGGGATCGCCCGGATACGAGTGCCGCACCGAGGTGGCGAACCCACCGCGAGGATGCGTGCTCCGGGAGCGCCGGACCGACACCACCTTTGTCGGGACCGGCCGGCAGGCCTCGATGTGCCTGCCCTGACGCGGAATGCCGGACGGCCGACAGGCCCGACCGCCTCCGTCCGCTCCGGAAGTCTCCTCAGGCCGCCGGCCGTCCGCTCGGTATCGCCGCCCTGAGGCGTGCGGAGCGCCACTCCCCGGACCGGGGGAGCGCGCGCGTCCCCGCGAAGCCCGGCCTCCCCGCACTCGTGCCACCCAGAACAGGATGAACACTTACATGTCAACGACCAGCAGGCGGACCGTTCTCGGCATGGCCGGGGCCACCGCCGCCGCCGTCGCCGTGGCCGGCACCGGAGTCCTCGGCTCCGCCGGCGTCTTCCAGGGCACGGCGGAGGCCGCCGACGCGCTGCAGGGCGTGAACGAGCCCACGTTCACGACGCTGAAGCCGTTCCGCGACCCGCTGCGCGTCCCGCCGACGCTGCGCCCCAAGAGCCGTGGGATCACGGAGATCGACATGGTCGAGTCCCGGGTCCGGCTGCACTCCCAGATGCCGGCCACGCGGATGTGGACCTACGCCGGCCACTTCCCCGGCCCGACCCTCGAGGTCCGCAGCGGGGAGCGGGTCCGCATCGCCTGGAACAACAGGCTCAAGGGCAGGACGCCGCTCAAGGCGGTGTGGGTGCAGGCGGAGGGCCCCGGCCCCGGTCTGCTGCCCTACAACCGCCCCGGCTCCGAGGGCGCTTCCCCGCGCCCCGAGGTCGAGCGGCTCACCGCGTGGACCACCGTCCATGTGCACGGGGGCCACCAGAACGCGCTGAGCGACGGCGCCGCGGAGTTCGGAGTCACCTCCGGCAACGGGCAGTTGGGCGAGTACGCCAACGACCAGGCGGCGACCCACCTCTTCTACCACGACCACGCCATGGCGGTGACCTCGCTCAACGTCCAGTCCGGTCTGGTCGGCAACTACCTGGTGCGCGACGCGGAGGAGGACCGGCTGGGTCTGCCCCGCGGCGAGTACGAGATCCCGCTGACCATCCAGGACGTCAACTTCGACACCGACGCCCAGGGCCGGCTCACCGGCCAGGTCCTCGCCAAGCGGATCCTGGGCCCCGGCTCCATGCCGATGCCCGGCACCATCCCGCCCGCCCTGGCGAGCCTGGCCCCCTTCACCATGGTCAACGGCGTGGTGTGGCCGTACCTGGACGTCCAGGCCCGCGCCTACCGCTTCCGCCTGGTCAACGTCTCCGGCGCGCGCATCTACCGCCTCGTCGTCGTCGACGAGGAGACCGGCAAGGTCGTGCGCGGCGCCATGAAGCTGATCGGCACCGACATGGGCCTGCTCGGCAAGCCGCAGACGATCGACGAGGCGCTGTCCCTGGCGCCCGCCGAACGCGCCGACGTCGTCATCGACTTCGCGGCCCACCCCGGCCGCAGGCTGAAGCTCGTCAACACGATCCCGGGCCAGACCGCCGGCGCCGACCTGCCGGACTTCCTGATCCCCCACGCCGAGGTCATGCAGTTCCGCGTCGAGAAGAAGCGCCGCGCGCCGCATCCGCTTCCGACAACGTTGTCGAAGTCGTTCCGCCGGCTCAGCCTCGCCGATGTGCCCAAGGACGCCACCGAGCGCTTCGTCCTGCTGGGCTTCGACAAGACCGGCGCCATGCCCCAGATCTGGGAGATGGAGCAGGTCCCGTCCGGCACGGCATCCGGCACCGGCATCGTCACCGTCGACATGCCCGGTGGCACCCGGACGCTGCGGCGCACGGGAACGATGTTCGAGGACACCACCACCTTCTTCGCCGCCGCCGGCACCTGGGAGAAGTGGCACTTCATCAGCGCCGCGCCCGAGGGCGTGCCCATCTACCACCCGATGCACATCCACCTGATGAACTTCCAGGTCGTCGACCGGCGCGCCGTCGACGCCTCCGGGCTGGACTTCGCCACGGCGCGGACGACGCGGCCCATCACCCTCGGCGCGCCGGTTCCGGTGGCCCCCGAGGAGTCGGGCTGGAAGGACACCATCACCGTCAACGCCAACACCCTGGTCACCGTGGCGGGTCGGCTCGCCGACCAGACCGGCAAGGCCATGTACCACTGCCACCTCCTCGACCACGAGGACGAGGGCATGATGCGGCCCTTCGTCGTCATGCCGTCGCCGGTCCACGACATCCACCGGATGCTGATGGACATGGGCCGGGGGATGGACGCGCACGACATGAAGCACATGAGGAGCGGCATGAAGATGTAGCCCGCCGCACGTCCTCGTGACGGCCGGAGCGGTCCCGTCCCGGACGGGACCGCTCCGGCCGGACCTCGGGCTACAGGTCCAGCAGCGCCTGCTCGACGGCCTCGGTGAGCGCGGGGTGGATGTACAGCACGTCCCGGCCGACCTGGTCGGCCGTCTGCCCCAGCGACATGGCCTGGATCAGCGGCTGGATCAGAGTGGCGGCCTGGGGGCCGATGATGTGCGCGCCCAGGATCCGCCGGTCGTGGGGTTCCGCCAGGATCTTCACGAAGCTGGTGGTGTCCTCCAGGGCCCATCCGTAGGCGGTGTCCGCGTAGTCGCGGACGCTCACCAGGTACTCGACGCCCCGGCGGCGTGCCTCCTGCTCGGTCAGCCCCACGCTCGCGATCTGCGGGCTGGTGAACACCGCGTGGGGAGCGACCCTGTTGGACAGGGTGCGCAGGTCGTCCGGGTGGAGCAGGTTGTGCCGTACGACGCGGGACTCGGCGTTGGCCATGTGCTTGAGCTGGAAGTGGTTCACGACGTCGCCGAGGGCCCAGACCCCCGGCACGGACGTGCGGTAGGAACCGTCGGTCACGATGTGTCCGTGCCCGTCCATGTCCAGACCGCCGGCCGCCGCGTCCAGCCGGTCGCTGTTGGGCCGGCGGCCGGTGCACACCAGCAGCATCTCGGCCTGGACGACGTGGTCGCCGTCGGCGCAGGTCATGCTCACCTCGACCCCGCCGGGGCGGCGCTCGACGGAGCCGACGGTGGCGCCGAGGAGGAGACGGTGCCGCCGGGACGCGAGCTCGGTGAAGCGCTCGGACACCTGCTCGTCCTCCGCCATCAGCAGGCGCGGCCCCCGCTGGATGATCGTCACGTCCGAGCCGAACGCGCTGAAGACATGGCCGAACTCGGCCGCGATGAAACCGCCGCCGATGATGGCCAGGGATGCGGGGGCGTCCTCGATCCGCATGACGGTGTCGGAGGTGTGGAACGGCACGGAGTCCAGTCCGGGGATGTCCGGCACGAGGGGCCGTGAGCCGACCGAGACGACGAAGGTGTCGGCGGTGACCCGCTCCGCACCCACCTGCAGTACCTTCGGCGCGACGAAGCGCGCCTCCTCGGAGTAGACGTCGATGCCGTTGTCCCGGCGGTAGTCGACCGCGCTGTCGTGGAGCGGGTCGATGCGCCGGAACACCCGGTCGCGGACGGTCTTCCAGTCGACCGGTTCGACGGTGGCGCGCACCCCGAGCCGTGCCGCCGCCCGCGCCTCCTCGGCCGCGTCGGCGGCGACGACGAACATCTTGCTGGGGATGCAGCCCCGGTTCAGGCAGGTACCGCCGAACCGGCCCGGTTCGACGATGGCGCAGCGCAGGTGCGCGAACTCCTCGCCGAACAGCATGTTGCCGCTTCCCGCACCGAGGACCACAAGATCGTAGTGCGGCATCTGCGCCCACCTTCCGCCGGTCGGATGTCCGGGCCGCGGGGTATGACCCTCCCATGGGGCGATACGCCCGATTTGTTCCCGTTCGGTCCCTGAGGTTCATATCACGGGCACGGGGTGTCGGGGACGCACCATCGGTGCGACACAGCCGGCGGAGGTCAGGCGGACGATTCGGCGGCCTGTTCCTTCCTGCGCCGCCGGTAGGCCCGCATCGACGCGCGGGATGCGCACCTCGGGCCGCAGTAGCCGGCGGAGCTGTTGCGTGTCCGGTCGAAGAAGCAGAAGTGGCACGGATCGTGGCGGCACGCCCGCAGCCTGTCCCACAGCCCCGCGTGGGCGAGCTCGGTGACGTTCGCCAGCACGGTCCCGAACAGTCCGGGGATGCCGGTCTGGGTGCTCGTCAAGGTGGCGCCCGCGGCCGTGACGACCGTGGTGAGCGGGTACCGCGCCGCGATGCCGCGCAGGTGCTCCTCGGCCTGCGCGAGCGCCTCGGGTGTGGTGCTCGGGTCGCCCGCGTGCGCCAGCAGCACGGCGATGAGGGCGTCGCGCAGCTCGCGTGCCCCGGCGGCGTCGGCCTCGGTGACATGAGTGCTCTCCGTGCCCAGGCCGTGCTCCATCAGCCATGCCTGCATGGCCGGGGCGTCCGAAAGGCGCTCGGGGAGCTGCCGGGGCCCGGAGGCGTGCGTGTTGAGGAAGCGCAGGAGTGCGTCAGCGGCCGCCGGCTGGTTCAGCGGACTGCGTTCGGTCGTGGGTGTGGGCATCGTGCGGACCTCCCTTCCCGACCATTCTAGGTCGCTCTCCGTTAGGCGTGTAACGGATACGGTCCTTGCTCTCTTCCCGTGCGGTGAGGTGCGTCACGAAAGTCGAAATTCGGTCATCCGGGCTTTGCGCGTTGTTGGCTAATCGCCTACGGTCATAACCACGAAGACGGGCAGAGCCGCTCCTGGAGCAAGGCTCGAAGCCTTCGGCCGCCCGACCGGTGTCCCGGCGTGCGGCGCCCGTGCGGCCCGCCGTCCTCGTCCCTCCGAAACGGTGACCCGCCCGCGTGCGGCGCACCGCCGTCGATCAAGAAGGACCTCCCCATGTACATGAAGCTCGAAGTGGTCATGCTGCCCGTGTCCGACGTCGACCGCGCCAAGGCGTTCTACGAGGCGGCGGGATTCCGCCTGGACCTCGACAAGGCCGTCAGCGCGGACTGGCGCGCGGTGCACCTCACCCCGCCGGGCTCGGAGTGCTCGGTGATGTTCGGCACGGGGCTCACCTCCGCCGAGCCGGGCTCCGCCCAGGGCCTCTACCTGGCCGTTCTCGACATCGAGGAGGCCCGGGCGGAGCTGATCGCCCGTGGCGTCGAGGTGAGCGAGGTGTTCCACGACGCCGGCGGCCTGCTGTTCCACGGCCACGCCGGCGGTGACACCACCCACCTGCTGGAGGGCCAGGGGCGGCTCGCCGGCCTGCACCCCGAGCGCGCCTCGTACGGCTCGTTCGCCACCTTCAGCGACCCGGACGGCAACGGCTGGGTGCTCCAGGAGATCAAGCAGCGCTTCCCCGGCCGCTGACCGGCCTCCGGCGCCGGCTCCCTCCCGCAGGGGCGTAGGGGGCCGTACGGACGCACGGCCCCCTACGCGCCAATACGCGCACATGCTCGTTCATAGCGAAAGGAATCCCCCGTGAACATGCCCCCCGTCGAGCCGCCGGGGCAGGACGGCCCCGCCGCGAAGCCGGCGTCGCACCGTGCCCCGCGCGGACTCTCGCGACGCACCTTCGTCGGCGGCGCGGCCGCCTCCGCCGCCACCGTCGCCGGCCTCTCGCTGGCAGGCGGGCTCCCGTCGGCCTCCGCCACCCCGCCCACGCGGGCGCCGCACGCGTTCGGGACGGTCTCCTCGGCGCCGCGGCTGCCGGCCGGGTTCACCCGGACCTTCAGCAGCCGCTTCGTACGGGCCGGCGGGCTGCGCCAGCACGTCGTCATCGGAGGTGAGGGGCCGCCGCTCCTGCTGGTGCACGGCTGGCCGCAGAACTGGTACGCCTGGCGCATGCTGATGCCGGAACTGGCCCGGCACCACACCGTCGTCGCCGTGGACCAGCGCGGCATGGGGCTGACCGACAAGCCCCGCAGCGGGTACGACACCGGCACCCTCGCGGACGACCTGGTCGCGCTGATGGACGCCCTGGGCCACGAGCGGTTCGCCGTCGTCGGCCACGACACCGGAATGATCACCAGCTACGCGCTGGCGGCCGACCACCCGGAACGGGTCGCCCGCGTCGCCCTCGCCGAAGTTCCCGGCCCCCCGCGGCAGTCCGCGTCACCGCCTCTCTTCCTGGACGAGCGGGACAACAACAGGCTCTGGCACATCCCGTTCAACCGGGTCGACCACGAGCTGATCGAAACGCTGGTCAGGGGCCGCGAAGAGGACTTCTACGGCTACGAGTTCGACATCCAGGGCGGGGAGCGGCTGCCGCGGTACGCACGCGAGTACTACGTGCGCCTCTTCTCCGACCCCGCTACCCTCCGCGGCAGCTTCGGCTTCTACCGCGCGTGGGACGCCACCGCCAAGCAGAACGACAGGCGCGCGGAGAAGAAGCTGACGATGCCGGTCCTGGCGATCGGCGGCTCCGAGAGCTGGGGCGCCGGCGTCGCCGACGCGATGGGGCCCCTCGCCCAGGACGTACGGGGTGTGGTCATCCGTGGGGCCGGCCACTGGGTCGCCGAGCAGGCGCCCGGCGAGATGCTCACGGAACTCGGCACGTTCCTCGCCCCGTACCGCCGCGCCGCCGGCCGCCGGTAACCCTCGGCCGGGGCCCACCCGGGCGATCCCCACCCACAGACGGGAGGCACGGTGTTCTCCGACATCGGCCCGCTGGAAGTACTGACGCTGCTCGTGGTGGCGGTCGTCCTCGTCGGACCGGACAAGCTCCCCGGGCTGGTCTCCGACACCGTGCGTGCCCTGCGCGGGCTCCGTGAGCTCGCGCAGGGCGCCCGGGCGGGCCTGCGGGACGAACTCCCGCCCGACATACGGGACCTGGACCTCACCGACCTCGACCCGCGCGATCCGCCCGCCGGCGGCCGGCGGCCGTGACGGGGCCGTCCTCACCGACCCCGCAGGGGATCGCGGCACCACCTCGGCACCCTGGCACCCTGGCACCTCAGAAAGGAAATCCCCATGTTCGGCAGGCTCGGAGCACCCGAGATCCTTCTCATCCTCGTCGTAGTCCTCCTCCTCTTCGGCGCCAAACGGCTTCCCGACATGGCCCGCTCCTTCGGGCAGTCGCTCCGGATCCTCAGGAGCGAGACCAAGGCCATGCGGGACGACGACGGCGACGGGACGACCGGCCCCGCGCCGGCCCCCGCCCTCGCCGGCGGTGACCGCACCCCCCACGCGGCGCCCGGGGACGCCGTGGCGGACGCGCCCCACCGGCGCTGAAGCGCCCGGACGGACCGGCGATGACCACCGGCACCGCGCAGGGCCCCGACGGGATGACCCTCCGGGAGCACCTGCGCGAACTGCGCAACCGGCTGCTCAAGGCCGTGGGGGCGATCCTGCTCGCCACCGTCGTCGCGGCCCTCTTCCACCGGCAGCTGATCGGCTTCCTGATCGACCCGCTGCCCGGCTGCGCCCCCGGCCGCCTGACCGGCGCCCCAGCGGCGGACGGCGCGGGCCACTGCGGCGTGATCGCCCTCAACGGCCTCCTGTCGCCCTTCAGCCTCGTGCTGAAGGTGTCGATCACCGCCGCCGTGGTGGGCGCGAGCCCGGTGTGGCTGTACCAGCTGTGGGCCTTCCTCGCGCCGGGCCTGCACCACCACGAGAAGAAGTACACGCTGGCCTTCCTCGGCGCCGGCATCCCGCTGTTCCTGACCGGCGCCGCGGTGGCCTACCGGACGCTGCCCACGACCACCCGGGTGCTGATCTCCTTCACCCCCGACGACGCCACCAACATCCTGCCCGTCGACGACTACCTCGACCTGGCCACCCGCATGGTCGTGGTGTTCGGCCTCTCCTTCGAACTCCCGGTGCTCCTCGTGCTGCTGAACCTCGGCGGGGTGATCAGCGCCCGGCGGATGACCGGCTGGTGGCGCGGCATGCTCATGGGAGTCGCCGCCTTCGCCGCGGTCGCCACCCCCAGCACCGACCCGGTCAGCATGCTGCTGCTGGCGACCCCGATCGGCCTGCTGTACGGGGCGGCGTGCGCGATCGCCTGGTGCCACGACCTCCGCCGCCGTCGGCGCGGCGCGTCCGGGCGTACCGACCCGGCCGGTGACGCCGCCGAAAGCCGCGGCGACGCCGTCGTCAGCCGGTCATGAGGTGCCCCGGCGGCGGCTCACTCCGCCCAGGGCTCGAAACCGGTGTCCAGGACGGCCTCGAGGAACCCGCGCAGCCGGGCCGCGTCCTCGGTACCGAAGCGCTCCTCGAACCGGGTCTGCACGTCGTCCCACAGGGGGAGCGCGGACTCCATCCGCGCCAGGCCCTCCGGTGTGATCGTGACGATCCTCGCGCGGCGGTCGGCGGCCGAGGTCTCGACGGTGACCAGACCCTCCCGCGCGAGCGGCTTGAGGTTGGAGGCCATCGTCGTGCGATCCATGGCGATCATGTCGGCGAGAGCGGTGATCGTCAGCTCCCCCCGGGCCCCGAGGTGCTGCAGGATGCTGAACTGCGTCGCGCGGAGGCCGACCGGGGCGAGCGCCTTGTCGTAGGTCGCGCCGAGATATCTGGCCGCCTTGCGCAGCGCCAGGTTGTTGCACAGCGCGGCCTTGGACTCCGCAGCGCTCATGGTCACCTCCCAAACATCCCACCCATGATACGAGCATCTGCTCCCTCACGGGAACGGCGGTCCCCGCCGCGCGGCCGCGAGCCCGTCGCGACGGGCGGCTCCCGTGGCCGAAAGAACACAGAACGACAGGAGAAGTGATGGACACGACGGACACCCAGCAGGCACACCGCACCTACGACGTGGTCGTCATCGGCGGTGGCCCGGTCGGCGAGAACGTCGCCGACCGCGCCGCGGCGGCGGGGCTCAGCGCCGTGATAGTCGAACGCGACCTGCTCGGCGGCGAGTGCTCGTACTGGGCCTGCGAGCCGAGCAAGGCGCTGCTGCGACCGGTGGTGGCGCGGGCCGACGCGCAGCGCGTGCCCGGGCTGGACCACGCGGTGGCCGGTCCGCTGGACGCCGCCGCGGTCCTCGCGCACCGCGACGCGATGGCGGCGTACTGGAAGGACGAGGACCAGGTCGCCTGGCTGGAGTCGGTGGGTGTCGACCTGATCCGCGGCCACGCCCGGCTCGCCGGTACCCGCACGGTGGCCGTGCGCACGCCCGAGGGGGACGGCGTCGAACTGACCGCCCGGCACGCGGTCGCCGTGTGCACCGGCACGGGAGCGGCGCTGCCGGACCTGCCCGGTCTCGACGCCGTCCGTCCGTGGACGAGCCGCGAGGCGACGACCGCCGGCGCGGTGCCCGGGCGGCTGGTCGTGGTCGGCGGGGGAGTGGTGGCCGTCGAGATGGCCACCGCCTGGCAGGGCCTCGGCTCCCGGGTGACCATGCTGGTCCGCGGCGAGGGCGGGCTGCTGCCGAGGATGGAGCCGTTCGCGGGCGACCTGGTCGCCGACCACCTGCGCGAAGCCGGCGCCGACCTCCGGTTCGGGGCCTCCGTGGCCGCGGTGGCCCGTACGGACGGCGAGGTGCGCGTCACCCTCGCCGACGGCGATCACGTGGTGGCGGACGAGATCCTCTTCGCGACCGGCCGCACCCCGCGGACCCGGGACGTAGGCCTGGAGACCGTCGGCCTCACCCCGGGAGACTGGCTGCACGTGGACGACGGCTGCCGTGTGACCGGGGTGGCGGGAGACTGGCTCTACGCCGTGGGCGACGTCAACAACCGTGCCCTGCTGACCCACCAGGGCAAGTACCAGGCCCGGATCGCCGGCGCGGCCATCGCCGCCCGCGCCAGGGGCGAGGCGGTCGACGGCACCCCGTGGGGTGCCCACACCGCGACCGCCGACACGGTCGCCGTCCCCCAGGTCGTCTTCACCCACCCCGAGATAGCCACCGTCGGCCTGACCGCCGGCGAGGCCGAGCGCACCGGGCGGCGGGTCACGGTCGTCGACCACGACCTCTCCCGCCTCGCGGGTACCCACCAGTACGGCGTCGGCTACCGCGGCCGGGCCCGCATGATCGTCGACGAGGACCGCGGCACCGTCGTGGGTGTCACCTTCGCCGGCCCCGGCGTCGCCGAACTGCTCCACTCCGCCACCGTCGCCGTCACCGGGGCGACACCGATCGACAGGCTCTGGCACGCCGTGCCCGCCTTCCCCACGATCAGCGAGGTCTGGCTCCGGCTGCTGGAGAGCTACCGAGACCGTCCGGTGCCGGTGAAAGCGGGATGAAACGCCGCATGATCTCAAATCCGTGAAGATTCCGCTTCCGGTGTTAGGAAGCGTTCACATCCTTCGCAGCGCAAGTAAAGTGGAGGCATGTCAGACGTCAAGCCGCGGCAGGAAGCGGCCCCCGAGGCGACGGTGCCGCTCACTCCCGACGAGGAGGCGGTCGTCCGGTCGCTGAGTCGTGTCATCTACGCCCTGCCCCGCGCCCTGGACACTGACATGGTGCGCGAGCAGCGGCTCCCGCTCATCGAGTACCTGGCCCTGATGTACCTCTCCGAGGTGCCCGAGCGGCAGATGCGCATGAGCGATCTCGCGCGGGCCTGCGAACTGTCGGTGAGCGGGATGACGCGTGTCGTCCACCGGCTGGAGAACGAGGGGCTCGTCCAGCGCGTCAAGTGCACGCAGGACGCCCGCGGCTGGAACGCGGTGCTCACCGACGCCGGCCTCGCCCGGCTGCGGGAGGCGTGGCGGACCAATCTGTCCTCGGTGCGCCGCCACTTCCTCGACCACCTCGAGGGCCTGGACCTCAAGGCGCTCGGGGCGGCACTGAAGAACGTCGCCACCTGACCGCGCCCGGACGGCCGGGGTGGCCACGCCGCCGTGACGCGGCGGCCACCTCGCCGTGGCAGAGGCGTGCCCCTGCCACGGCGCCCGGTCAGGCCTTCGCGGCGACCGGTTCCCCGGCCTCGGACGCCGCCGCGCCCGCACCCTCGCCGACGGCGCCGGCCGACGGCGTGACAGGGGTGTAGAAGACGCTGCCCTGGCGGCGGGACCGCTCGGCGAGCCCCTTCGCGACCAGCGCCTCAAGGGCGTTGCGCACGACGGGGGCGGTCGGTGCGGAGCGGTCCGGGTGCCGCTTGGCGAGCGCGTCGACGAACTCACTGACCATGCGCGGTTCGTCGTCGGCGGCGAGGACGTCGGCGACGAGGCCGCGCAGGGTCGGCTTCTCCTTCTCCTTCTCCGCGGTCGGCGCCGCCTTCTTGGCAGACTTCCGGGACTTGGCCCCTGCGGCGGTCTTCCGCGCGCGTGGCCGTGGGACGGCACGGGCCTTGCCCTCCTGCGGAGCACCGGCCGCGACGGCGGCCGGCGCCTCCACGACCGGCGCCTCCGCCGCCGGTTCCGCCTCGGCCGGTTCCTCGCGCGCCGTGGCGTCCGGTGCACCGGTCGTCACGGTGCCCTCCAGCCGGGTCAGCCAGGCCCGCTCGTCCTCGAGCCGGGTCAGGCGGGCCTGGAGCTCCGCCACCTGCTCCCGTACCGCTGCCTGTTCTCTGGCGTTGCTCTCCAGGTCCTCTGCGAGACGCGTCGCATACCGGTCCTGAATGGTTGTGTTGTGGGACACGACAGCCGCTTTCTCGTGTATCGGATGTTGCTGCCGGATGGTACCGATTCTTTACCCCCCTCGTCCGGAACCGCCCCGTTCTCAGCGAGTTGGGACTTCCTCAACCCCGCTCCTGCGGGCCGAACGCCCCCGCCTGCGCAAGTCCCGGCCCCAGCAGGCTCGCGGACAGTCCGTGCCAGGTGTGCACGTCCCAACCGCTCAGCTCCCGCAGGCGGTTGAGGCGGTACTTCACGGTGTCGGGGTGCAGATGCAGCGCCCGGCCGGTCGCGGTGAGGGAGAAGCCGTTGTCCGCGAACCCCCGTACGGCCAGGATCAGTTCGGGATGAGAAGCGGCGGGCCCGACGGCCGCCTGCGGGAACGGCGTCGCCGCCGGCCACGCCTCGTCGAAGGGGACGGGCGGCCCGTCGTCTCCGCCGCCCTCGGCCTCCGGGACCCGTTCGTCGCCACCGTCCGCACCGGGCGGGAACTCGACGCGGCCCTCGACCGGGCCGCGCGGTACCCCGGCCGCCTGGCCCTCATCGAGGCGGTCACCGGCACCGACGACGTGCCACCGCTGCTCGGCAGCTTCGCGCACTCCCCGAACGACCGGAATCACCACCCCTTCCTGACCGCCGGGCGGGCCGCGGCAAGGGCAGGACGAACCCGCACCGAGGACTTCGGGGTGCCGCGGCGCCGGGCTCGCTCAGGCCCGCCAGATGTTGTCGAAGGCCGCCTGCTCGACGTCCTTGCGCTGCCGTACCGACTGCAGCTCCTCGACGGCGTCGTGGACCGCAGCCAGCACGGTCGCCACGGCGTCGTCGGTGACCTCACCGGCCGACGGCGCGTCCTCGCCGCGGTCCCCGGAGATCCCGGCGGCGGCGGCCAGGGCCGACAGGACCGGCTCCCCGGACGTCCAGCGGGCGAGCGCCTCCTCGCGTGCGGGGGAGTCCAGCAGCACCGGCTCACCCGTCACCCAGGGCCGCCAGCGGGGGCTGTTCACGGCGGTCAGGCCGGTCGCCCGCAGCCCGGCGCGGTAGACAGAGGAGAGGTTGCGGCCCCTGCGCCACAGCCAGTCCTCGACCGACTCGTACGGTGCCTCGTCGGCGAGCGCGGACGCCGCCTGGTCCAGCAGATGGTCACCGGTCACCGGCCTGTCCACCGGGACCAGGCGGTCACCCTCCAGGGTGACGGCCCGCGCACCCAGCAGGTCGATCACCTCGGCTCCGGCGAGCGCGAGCGAGAGGTCGCCCGCCTCGACGGGCGGGCTCGAGGCCACGTCCATGCTGACGATCATCAGGTCCTGCGGCGTGCTCATGGCGGCTCCCGTCGAAGAGATCAACAACGATACGTCGCCCGGCGCCGCGGACCGCCGCTCCCGGCCCACGGCGAGCCGTCCCGCACGGCGCGCACCCGTCCGTCCCGTGTGCTCAGGGGTTCGTCCAGGCGCTCGGGGACTCCGTCAGGGCCGGCACACCGCGCGGCAGTTCGGCCCCCGCGACGTCGGCGAGGGACACACCCTCCAGGATCTCGCGCACGTTGGACCGCAGTGCGATCCACAGCGGCAGCAGCGACTCCGCGGGACCGGTGTACGCCAGGTCCGGAGGGCGCACCCCGCGGACCGACACGAGCGGTCCGTCGACGGCGCGGATGACGTCGGCGATGCTGATCGACGCGGCGGGCCCGGCCAGGCGGTAGCCCCCGTTGCCGCCCCGCCGGCTGACGACCAGACCGGCACGGCGCAGCTCGTTGAGGATGCCCTCGAGGAACTATTTTCGGCGGTGGCTGCGTCGCGGTGCCTCGCGGTGCCTCACTGGGCCTTCGCGGAGGTCTTGCGGATGGCGACGCAGGCGATGTCGTCGTTGAGGCTGCCGTCGCCGTGCCGGAGGAGGGCCTGGTGGAGCAGTTCCAGGAACCCGGCGGGTGACGTGGTGGCGGCCTGCCGGGTCCACGCGGCGAGCGGGAAGAAGGCGCCGTCCGGGTCGCGGGTCTCGCTGACGCCGTCGGTGTAGAGCAGCAGCAGGTCGCCGACGGCCAGGGGGACGCGGTCCACGTGGTAGCCGGAGCCCAGAAGTGCCGCCAGGTTGACCGGCGGTGACGGGGCTGCGGGCTCGACGGCCCGGGTGCGTCCGCCGTGCACCAGCAGCGCCGGCGGATGCCCGCAACTGAGCACGCGGGCGTGGTCGGCGGCCGGCGGGATCTCCACGATGACGGCGGTGGCGAAGCGTTCGCAGTCGTCCTGCGCGGGCACCGCCGCGGTGTACCGGGCCATGGTCGTCTCCAGACGCTCCGCGAGGTGGGCCAGGTCCGGGGCGTCGTAGGCCGCCTCGTGGAAGGAGCCGAGGAGCGCGGCCGAGACGCCGACGGCGGGCAGGCCCTTGCCGCGGACGTCCCCGAGGACGAGGCGCAGACCGTGGGGCGTGTCGGCCGCGGCGTAGAAGTCGCCGCCGATGCGGGCCTGGGGCGCCGCGGCGAGGTAGAGGGTGGCGATCTCCAGATTCCTGATGCGCTGCGGCACCGGCCTGAGAAGGACCTCCTGCGTCGCGTCGGCTACGGCGCGGACCTGGGCGAGGGTGTGTTCGCGCTGCAGGCGCAGATGGCTCGCGTAGGCCGCTGCCAGGCTGACGGCGCCGATCGCGCCCGCGGTGTACAGGGCCGACATGTCGGAGAAGGCCAGGGCGTAGCCGATCACCGGGAGCAGGCAGATCACCCCTAGGGTGAGCGTCGCCCGCACGGACCAGACCGACGCGGCGAGCGCGGGTGCCGCCGGCAGCAGCCGGGTGAAGGGGACGTCCTGGGGGGTGAGGACCGCCAGGACCCCGATGACCGCGGTCAGGACGGCGGGGGACAGCAGAACGGGGTCCCGGCGCCGCAGGTTCGACCACATCGTCCGAAATCGGGCCAGAGCGCTCATGGCTGGATCGTAGGCGATCCTTGATCGTCTCCCGCGGGTGCGACATCTGACGCCGCGTCCGCCCCGGGATGCCCACCGCGGGTCGGCGGACGTCGCGCGTCCTCGGGTCGGTGCCCCCCTGGATCAGAAGGGAGGTTCGAGATCGCCGCGGCCGTCGCTGTGCGGCCCGCAATCCCAGGGTTCCTCCCTGAAGGGTTCGGGGCCGGGAACGTCGTGCCCCCATGCTGCAAGGGCGTCCCAGGCGACGCGACGGTCGGGGCCGTGGCCGCTGGTGTCCAGGACGCGGCGCGCGTGCACGGCGAGGTGATCACGGTGCTCGGCGAGTGCGGGGTGCTCGGCGAGGATGAGCGCGGCCACGACGGCGGCTTCCCGCACGTCCTCGTGGCCGTCCTGCAGGAAGGGCGCGACGGCCCGGTAGAGCGTCGGCCGCAGACCCCGGAAGGCCGCCATGGTGGTGCCGGGAGTGAGGGATCCGGGGAAGTACCGCTCGATGCGGCCGACGGTCTCGTCGCAGGCGTCGTAGGCCACCGACGCCAACCAGTTCAACAGCGCCGCGCGGACGGGGACGTTGCGGTAGGCCCGGAGGTTCGCGGCCGCCGGGTGGGTGAGGATGCCGGCGACGTACAGGGCGGCGGGGGCGGTGGCCTCGTAGATGCTGTTCTGGTGGTTGACCGTCTCAACCAGCTCCGACAGGGCGGCGACCTGGATTGCGGGGTCGGGAGCCAACAGCCGCGCGAGGACCTCGGGAATGTCCTCACCGTTCCCGAAAGGCGTTCGGAGTGAGCCCCAATCGGTCTCCGTCAGGACCGCCTGGTAGGGCGGCAGGTCGGGCTCACAAGGCGCCCCGGCGCCGGAATGGCTTTCGTGCACGGGCCAAACCTAGACCGGCCCTCTGACGCGATGCCCTTGCGGGCCGGTCATCGGGGATCGCTCGGCTCTACCTCCGTGGCCTCAGTCCGGCGAACAGGTCATCGAGTAGGGTTCCGACGCCGTGATCACTTTCAGCCGCATCACGATCGCTCCATGGCGGCCGGCCCCGCCGGAAGGTTCGCCGGGGCTTCCCGTGGAGGGAGGGCGGCTCGATGCTCATGCCGGCGACGCCCGCGCACGGAAGGGAGGTGCTGGAACTGCTCGAGCCTCACTGCACGGACATCCGCGAACATCTTGGTAACGGGCGCGGCCGAGACGTCCGGCGCGGCGTCGGCCGATGGGTGGCCCCCGAGACCAGGGAGCCGGGCGTGGGCCTGGCGCGTCCGTCGGAGCTCTCCCCATGTGCGCTGACCGGTCCGAGGAGAAGGCCGGCTGACGCACGGTGGGCACGTGTCCCGATGCCGCCCCCGGAGTGCGCGATCCTGCGTCCTTGAGAAACCGCCGGTGGCACGCCGGAGAGCACGGGACCTCAGGTCCGATGCGGTTGTGCCAGAACCAAGAAACCAGGAAACCGGGAAAGGCCGACGCGAGATGTCACCCTGCCTGGGATTCCCATCCGTTCGACGTGGTGTGTTCGATTTATGTGAAGGAGTTTGCAATGGCCGCGATTTCTGAGGCCTCGGAGCTGAACGCCCGCTCCGCCTGGGCGGTTGTCGACTGGTTCTCCGACGCCCTGGACAAGACCCGTTTCGAGGGGAGGTTCGTCGGCAACATGTCCGCCCTGGCGGTCGGTCCCGAGGGCCGGGTAGCCGCCCTCGCGGACCGTTCCCTGCTCTTCCACCTGGACGCCGCCACCCACGAGCCCGTCGAAGTCGTGGCGCTGTACGACGAGAACGGGAAGGAGACGGACTTCGAGGCCCTGGTCTTCGACGAGGACGGCACGCTCCTGATCGCGTCCGAGGAACCGGCCGTTCGTCGCTTCACCCGGGAGGGGAAGTTCATCGAGAGTCTGCCGGTCCCGGACAGCCTCCTCGTCGAGCCCAGGGGCCGGGCCGTGGTCAACGAGACCTTCGAGGGCCTCGCGATGCAGCCCGGCGGTCTCACTCTCGTGGCGTCGATGGAGGGCGCCCTGAGGGGTGACGAGAGCGCGTACGTGCGTTTCCAGACCTGGGAACGCGAAAGCGCCGGCGGCGAGTTCCGCACGGGCGTGCAGTGGGGCTACGAGCGCGACGGAGGCCTGTCGCTGTCGGACATATGCGCGTCCGGTGACGGCAGAATTCTCGTTCTGGAGCGAGGCTTCGACAGGAGCGTCGGCAATATCATCCGGCTGTATCTCGCCGACCCGCGCGAGGCGGACGACATCACCGGTGTCGAGAGCCTGTCCGGCCGGGACGGCGTCCGCCTGATGGACAAGACCCTGCTGGTCGACATGGTCGACTGCCCGCCGCTCGGGGCCACGAACAAGCAGTCGCAGGCCAACCCCCTGCTCGGCAACATCGAGGGCATGACGATCACCGAGACCACTCCGGACGGTCGTTTGAAGGTCCTCATGGTCACTGACGACAACCAGAGCGACATGCAGACCACCCGGCTTTACGGGCTGACCATACGGCTGCCCGAGCTCTGAGCCCCGTTGCGCCGTCCTGTGGCCGACGCGGCGATGCGCGGCGAAGGTCGCCCGGTCCGGACCGACCTCCAGTGCCGCCGTCCCGACCGGCCTCGACAGGTCTGCCGGGTTCACACCCCCTCGCTCCGGCCGGGTCGGGGCGCGGGGGTGAGCGCCGCCTCGCGAGTCCGAGCCGGGACGCCTGGTGGTCCCGGTTGCTCGAAGTGGTGGCGGTCACCTCTGTCCGCACCGGCAGCGGCGGCGGCCTCTCGCCTCCCGCCCTCGGGCGTGGGCGTGGGCGTGGCCCGTCTGCCTGAGGGCGGGATCCCGTGCCGGGCACGGCGTGACGCCGCCGCCTGCGGGGCCCCTCCGAATGGGCCACTGCCGGGGCTCGTCGACGGGCTCACCAACAGGAGTATATGCTCTTATTTATGCGGCTCGGCGACATCGCCGGTCGCATCCCGCTCGGCGATCAGGCGGAGGCGGAAGCGCACGCTCCGCCGTGGCGGCGCATGTCGATCTGTACTCCCGGCGCAGGGTGCTCGCCTGAGCGTCGGGAGGCGAAGGAGACCACGGCGATGAACGTGACACGAGCACCCAGGCCGCCTGGGAAGCTCGAGGACGAGTGGGAGACACTCCGGCCCGCCGTCTTCGGAGCGGCGTACCGCTTGCTCGGCAGCGTGGCCGATGCCGAGGACGTGGTCCAGGACGTGTGGCTGCGGGCAGCCACGGCCGACCTGCGAGACGTCCGCGACCTCCGGGCCTGGCTGGTCACGGTGGCGGCGCGACGGTCGTACGACATCCTCAAGTCAGCCCGTGTCCGCAGGGAGACCTATGTGGGGCCGTGGTTGCCGGCGCCCCTGCTGACGGGGCCGGACGCCGCCGAGCCGGTGCTGGTCGACGAATCCGTCGGATCCGCGATGCTCCTGGTGATGGAGGAGCTGAAGCCGCCCGAACGTGTGGCCTTCATCCTGCACGATGTGTTCGGTCTCGAGTTCGGCCACATCGCCGACGTGCTCGATGTCTCCGTGGGGGCCGCCCGCCAACTCGCCTCACGGGCACGACGCAAGGTGGCCGCGGGCAGGCAGTGCACCGTACGCGCCTCGCGGGCGGAGCGTGAGCGCCTGCTCGTGGCTTTCCGCAACGCCTACGAAGCGGGCGACATGGCCGGCCTGGTGCGCCTCCTGCACCCCGACGCCGTCTATGTCACCGACGGTGGCGGCAGGGTCGCCGCGGCGCGCAAGTCCATTCGGGGCGGCGAGCGCGTCGCCATGGTGTTGGTGAGGGCAGGGCGCCTGTTGCGCGCGGACAGCATCGAGGTCGTCGAGGTCGGGGGCGAGCCGGCGCTCCTGCTGCGCCTGGCAGGGCGGCCCGTGTCCGTGGACACGGTGGAGATCGAGGACGGCCGTGTCGTCGCGTACCGCAGGGTCCTCAACCCGGACAAGCTCGCGCACGTGTGACACCTCGCAATGGGCGGGGCACCCCAGGGACGGACGGCGAGCGTCCGCTCGACCAGGCTTCCTGCTTCACTCCGGTTCGTACCGGTACGCGGCTCGCGCGGCTCGTCGCGGCTCTACTGCTGGTCGCGGTCCGAGAGCGCCGCCGCCGTGGCGCCGGCGAACCCTTCCGGGGTGTCCGGCATGACGTTGTGACCGCAGTGCGGGACCGGGACCGCGGCCACCTCCGCCGCGATGAGCGCATCGGTGCCCGGGAGCGGGCCACCGGCCTCGGGCAGCAGGTAGGCGCGGAGGATGCTCAGGTCCAGCAGATGCTCACGCATGGCGGGAGCCGTGTCCCGGGTGAGGTGCACCGCGCGGCGACGCAGGGCCTCCTGGCCCGCCAGGCGCATCGTGGCGTCGATCAGGACCAGGCGGGAGACCGGACGGGCGTGCCGGGCGGCCAGGACGACAACCACCGAGCCACCCATGCTGTCTGCCCCGGCAACTCGACCCGGCGGATCCGGTCGCCCTCGGACGTCACGGCGGCGTTGCGCACGGCCTTCTCCCCTCCGCTCCGGACCGACGGAGAGACGAGGACGGCCACCGGGCCTCGGCGCACCACCACCGCATCCGGCACCGGACCGTGCGCGGACACCGGAAGCCTCGGCCTCGATCCGGACACCACGGCGGATTTCGTTCACACCGCCGGAACTCCCCGGCTGCACCCGTCACATCGGCGCGGGCTGCCTCGTCCACCTGAGGAAGCGGCAGCGGAGCGAGGGTGCATCGCGCGGCTCGGCCATCTCCGTACGACTCCCGGCGGTACGCGCGGGCGGGGTGGCGAAGCCGCCGGGCAACCGCACCGGGCCACCCGTGACGATCGCGGACCGACCGCTCCGCCCTCCCAGCCGACGGAGCGGCCGGTCTCGCGACGCGGCGCGGGCACGAACGGACCGCTGTGACGGCTTTCTTCCCTGTCGATCCAGCCCTGACCTCGAGGAACCGATGACCTTCTCCCTGGCCGAGCTCGACTCGCACGACCCGCACTGGAACAGGCGCGGCGCGATCCATGTGCCGTCAGGTAAAGGCCCGACGGTGTGGGCCGCCGGCGATGTCTACACGATCAAGGCCACCGGCGCGCAGACCAACGGCGGGATGGGCTTCATCGAGGCCACCGTTCCCGCCGGCGGCGGGCCCGTTCCTCACGCGCACCCCGAGCAGGAGGAGACGTTCTACATCCTTGACGGTGAACTGGAGTTCCTCGACGGCGACCACCTCTTCACCGCGGTCGCGGGTGACTTCGTCCACATCCCGCGGGGAGTCCGTCACCGCTTCAAGAACAAGGCCAGCCACGCCGCAAGGATGATCTTCATCTTCACGCCTCCGGGCCTGGAGCAGATCTTCGTCGACCACGCCCTCCCGGCCAGGCCCGGCGAGGCACCCCCATCGGTCATCGACGACGACCAGCTCGCGCGGTTCGACATCATGGCCGGGCTGGCGAAGTCGATCATCCTTCCCGAACCATCCTGAACTCCGTACCGCGCCACGGCCAGGTCCGCGTCACAGCGGCGCCAGGTGGCCGTCGGCCACGGGACATCCGCCGGCAAGGCCGGTGCTCACCCGGTCATGGTCCGCACCCCGGCCACGTGACCGCATCGCACACAGGAGAACCGAGCATGATCGAAGGATTCGAACACGGCTATGCCGAGGTGAACGGCACCCGGCTGCACTACGTCACCGGAGGAGAGGGCGAGCCGCTCGTCCTCATGGACGGATGGCCGCGCACCGTGCACGCGCTGCGCGAGATCCTGCCCCCGCTGGCGCGGCGCTTCCGTGTCATCGCCGTGGACTACCGCGGTCAAGGCGCGTCGGACAAGCCCGCCTGCGGCTACGACAAGAAGAACATGGCCAAGGACGTCCACGAACTGATCCGCGGCCTGGGCCACGAGCAGGTCAACATCGCCGGCGGGGACATCGGGGCGATGGTCGCCTACAGCTTCGCCGCGAACCATCCCCAGGCCACGAAGAAGCTCGCGATCTGGGAGGGAGGACCGTTCTCCCGGATATTCATCGACTTCATCAGCTCCTTTCCGCAGCCGGATCAGCCGAACCCCTGGTGGTACCCCTTGAGCCAGGTCGACGGCCTGCCCGCCAAGCTGCTGGCGGGACGGTTCCGGCACATCATCGACTGGTCGGCCGAGCACCTGGCGCTCCACCCGGAGCGGATCAGTGAGGAGAGCCGGGCCCTGTACGCCGCGGCCTACGACGCACCCGAGGCGGTCGCCGCGGCCTTCGGCGTGTACCGGACGTTCCACCAGGACCTGGCCGACAACAGTTCCTACCCGCCGCTGACCATGCCCGTTCTGGGCCTCGGCGGCCAGTACGTCGCCGTGGTGCAGGCGATGATGGAAGGCAAGGCCGACGACATCCGCTTCGGCACCATCGCCGACTGCGGTCACTACATCGCGGAGGAGCAGCCGGCCGCGCTCGTCTCCGAGTTGGAGAAGTTCTTCGGCTGACGCCGACACACGCACACGGGGAGTCGTCACATCAGTGCGGGCAGCCTCGTTTCCTTGACGAGGGCCGGACCTCACGAGGGTCGGAGGCCCGCCCGGCACCATCCGCGGCGCGTATCGCAGCCGTGAGTCCCTGGTGGAGAAGCATCACCTGACATGGGAGCGGCCCCCACACTGCCGAACGGGGGCCGCCTCCCCGAGTACGGGCCGCGTCCGGGTCACCGTTCGGCCACCGGCGGGCTCCCGTGTGGGCTGCCTCGTCCGGCGGCTGCCTGCGGACGCCCCTTCGACGTGGGCGTGCGTGCCGGGCGGGGCCCGGATCCCGCGTGGCCAGGCTCATTTCGGCGGGTCGGTCAGGCCTGCGCGGCCGGAGCCCCGCGCCGCTGCGGACATGCCGAACAACCGAGTCACCCACGTTTTCCGATCGGAGAAATACCGTTGCGTTCCTTTGCCCTGCACGCCGGATCGATGTTCGACGGATACACCCTGTCGGGTCCGGCCACCGTGTACGTCTCGGGGGACCGGATCGTACGCGTGGACCGAACCGGCGGGCTGCCCGCCGACGGCAGCGAGGTCATCGACTTCGGCGCCTCGGCCTGCCTGCTGCCGGGCCTGATCGACACACACGTCCACCTCGCCTTCGACGCCGGGACGGACCCCGTCACGTCCCTGGCCTCCACATCGGACGGCGACCTGCTCACGCACATGCGGACCGCGGCCCGCTCCGCCCTGCTGGCCGGCATCACCACCGTGCGCGACCTCGGCGACCGCGGCTACCTCCTGCTGGACCTCGTGGAGGAGATGAGCGTGCACCCGGAACTGGGCCCGGAGATCCTGGCCGCCGGCCCTCCACTGACCACACCGGGCGGCCACTGCCACTTCTTCGGCGGCGAGGTCGAGGGCACCGAAGCGCTTCGCGCCGCCGTACGCCGGCGCCATGCCCGCGGCTGCGGCGTCGTCAAGATCATGGCCAGCGGTGGCCACATGACACCCGGTTCGGTACCGCCGCACGCGTCCCAGTACAGCCTGGAGGACCTGCGAACCGTCGTGGACGAAGCACACCGCCTCGGGCTGCCGGTGGCCGCGCACGCCCATGGCGTCCAGGCCATCCGCGACGCCGTGGAAGCGGGCGTCGACAGCGTGGAGCACGTCTCCTTCCTCACCGCGCACGGCATGGCCGCCGACCCCGGCCTCGTCGACGCCATCGTGGCGAAGGGAACCTTCGTCAGCCTGACGCTGGGGCTGGACCCCGAGGAGCACATGCGGCTGCCCAAGCCCCAGGCCGACTACGTCAACGCCGTCATGGACACCTACGGCACGCTGCACAAGCACGGCGCCAACGTCGTCATCGGCTCGGACGCCGGTATCGGGCCCGCGAAGCCCCACGACGTCCTCCCGCACGGCGTGGCCAACCTGGCGCTACTGGGCGTCGCGCCGCTGGACGCGCTCAGGTCCATGACCAGCTCGGCGGCCCGCCTGTGCCGCGTGGAGGGCCGCAAGGGCCGCATCTCCGCCGGCGCCGACGCCGACCTCCTCGTCGTCGACGGCGACCTCGAGCACGACCCTTCGGCCGTCCTCGACGTTCGGGCGGTCTTCCGCGCCGGCACCCGCGTGCGGTGAGCCGACGGGCTTGCGCCGGACCACGCCCCGCAGGGGTCGCTGCACCTCGCCGGCGACAGCGCCCCCTGACCGTCTCCCGCGCCGTGCGGGGCCGCAGCCGACGAACTGCTCGGGCTCCCCGCGGGCCGGGTCGGCGCACCGCTGCGGGCCGCCGGCCGGGAGCGGCCGGCGGGCCCGCCTGGTCAGCGTTCGGCGAAGATCGGCGTCCAACGCCCGGCCGCGCCGTCGTTGCCCTTCCGGAATCCGCTCAGCGGCACGACCTTGTCGCTGCCGATCGTGACGAGCACGAGCCGGTTGTGGAACTCGTTCGATCCCGGGGTGATGTCCCAGGCGATCAGCCGCTTGTCGTCGGCCCAGGCGAGCAGCTGCTGCCCGCGTACTTTGGTGACCGCCTCGCCGGTGTGGGGGTCGAGGAGCACAGAGGCGGTCTGCTTGTCGTCGCCCGCGAAGTCGCCCGCGACGAGCCTGCCGTCCGGGGAGAGCCCTGCTGCGTTGGCCCAGTGCACGTACGCCTCGTCGGCGGGCCTGGCGACCTTCTTGCCCGCGAAGTCGTAGTACTGCATGTGGGGTTCCGTGCTGAGACCGGAATAGACCAGTTTGCCGTCGTGGCTGAAGGCGAAGTCCTGACGTGTGTTCAGCTCGTCGACGTCGGTGACCTCGCTCCATGAGCCCTTTCCGGAGTTCACGTCCAGGACGTAGAAGCCAGTCCGGCTCGACTGGCCCATCTGCGGCATCCAGTCGTTCTTCTCGCCGTCGCCGTCGCTGTCGTAATCCGCCCTGTACCGCAGGTCGGGGTTCTCGTCGTACGTCGTCGCGACGAGCTTGCCGCCGTCGGGCGAGAATGCGACGGACGCGACGCCGCGGTCGAGGGCGATCCAGCGCTCGACCTTGCCGGTGAACAGGTCGAGCAGGCCGATCCGCCTGGCGGGCAGGTCCTTCTCCAGGACGGCGGCGGTCCGCATGCCGGGGGCGACGTCCAGGAAGGACCACTCGGGCGACTCCACGTACGTACCGCTCTTCTGGTCGAGGAGCCGGTAATTGCGGAGGGTGACGGCGCGGTCGTCCGTCTGCTCGACGTTGCTCCAGGTGTAGTACGCGGCCAGCGCGACGTTCCCCGCCGCGATCAGGTTGCGAGGCGGCGTCTGGTCCGGGTGGGCGAGGATGTCGTGTGGGTGCGTCCCGCTCGAGACGTGTACGTGGTCCCTGTCGGCGGCAAGGAGCGGGACGGCCACCGCGATGGCGACCACGGCGGCGGTTGCCGCGGCGGCGCACGCCAACGCCCGGGTCCGACGGCGCCTTCGGGCCGTCAGCACCCGCCCGGCGAAGCCTGGTCCCAGGGGCGGCTGTCCGGCGGCCTGTTCGTGCAGCGAGTCGCGGAGCAGTTCGTCGGCGTTCACGGACGCACCTCCATGGGCGAGAAGTCACGCGACGGCTGCTGCTCGGCGTCCGCGGGGCCGAGTGCGGCCAGTTCCGGGGCCAGCCCCCGTAGCCGGGCCAGTGAACGGTGCGTGGTGGACCGGACCGTCCCGACCGAGCAGCCCAGCAGACGGGCGACGTCGGCCTCGGGCAGGTCCTCGAAGTACCGCAGGACCAGGACGGTGCGCTGACGGGCGGTGAGCCGGGCCAGCGCGGCGCGCATGACGATGCGCAGGTCGGCCGCGCCGGGCCCGTCGTCGGCGCCGTGGCGCACGGGGCTCTCCGGCGGCGCGGCGACGCTCAGTTCGCGCCGCGGCCACTTCAGCCGCCAGCGGCTCACCTGCTGGCGGTAGAGGACCTGCCGTACGTACGGCTCGGGCTCCTCGATGCGGTGCCAGCGACCAGCGGCCTTGATCAGCGCGTTCTGCAGCAGATCCTCGGCCGCGTGCCGGTCGCCGCCGCTGAGCAGGACGGCGGTCTTCAACAGCGCGGAGGACCTGTTCTCCACGAACTCCGTGAAGTTTTCCTGCGCCTCGGCATCCATCGTCACCTTCTCGGGTTGTCCTGGTCGTTCCGGGATCTTCCTCGGCGGGCTTGCTGCCCTTGATGACGTCCGCGGCGGCCCCCTGCTATGCCCCTGTCCGCGCAGGAATCGGGCGGGCGGTCGGCAGGGCCGATCCGGGCCGGCGGCACATCCGGATCGTCAGCCGGTGACGGGCGGTTCCTCACGCCGGCCGTCGAGGACGGCCACAAGGTCCTCAAGGACCCCGACGAACTCCCCGGCCGCGATCTCGGCCACGAAGATCTCGCCCGAATGGTCAGGACGGACGCCCGCGCAGGTGATGCTGTCGCCGGAACCGCAGCGTGATCGCCAAGCGGTCCCCGTCGCGGAACAGGTGGGCCGTCACGTTGTCCGTCGTGGGTCCCCGGCGCAGTGCCGAGAACCGGCTGCGCAGCTCGTATTCGGCTTCGGTCTCGTCGTCATCCCCGGCGTGGAGCATGAGGCGCCTGGGTGCGGTTTCCGGCGACAGGCCGTCGAACGGCGGCGGAGAGCCCCGACCGCAGCGCAGCCGAATGGCCGTGTCCAGTACGGCGAGGCGGAACTGCTCGACGAAGGCCATGTTGTCGTCGCAGGTCAGCCACTGCCCGGCAGCCCAAAGGTCGACTCGGCGCAGCGCGGCGTCCCATTCGCCGACCTCGGCGGCGAACCTGCTCCTGTCTCCGACGACGACGGCCACGGCGCGACTCTCGCAGCCGCCGCCCTTCACCGGCAAGCAGGGGCAGGCGCGGGAGAGACACCGCCGCCCGATCAGCCCCTGCCGCACACGGACCCCGGCCAGAGGAAGGCGTCCGCCGGGCGCCGTGGGCACCCCACGACGCCCGGCGGACGCGAGGGGCGTCATTCCACGAAGTGGCCCGGGCCGACGACCTTCCACTGGCGGGTGTGCCGGTCCTCGATCGAGGCGTAGGGGGCCCTGAAGACCAGCACCTGCTCGGTGGAGCGCTTGATCGTCCACAACTCGGGGGTCCCGCCGGAGCGGTCCCAGGCGATGGCCTGGCCCTCGACGTCGGGCAGCTTGACGGTCGCCACCCAGCGCAGGTCCGAGCCCTCGGACGGGACGTCCATCACATAGGCCTCGTCGTAGTCGTGGCCGGTGATCCACAGCCGGCCGTCGGGGCCCCACGAACCTCCGGAGTTGCTCATCGGCCGGACCTTGTCGAGGAGTTCCTGCGGCAGCGTCCAGGCCTCCACGACCCGGAACCGGTCGTCGAGCTTGACGATCTGCGTGTTGTCGGTGCCGCCGTACGGCTCGGTCGAGCCCGCCGGGGGCTTGTCGTAGTTGGCGAAGGCCGCCCACCACGCCCCGTCGTGCCGGTCCAGCCAGGTCAGCGAGCCGCGGTCGATGCCGAAGCTGAAGGTGTCGATGTGCTTCATCGTCCGGGTGTCGAACACCTCGACGGAGCTCTTCTCGGGCGTGACGTTGTAGTTCGAGGTCGCCGCGTACAGCTTGTCACCGACCACGGTGGCGCTGTCCATGTGGATGATCGGGCCGTCGGGGTCGCCGACGAACTGCAGGAGCGGCCTGCCGGTCTCCTTCTCGTGCTTGGTGATGGTCTGGTTGTTGACGGCGTAGAAGTACTTCCGGTCCACGGCGACACCCTGCCGCGCGTCGAAGGCGGCGAAGGTGTGCCGGAGTTCGGCCGTGTACTGCGCGGGGGCCGCGACGGCCGCCTTCGCGACCGATGGGGTCGAGGCCTCGGCGGATCCGAGGCCGGTGGCCGCCATGAGTGCCGCCGCCAGGCAGGCTGCCGCGGCTGAGGCGATCTTGGTTCGTGCTCGCATGGTTTCCCTCGGTCGATCCGGTGACAGGGCAGGTCTCGACCCTGACGCGGCCGAAGATCGTCCAGGCGAACTCCGGGGGAGCGGCGGGTGAAAGGCAGACCGCCCCGCGCTGCGCCCCGGCAGGCTCCTCCGCGCCCGCGACCGCCCGTGCGAGGGGCCGCTGTCGGTGGCGGGTGGGAGACTGCCCGGCATGATCGAACCGAATCCCAAGGCGGATCTCCTCCGGTACCTGCAGGACGCGCGGGACACCCTGCTGTGGAAGATGGAGGGGCTCTCGGAGTACGACGTCCGCCGCCCCCTGACGCCCACGGGGACCAATCTCCTGGGGTTGGTCAAGCACGCCGCCGGTGTGGAGCTGGGCTACCTGGGCGACACCTTCGGACGGTCGTTCTTCACGGACGAGTGGCCCTCCTGGTACCGGGAGGACGCGGAGGCAAACGCCGACATGTGGGCCACCGCGGACGAGTCGCGCGAGGAGATCACCGGGCTGTACCGCGGCGCCTGGGCTCATGCGAACGCCACGGTCGAGGCGCTGCCTCTCGACGCGGTGGGCCACGTCCCCTGGTGGCCGGAGGAGAGGCGGGAGGTGACCCTGAACCATGTGCTGGTGCGCGTGATCGCGGACACCCAGCGACACGCGGGCCACGCCGACATCCTCCGCGAGTTCATCGACGGCAGCGCCGGCTTCCTGCAGGGCAACGACAGCATCCCGCCGGGCGACGGTGCCTGGTGGGAGGAGTACCGCAACCGGCTCGAGCGCGTGGCCCGCGAGGCCGGTGGGTGACGTGAGCGCGCGGCAGCCAGCTCAGTAGCCTTGCGGCATGACGATGCGCATGACCGGCCCGGTGAGTGTCGACGCGATGATCGAGGACCTCAGGACGCTCGTCGAGGTTGAGTCCCCGTCCCGTGACGTCGACGCCCTGACGGCGTCGGCCAAGGCCGTCGCCGGTGTGCTCGAAAGGCGCCTCGGCGGTCAGGCCGTCTGCGTGGAGAGCCCGGGCGGGCCGCATGTGCGCTGGTCGGGCGGGGGCGAGCCCAGGGTGCTGATCCTCGGGCACCACGACACGGTGTTCCCGCTCGGCACCCTCGCCCGGCGCCCGTTCACCGTCGCCGGCGGCCGCGTCACCGGCCCCGGCGTCTTCGACATGCTGGGCGGTCTTGTCCAGGCCGTCCACGGCGTCGCCCTGCTGGAGGACCGTTCGGGCGTCGAGATCCTCGTGACCTGCGACGAGGAGGTCGGCTCCCCGCACTCGCGGGCCCTGATCGAGGAGCGGGCCCTCGCCTGCGGCGCCGTACTCGTCTTCGAGGGGGCCGCCGAGGGCGGGGCGCTGAAGACGGGCCGCAAGGGGTGTGGCACGTTCGAGGTCACCGTCACCGGCCGGGCCTCGCACGCCGGACTGGAGCCCGAGGCCGGTGTCAACGCGCTCGTCGAGGCCGCGCACCAGGTGCTGGCCGTCGCGGCGCTCGGCCGGCCCGAGGCCGGTACGACCGTCACCCCGACGGTCGCGTCGGCGGGCACCGTCGACAACGTGGTGCCCGCCCGGGCGACCGTCGTCGCCGACGTCCGGGTCGCGAGCGCCGAGGAGAAGGACCGCGTCGAGGCCGGCTTCGCCGCCCTGACCCCGCACGTCGAGGGAGCGCGCATCTCGGTCCGCGGAGGCGTCCACCGGCCCCCGATGCCGGAGTCGGCCTCCGCCGGACTCCTCGCCCTGGCGCGGCGGTTGCACCCGGGCATCGAGGGCAGGGTGGTGGGCGGCGGCAGCGACGGCAACTTCACGGCCGCGCTGGGCGTGCCGACCCTCGACGGCCTCGGAGCGGTCGGGGGCGGGGCGCACGCCGACCACGAGTACCTGGTCGTCGACACCATGGCCGAGCGGGCCACCCTCGTCGCGGGCCTGGTGGACGCCATCCGCAACACCTAGCCACCCGCTCCGGCCCGCTCCCGCCCGGTGCCGGAGCCCGTGTCCGGGCCGGTGTCACGGATACGCGGGCCGGCCGGTCATGGTCGTGGACGACCGCCCGTGCGCTTCGGCGCACCGGGGCGGCGGATCGACACGACTGGGAGAGGGATTCTCGATGCGGACGGTGGACCTCGGCGGTCAGGGACTGCGCGTACCGGTGCAGGGCCTGGGTGCGATGGGGATGAGCGTGGACTACGGTGCGGGCGACGAGCGGGAATCCGTGATCACGCTCAACCGCGCGGTGGACCTGGGCGTCACGTTCATCGACACGGCCGAGTCCTACGGCCCCTTCGAGAACGAGAGGCTGATCGCCCGCGCGCTGGGGCACCGCCGGGACGAGATCATCCTGGCGACGAAGTTCGGCCTCGACTTCGCCGACGACGGCACGCCCGGCCCCCTGGACGGCAGGCCGGAGCACATCCGCCGGGCCGTGGAGCGCTCGCTGCGCCACCTGGGCACCGACGTGATCGACCTCTACTACATGCACCGCGTCGATCCCGGCACGCCGGTGGAGGACACCGTCGGCGCGATGGCCGAGCTGGTCACCGCGGGCAAGGTCCGCTACATCGGGCTGTCCGAGGTCTCCTCGCAGACCATCCGCCGGGCCCACGCCGTCCACCCCCTGACCGCGGTCCAGTCGGAGATGTCGCTGTTCACGCAGGATCTGCTGGACAACGGCCGCAAGGCGACGATGGACGAACTGGGCATCGGCCTGGTCGCCTCCTCGCCCATGGGCCGGGGCTTCCTCAGCGGAGCGATCCGCAGCGTCGACGACCTGGCACCGGACGACGCGCGCCGGGGGCTGCCCCGCTTCTCGCCGGAGAACATCGCCGCGAACCTCGTCCTGGTGGAGCGCGTACGGGAGATCGCGCGGGCGCGCGGCGCGACACCGGGACAGGTCGCGCTCGCCTGGGTCAACGCGCAGGGGGCCGTCGCCATCCCCGGCACGAAGCGGCGGAAGTACCTCGAGGAGAACGCCGCCGCCGCCGACCTCGTCCTGTCGCAGGACGAGCAGGCCGCGCTCGGCGCCGCCGTCCCGGCCGGGGAGGTGAGCGGCGCGCGCTACACCGCGCGGGCGCTGGAGTCCACCAACCGCTGACCGGCGGTGGGCCGCGGCGGCGGCCCCGTGACCGGGGGACCGCCGCCGCGTCGGGCCGGGTGACCGGATCAGAGCCCGGCGAGCACCGCGAACGGGTCGGCCGCGCCGCCGTTGTCGACGGCCGCGATCCGGCGCCGCAGGGTGAACGCGGCGCCCGGTTGGATCGTCACCTGGCGCTGGGTCATCACCCAGATCCCGCAGGCGTACGCGGTGAAGCCCGGCTCGTCGTAGAGCAGGCCGTACGTCTGGCCGTCGGAACCGGTCATGCCGACCCAGGGAGCCGTCGGCTCGAAGTCGGCCGGGGCCGAGGCGGTCACGGTGCCGTACCCGGCGACGCCGCTGCGCTGGCCGGCGCCGTCGTGGTCCAGGACGTCGCCCAGCCAGAAGGCACGGGCCTGCGTCCCGCGGTTGGTGAAGACGCTCTCAGCGGTGACCCAGGGCTCGCCCTCGCCGATCGTGAAGGTCGTGACCACCTCGACGTCGGGGACCTGGGTGGTGGCGCCGGTGGCGCGCGCGGAGGCCACCGGGCCGCCTGCGGAGAGCACCTCCAGGGCCGTGGACCGTACGGTCAGCTGCTGCCAGGCGTTGCTCCCGCGCGGGCGAGCCGTCGAGGCGTACGGCAGGTTCATCCAGTCCAGCTGGTCCAGATGGCCCACGGCCGCCAGGTCCAGCGGCTTGCCCAGGGTCACCGCGGGCAGCTGCGGATCCTGGGAACCCGCCGACACGGCCAGCGACAGCATGCCGTTGGACAGCGTGACGTCCGTGGCCGCCGCCTGCGACTGCGGCCCCGGCACCGGACGGCCGGCGCCGGCCCGTACGGCGGCACGCGTCAGGGCGACGTCGCCCCGGGTCTGCGCCCCCGCGCGCACGACGGCAGTGGCGGTCCCCGGTTCGTAGCCGACGCCGTTGACGGCGACCGTGTACCGGCCGGGCGGCGCGAACGCCAGGTACTCGCCGGTGGTGTCGGTGGTGACGGCCGCGAAGCGGGTGCCGTCCTCCGCCGTGACGGTGACCTGGATGTTGGCGAGCGCCTTCCCGGTCGCCTTGTCGGCGATCCGGCCCACCAGCCCGTCCCCGGCGTCGATCCGCCGGGCCCCGGGCAGCCCGTCGCGGACCTCGAAGGCGGCGATGGTGAAGGCGGGCGAGGCGGCGTCGTCGCCCTTGAGGACGATGCGCAGGTCGGCGCGCCAGCGGTCGGGCGTCACGTCGCACATCACATAGCCGCGGTAGGTGCCGTTGTAGAACTTCACGTGCGGGTTCGCGACGAGGCCCGCGCGGACGTCGGCGTCCCAGCCGGCACCGGAGGAGATCGACGTGCCGACGAACTCGGTGGCGACGACCGGCGCGTGCGGGTCGTCGAAGTCCGTCGTGAGGTCGTTGACCCAGTGCGTGTGCCAGTCGCCGCTCAGGACGACCGGGTTGGCGACGTCGCGGTCGGCGAGGAAGTCGAGGATGCGGGCGCGGGCACCCGCGTACCCGTCCCACTGGTCGAGGTTGACGATCTTCCCCGGGCCGAGGTCGTAGTCGAAGGCGGCCATGATGGTCTGCTGGGCGATGACGTTCCACCGCGCCTTGGAGTGGTCCAGATTGCCGAGCAGCCACTTCTCCTGCTCCGGACCCGTCATCGTGCGCTCCGGGTTCCACACCTCGGGGCCCGGCTCCTTGCGGCCGTCCCCGTACGCCTGGTCGGTGCGGTACTGGCGGGTGTCGAGCACGCTGAACTCGGCGAGCTTCCCGAACCGGACCTGACGGTACATCAGCGCGTCGGGGCCGGTGGGCCGCTGCTCCGGCCGCAGCGGCAGGTGCTCGTAGTACGCCTGGTAGCCGTTGCCGCGGCGCTCCAGGAAGGGACGGCCGTCGCCGGCGCCGCCCGGCACGTCCGCCGCGTAGTTGTTCTGGACCTCGTGGTCGTCCCAGGTGACGAAGAACGGGAACCGGGCGTGGGCCGCGCGCAGTTCGGGCGAGGTCTTGTAGAGAGCGTGCAGCCGGCGGAACTCGGTGAGGCTGCCGGCCGTCGTCTCGTAGATGTAGTCGCCGAGGTGGAGGACGAAGTCGAGGTCCTGCTCCGCCAGATCGCGGTAGGCGGGATAGGCGCCGCCGGTCCACGACTGGCACGAGACGAACGCGAACCGCATCCGGTCGGCCTTCGCCCCGGGCGGCGGCATGGTCCGGGTGCGGCCGGTGCGGCTGCGGACATCGCCGTACTGGAAGCGGTACCAGTACCAGCGGTCGGGGGCCAGGTCTTCCACGACGACGTGCACCGTGTGCGCGGACTCGGGCAGCGCCGTCACCGCGCCGCTCGCGACGACCTTCCTGAAGGACTCGTCCTTCGCCACCTCCCACCGCACCTCGACGGGCGTCGCGGGCATGCCGCCGGTCTCCGCGTCGAGCGGGTCGGGCACCAGACGGGTCCACAGGACGACGCTGTGGTGGTCCGGGTCGCCGGAGGCGACGCCGAGCGAGAAGGGCGCGGGGTCCAGTTCCGCGGCGCGCACGGAGAGCGCCTCGGTCAACTGGCCCGCGGCCAGGACGCCGAAGGTGCCGCCCGCGAGGGCGAGGAACCGGCGGCGGTCGAGGGTGCGCAGAGCGGTGCTGGTAGTCACATCCCAAGATCGTGCAGCGCCCCGCGACCGGGCGGGTGTCTGCGCCGGGAAGGGAGGGTGACCACCACATGTCGGGCAGGGTCGGCCACGTGCCCGGATCAACACCCGCCACCCGAAAGACCGGTTCCGCACCTCCCTGAGACCGGCCACGCCCCCGGGAGGGCGTCGGGCCGTGGACCCCCGAGGAGCGGCCGGAGAACGACATCGCCACCTCGACCGGATCGAGCGACTCCTCCGCGAGGCCGGCGCCCTCTCAGGCGGCCCGCAGACGTGATGGGTCGCCGGAGTCACCGGGCAGGTCCTGCTCGACCCAGACGACCTTGCCGCCCGGCGCAGGCCGGGACCCCCAGCGGCGGGAGAGCTGCGCGATCAGGAACAGGCCGCGGCCGTTCTCGTCCTTGATGCCGGCGTTGCGCACCCGCGGGGCGCAGACGTTGGTGTCGGACACCTCGCAGGTCAGGACGGCGTGCCGCTTCAGGCACAGGGTGACGGCGCCGGATCCGTGGCGCACGGCGTTGGTGACGAGTTCGCTGACGATCAGCTGGGTGGAGTCCATGAGGCCGTCCAGACCCCAGGCGCCCATCTGGCCGGCGACCAACTGCCGGGCCTCGCTCGCGGCATGATCGTCACTTGGCAGTGTCCAGGAGGCCGACCGGCTGGTGCCGAGTGAGCAGGTCCGAACCAGGAGCAGGGTGACGTCGTCGCACGACACCTGCCCGGCGACGGACTGCGTCGCACGGTCGCAGAGGTCCTCCAGGGATCCGTCCGGCTCGGCGAGGGCGTCGCCCAGACTGTTCATCCCCTCCTCGATGTTGTGGTCGCGGGACTCGACCAAGCCGTCGGTGTAGAGGGCGATGAGGCTTCCCTCGGGCAGCTCCAGCTCCACGGACTGGAACGGGTCGCCGAGGCCGAGGCCGAGGCCGAGCGGCGCTCCGGCGGGCAGGTCCGGGAAGGTGACCCGGCCCTGCGGGTCGACGATCGCGGGCGGGGGATGCCCGGCCCGTGCCATCGTGCACACGCGGGTGGCCGGGTCGTAGACGGCGTACAGACACGTGGCCCCCACGACCGCCGCCGTCCCGTTCGCGGGCTCGGTGTCCTCCTCCTCGACCAGTCGCTGGATCGTGTCGTCGAGGCGGGACAGCAGCTCGGCGGGTGGCAGCTCCATGTCGGCCAGGGTGCGGACGGCGGCGCGGAGCGTGCCCATGGTCGCGGCGGCGTGGAGACCGTGCCCGACGACGTCGCCCACGACGAGGGCCACGCGGGCGCCGGAGAGCGGGATGACGTCGAACCAGTCGCCGCCGACCCCGTGGTCCAGGTCCGCCGGGAGGTAGCGCGACGCGGCCTCGACCGCCGTGCCGCCCCGCAGCCTGCGGGGGAGCAGATTGCGCTGCAGGGTCAGGGCCGCGGCCTGCTCGCGCGCGTAATGCCGCGCGACGTCCAGCGCCCGCGCGGCGCGCCCGACCAGCTCTTCGGCCAGCAGCAGGTCACCCTCCTGGAACGGCGTGGGATCCGTGGTGCGGAGGAACAGCGCCACACCCAGGAGGGCGTTCCGCCCCCGGATCGGGACGACCATCAGGGAGTGGACCCCGTGCGCGCGGACCCTGTCCCGAATCGCTGGGACCTGGTCCATCCATATCCCCGGAGCGGTGTCCAGAAGTGGCTCCAGGTGAGTTCTTCCCGTGCTCAGGACCTCGGTGAACGGCGACGACGCCGGCACCGTGACCGGTCCCCCGCGCACCCACGGCGACTCCGGGGTCCCTTCATGGATCGAGGCCAGCCCCGCACGGCGCAGAGCGGGCCGGCGTTCGCCCGCGGCCCCCGTACGGGCGGGCGAGCCGTCACCGGACGGCGCCGACTGCTCCAGATCCACGGCGACGAAGTCGGCGAGCAGCGGTACCGCGATGTCGGCCAGCTCCTGGCTGGTCTGCATCACGTCCAGCGTCCCGCCGAGCCGCGTTCCGGCCCCGCCCACCACGGCGAGGCGCTCCCGCATCAGACGGCTCTCGGCGATGTCGGCACTGACCAGACACACCCCCAGCGATGCACCGTCGGCGCCCTGGAGCCGTTGGAACGAGGCCGCGAGAGGGTAACCATGGCCCTTGCCCACCGGCAGCCATGTCCGGTACTCGTACACCTTCGTGGTGCCGCTCAGCAGCACCTGCTGCGTCATGGCCTCGAGCGCCTCCGCCCGGGGGCCGGGAGCCACCGCGGTCAGCCGGCGTCCGAGCCGCTGGTCGCACGGGATACCGTCATGCTCCGCCATCACGTCATTGGCGAACACGCAGCGCAGTTGCGGGTCGCGTACGGCGACCCCGATCGGCGCGCGGCCCAGAAGCGGTCCACTCACCAGGCTGCTCATCGCGTCACCGGAGAGCGTGCCGGTGTCGACCAGCGAGACGAACCAGCGCACCGCTCCGGCGAGACCGCGCAGCATCGTGATCCGCAGGCATGCCTCGATCACGCGTCCGTCCCGGTGACGCACCGCCGTCGTCCCCGACCAGCCGTTCTGCGCACGGCAGTGCTTGACGAAGTCCGATGTGCGCTGCCGCTCGCCGAACAGCGGCAGCACCAGTGCGGCCGACCGGCCGACCACACATCCGGCCAGGTGCCCGACGAGGTGTTCGGCGGCCTGCGTCCATCCGACGACGGTTCCCTGCTCGTCGAGCATGGCGATCGCCGTGTCGGGTATCTCGAGCCTGTTCGATCGCTTACCGAGCGAGACAGTCTCGAAGCTCTTCGTGGTCATCGAACCGTCGTCCTTGCCTGGGGTGGGGTCGGTCTCGCGGTGGACGGTCAAAAATCCGCCGGTTACTTGACAGACCAAGCAACCGGCTCTTTTGTGACAGAAGCCACATATAGGCACGTTCCCGGCGAGCACCAGGGCGACGGCGAGGTCGTACGCGGAGCGGTTGCCCCGTTCGGCTTTCCCCCGCCGACAATCTGCCTCGTACGTACGATCCGGGGCCTGTCCGACTCCTGGCGTCGACGGCGGCGACGGCCGGGACGGAGACGGTCGCGTATGCCCTGTCCGGCCTGGTCGCCGCGCACCCGGCCGTCCGGAAACCGGTCTGAGGCGTGGCTGCGGCCGGATTGGTCGCCAGCGCCGCATCACAGGCAGCGTTCGCCCCGGTCCGGTGCGGAGCGGCAGATGTCGGTGTTGCGGGTCCGCGTAGTCTCGCGGGGTGCATACACACCGCAGCTTCCGGAACCCTCCCGCGCTGCCTCACGAGGTTGTGGTCGAGACGCTGGAGCGGGCCCTGGGCGACCGCTCGCACGAGACCGAGGCAGCGAGTGTCCTGGTCGGGAGTGCGTTGAACGACGACGACCGGGAGTTCGTCGAGCACTGGTGCACGGAGGTCGGGACGCGGGCTGTGCCGGGCAGTCCGTTGCTCGGGCTGGCGGGCCTGTGCCTGGGCCACACCGCTCGGCGCTTCGGCCGACTCGGCGATGAGGCCCTCGCACTCGCGGCCTCGCTGGCGGCGCGGGCCGAGGGGGACCCGTCGGACGTGGACGGTCGGGCCCTGGACGGCTATGACGACGTGCGGAGCTTCCTGCACCTGGGGTGACGCTGCCTGTCGGGCGGGCAGTCCACTTCATGCCGTCCTCTCAGACGTCCGCGCCGTCGGTGGTCGGCAGGAGTGCGGCCAATTCGGCGGCGTCCGGGCGGTGGGCCGCCTCGGCCGCCTTGCGCAGAATGGCCCGGTCGACCTTGTCCACGTCGGCGATCAGGTGGATCACCACGCCGCCGGCGGGCACCGCGTACTCGTGGCTGTCGCCTGCCGTGCGATACCAGGCGTCGCCGTCCTGCTCACAGGTGACCTGCCTGTCCGACACCTCGCCCAGCGGCTGCTCGGTGCAGCTCTGCGCAGTCAGCGTGCCGCGGCGCACGAAGAGGCCGAACGCGGTGGCACCCTGGTCGGTCCGATACGCGGCGGAGAACTCGTCGTTGTACTCGCCGACCGACTGCTGGAACACGGTGTAGCCGGAGACCTCGGTGACGTAGACGAGTCCCGGCGCGACGCCCCAGACGCCGCGCGGCGGTGTCGAGGTCGGTGCTGTCGGCGGCGGTCCCGCCGCTCTGGTCCGTGGCGCACCCTGTGAGGAGAAGTGGCAGCAGGAGAAGAGGGAGCAGCGCACGCGCGGGTCGCAACATGCGCACATCCTTGTGCATGCGCATGCCACAGGCGCAATCGAGTTTCGGACTCCACCTCGTCCCTGCCCGGGCCGAGAGGGCGGACCCTGCCCGGCGGACCCGGGAGATCGGTGCCGGGTTGGACGGGATGGGCGGGAAGCGGTAGACGCTCGACGCGCACGGCGTGGGGCGAGCCCGCGCCGCGGAGCGCTGGCGTCCCGAGTCCGTGTGAGCGGGCGCAGAGCTTCGACACCGAACCCCCTGAACCCCTCCTTGGGTGACACCATCTCGCCTCCTCTCGACCCGTGTGTTTCCTCAGCTGGACTGCTTGCCGGTAGAAGATCGACACGGATTCGGCACGCAGTGTCCCGGCGGATCTGTACGGTGCGTACGACGCGCACGTACAGGCGAAGTGTTGGGGGCGGGCATGACGGCGTATCTGACTGAGGCTGATCCACGATGGGATAAGCACTCTGGTGAAGCAGGGCACTACCGAGACTCGGAGTGGGGTCCGCAGGACTTGGAGCGCGCCGCGAAGTTCTTGGCCGAACTCGCGCCGCAGGCCTGGCAGGTGTTCCAGTACCTGCTGCGCAACCCTGGTCGCGCGATCCACTGCACGGAGTTGGTGGACAAGGCCCTGGGCGGGCCGAACGAGAGCGATCCGGCTCGGCGCGTGGCGGGGGTGCTGTCCGGGATGAGCAAGGGACACGGCAACAGTGAGCGGCGACTTCCGTTCTACTGGTGGGAGGCTCCGGAGGGGAGCGTGGGTGCAACGTACGCGGTCCGCCCCTCGGTGGCAGCGGTGTTCTTGGCCGCTCAGCTCGACGCCACATGATTTCCACAGCCGTAACCGACGCCCGGTGGCGGTGACCTGCGGTCAGCGGATCGATCACTGCTCTGAGCTGCTGCTGGGCTGTCGGCGGTTGTCGGCTTCGGTCACCAGCGAGTGCCCTTCCACTGCCCGAGGCGGCCCCCGGGAGGGCACTCGGTTGTTGAGGAGGCCCGCTAGGGCGTGCATCGAAGGTATTTCCAGGGCGATCGTCAGGCTGCCCCGCTACGGTGCGGGCATGGCGAATTTCGTGCTGGTTGCAGGTGCGCGGCTCGGGGCGTGGGCGTGGGACGAGGTGGTGCCGTATCTGCGTGCGGCCGGCCACGGCGTTTACCCGTTGACGCTGTCCGGCCTTGCTGACAAGCGGGGTGTGCCGGCAGGGCAGCAGACCCACGTCCAGGACATTGTTGCCGAGGTCGAACGCCAGGGTCTGTGTGACGTCGTCCTGGTCGGTCACAGCTACTCGGGCATCCCGGTCGGTCAGGCCGCGGAGCGGATCGGCGACCGGCTGGCCCGCGTGGTATTCGTCGACTCCAGTGTTCCGACTGATGGCGAGTCCTTTGCCTCCGTCTGGCCGGACGGCGGGGCGGGGGTGAAGGCATCGATCGCCGAAAACGGAGGGTTTTGGCCGCTCGTGCCCGCAGCTCACTACGACGGCGAGGGTCTCACCGATGAGCAGATCGCACGTCTCGTGCGTGGCTCGACGCCGCACCCGGGCGCCACGCTGACCGAGCCCGCCCTGCTGGCAGGGCTGCTCGGTGACCTTCCGGCGACGTACATCCAGTGTCTGCTCGCCGGGGCCGAGCTCGACGACGACGTGGCCGAACTGCTGAACAGCGAGTACTGGCAGCTGGTCAAGATGGACACCGGCCACTGGCCGATGTTCTCCCAGCCGCGCGAGCTGGCACAGATCCTGCTTGACGCAGCCGGGGAGTAACTGCAGGTCCATGCCTGCGCGCTCCCTTTGAGCGGGTATCACATGTGCTGGTCACAGCCATTCGTTGATGGCTGCTACGAGGACCGTGGCCTCGTAGCGGACCTGCAACGTGTCGTAGCGTGTGGCCACGGCCCGATACCTCTTGAGCCGGTTGACGCCGCACTCGACTGCGTGGCGCTCCCGGTAGTCGACCGGGTCGAATGCGGGAGGCCGACCGCCTCGGGATCCTCGCATCGTGCGGTTGGGGGCCTGCTCGGCTTTGCCGGGGATGGTGCAGCGGATGCCGCGCCTGCGCAGGTAGGCCCGGTTGCCACGGGACGCACAGGCCTTGTCCGCCCGTACCCGCCGGGGCCGGGTTCGGGGACTGCCTGGACCAGGGCGGGGAACCCGGACACGCTCCAGGACCGTCCGAAGACACCACCGGGCGGCTCCTTCTGTAGCTTGCCCCATTTGCGGGCTCCTGTCGCGTGTTGATGGGCCCGGCAGACCGTGGAGTCGACGTCGAGGTGACTTGCGTGGATCAACGGCCCTAGAGTGATGCGCGGTTGCCGCATGGCGTGCGTTCCCGGGCCGTTGGGGCGGGCCGTCGGTCGGCATCTGGGGGGATGAAGTGTTCGGTCTGATGATTCTGGCGGTTGTGTCCGCTCTTGTCCTGTGGCTCTCGTGGCGCATCTTCCGGGGAGGCCGCGCATTGCGTTAGCGCGGGGTCCGGACTCAGGCGAAGTGCGTGAACATCGCAGGGGGGCCGAACGGAAACTTCACACTCACGATCAAGTTCACGGCGGACGGCGGCCAGGGCGTACGCACGACGGTTGCCCCGTTCGACGTGCCGCCCGTCCCCCCAGGGGGCCTACTCGGGGTGGTCTACGATCCGCGGGAACCCGTCAACGTGTCGACTCCCGACCGTGTGGGGAACGGCAGGGTCGCCCTCTGTTTCGTGGTTGTCTCGGCAACGGCGCTTCTGCTCACGGCCGGCCTGATCGCACTCAGCGTGCTCGCGCTTGTGCTCGGTTAGGCGTGCCGCGGGAGGGTCCCCAGACCGGGGCGTGTCTGACAAATGGTCACCTGGCTGCCTTGTGCGACCCGCCCGCCATGCGGGGCCTCGGCTTCCGTGCCGGGAGCCGGTACGGCTCTTCCCGCCACTCAAGGCACATGGGCCGTCGACCTCCGGACCGGACGAACATAGAGAGGTCTACGACGACGGTCCCAAGGGCAGCCGCCGCAAGCGGTCGCTTTTCTCGCCGGCGATGTGCGTGGCGCGTTGCGGCGGCAGCGGATGCGTCAGGCGCCCGCGCGGGAGCGTGCGGGGGAGCAGTGGACCGAGAGCGACCACGTCTCACCACCCGCGATGGGTGCCCGGTGGAGCCGCGGAACCCGTCCTGCTCGTTCACGCGCGTGGCGGGAAACGCCGGCCTTCGCCTGATCCGGCTGCGCGACGCCCGGCACGGCCGCGCCATGCGCCGTCATTGGTCAGCCTCGACTTCCGTCAAGCGGCCTCGGACGGCCCACAGACGGCCCGAGCCGCTTCGCTTTCAATACGGGCGACTGCATGACGACGCCACCGGCGAATCACAAGCGCAGCCAAGATCAGTCCCAGGCCCGCCAGAACAGGGCTCCCGCAGCTGATCGTAGCCTGCGGCCTCCGGCACGAGAGTGGTACGGGCTCCGCGCTGGTGAGGCTCTCGATGCGATCCACGGGCATGGCGGTCCCCCGAGGTCTGCTGGGCACGTGGCGAGGACGCCTGAGGCCGCCGGTGGGCAACAGTGGTTGCTGCGGCTGCCGTACTTCACTGCCGTACACGCTTGCCACGCCGGGACTCGCTGCTGTCACCGAGCCAAGCGATCTGTCACAGGCGATCCGGGGTGCCTGTGGACAACCCCGCACTGGCCCAGCGCCTCGACAAGGCGACCTACCACGGTGTCGCGCGGCCCAGGGTCTCGTTGGGCCCCGCTGATGATCGGCGCCGACACGGTCGCCCAGGCCACCCGCACCCGCACGCTCGGCGTCTGCGTCGCGTCGGTCGTCGCCGTCCTGCTCCTCCTGCCGTTGTCGTTGTTCCTGTGAGTCGCGCCATGAGGACCGTGGCCCGACGGGGAAGGGACGTTCAGGGCGTCAGGCCGGCCAGGACGGTACGGGCGGCGGCGCGGAACTCCTCGTCGTCGCGGATGATGTCGGTCTGTATGCCGGATCCCACGATGCGGCTTTCCCCGTCGGCGAGTCGGCGCATCCGCTCGAGTTGGGCGGGGGTGAACGCGGTGGGGCCGAGGGCGGCCAGGGCCTTCAGCGCGGTGAGCGCGGAGTTGAGATACGCGCCCGGCTCCAGCGAGGGGAGGACGCGCTCGGCGAGTTCGGTGAGCGGGACGCCGGCCGGGCGGTCGCTGCCGGGGTGCAGGGCCACCAGGGCGCGCACGGCGGCCGCGGCCGTGTCCGAGTGGTCGAGCATCGCCGTCAACCGCGGTACGGCCGCCCGCGCCGCGGGGCCGACGAGGGCCGCGACCTCCGCTGCCCGCTGGGTGACCCGGTCGCCCCAGGGCTGCTCGGCCCAGGCCAGGCCTTCCAGGACGACGGGCAGCACGCTATCCTGATCCCCCGTCAGTTCCCAGATCACGGTGGCCGCCGTCAGCGCCGCCTCGGCCGCGGGGACGGTGGAGCGGTTCTCCACCGGTTCGGCCAGCAGCGCCCGGAGACGGGGCAGCAGCGGACGCGCCTGTTCGCCGAGCGGTGCGACGGCGCGGAGGCAGTTGTCGCGCGGACCGTTCGGCTCGTCGAGGGCGGTCCCCAGGACCGCGAGCAGCGCGGTCGCGTCGCCCGTCAGCGTGTGGAGCGCGGCCGCGGCCGCCTGCCGGTCCGGCACCGACCCGGTTCCGGTGCGGGCCCTGAGCGCGGCGACCACCTCCGGGTCGCGCCCGGCGTCGGCGACGGCGGCGAGCGTCCGGCCGGTCGTGAACGTGTGATGGGGGAGGGCGGCGATCAGTTCGGGCAGCGCCGCGCGGGCGGACGGGCCCCAACCGGCCAGGAGACCCGCGAGGTGGACCGGTTCGTTGACGTCGGCGAGGCCGCCGGCCACCAGCGACTGCCGCGGGCCGGCCGTCGCGGCGCCGTCCGTCCGGGCCGCGAGCCGGGCCCGGACGGCGTCGAGCAGCGCCTGGGTGCACGGCAGCGGAGCCGGAGGCCTCTGAGTGGTGCGATCGAACGCCGCTTTCAAGGCGCGCGGCCGGTCCTCGATCCCTCGCGCCAGGAGGTCCGCGGCCTCGGGCGCGCCCACCCTCACCAGGGCTGCGAGCGCACGGTCGGCGTGCTCTCCCGCCCCTTCGGCCATGCGGACCAGTGGAGGCACCGACTGCGGCACGGGTACCTCCCAGTCCCGTATCGCGTCGATGACGTCGCCCGCGGTGTCCGGGTGGTCGAGCAGCGGCAGCATCGCGGGCAGCAGCCGTGCCGGGGCGGTCCTCGAGCGCAGCGCGAGGCACTCGGCCGCCCATGTCGCCTCCTGGGCGGCCTCCTTGGGGTGAGCACCGGCGCGAACGGCTTCGGCCGCGCGGCCGAGCGCCGAGACGGCGACGTCGATCGCGGCGTCGGCGTCCCCACGCTCGTGGAGTCCGGTGACCAGGTACTCCAGAGCCTCGCGTTCCCACTGGCCGCCCGCCGTGTGCGGCTCCAGCGGCGACAACTCCGCCACGACGGCGGCCGAGTCGCGATTCCACGGCTGACCTGTGTCCACGATCGCCAGCAGAGCCGCCACCCGCACCTGCGGGGGCTCCGTCGTCCGCCGCGCCGCCGCGCACCATTCCTGCGCCGCGCCCGGGTCGACGGCGGCACACGCGGTCAGCACGTCCGCCCGCACCGTCGGATCGGTCTCCACCGTCCAGCGGGAGCGCAACGCCGCCCGCGCGTCCGCTCCGGCCCCGGACCCGCACTGGGCGACCGCCCAGGCCGCACACTGCCGCACCTCGGGGTCGGCGTCAGACAACAGGGGCAGGAGGAGCGGAAGTTGTGCGATGACCGCCGCACGTGCTGCGCCCGGCCGTTCCGGATCGTGCTCGTCCGTGCTCTCGGCTATGGCGCCCAGCATGCCCAGCAGTTCCGCGCCGCGCACACCCGCCGCCGCGAGGCGCGCCAGGAAGGGCACGGCAGGAACCGTCGCCCGGTACACCGTGCCCTGGTGAACGAGGCTGCTCCACAGCTCCTGCTCGGCCTCCTCCGCGGACTCCTCGTCCGCGGCGGCCAACGCCCGCAGCAGGTCGGGGACATCATCGGCGGGGCCGTAGGCGTGGTGCAGCTCCGGCCAGGCGATCCGGCCGAGACCGGCGAAGACGGTGCCGAGATCCATGCTGAAGATCGTGACACGAGGGTCCGACAACTCCGGGCCCGGGCGGGAGGCGATCGCCTCCCGCCCGGGCCCGGCGGCACTCGGGTGCCTACGCCCGCGCCTCGGCGACGGTCCGTCCGCGGTCGGTCCGCGGGAAGCGGTCGAGCATGGCGCGCAGTTCCGCGCCGTCGACGTTGGCGCCGAAGGGCTCGGTGCCCGGTTCCAGACGGACGCCCTCCGCGAGCGGTCCGGCGACGACGGGGTCGAAGCCGAGCGCGTCCACGAGGCGGGCGACCTCGGCGAGGTCGCCGGGGCCGTCGCCGGCGATGGCGATCGCCTTGCGGCCGGGCGTCCCGGCGGGCCGGGCCCCGTCCTCCAGGTCGTGGTAGCCCATGTGGTTGAAGGCCTTCACCACGCGGGAACCCGGCAGGAAGGCCTGCACGGTCTCGCTCGACGACGTGCGCGGGTCGGTGAGGTCGTCGCGTATGCCGTCGACCTCCCACCAGTAGTTCATCGCGTCGATCACGAGCTTGCCGCGCAGCGCCTCGGCCGGGATGGTGCGGTACTTGCCCAGGGGGAGGGCGAGGACCGCGAGGTCGGCCCGGGCGGCGGCCTCGGCGGCGGTGACGGCGACCGCGCCCGGGGTGAGGACCTCCACCGTGAGCGCGATGGCGGCGGGGTCGCCCGAGCCCGCGATCAGCACGCGGTGGCCCGCGGCCAGGGCCAGCCGGGCCAGCACGGTCCCGACCTTGCCCGCGCCCAGGATGCCGATCGTGCGCACGCCCTCGGTGTCCATCGCTTCTCTCCGTTCCTGCGTCAGCTTCGGCGTCAGCCCGCGAGGATGTCGCGGACCATGGGGATGACCTTCGTGCCGTACAACTCGACGGCACGCATGCGGGCGCCGACCGGCTGGGGGCCCACGGTGTAGATGAGGTCGAACCGGCCGACCCCCAGGTCGCCGACGGCCTGGGCGATCTTGCGGGCGACGGTCTCGGGCGACCCGACGTACATGGAGCCGTGCTCGATCTCGGCGTCGTACTCCTCACGGCGGACCGGGGGCCAGCCGCGCAGCTTGCCGATGCGGTCGCGCATCACCTTGTAGCCGGGCCAGAACCCCTCGCGCGCCTCCTCGTCGGTGTCCGCGACGAAGCCGGGGGAGTGCATCCCCACCTGGTGGGCGGTCGTGCCGAACTGTTCCGCGGCGCGCCGGTACAGGTCGATGTAGGGCGCGAAGCGCGTGGGGGCGCCGCCGATGATGGCGAGCATCAGCGGGAATCCGTAGCGCGCGGTGCGGACGACCGACTGGGGCGAGCCGCCCACGCCGACCCAGGTCTGCAGCCGCCCGGAGTCGGTCTTCGGGAAGACGTCGGCGTCCTGCAGCGGGGCCCGCGTGGTGCCGCTCCAGGTCACCGGCTTCTCGTCGAGGAGCTTCGCGAAGAGCTCGATCTTCTCCTCGAAGAGCACGTCGTAGTCGCTGAGGTCGTACCCGAACAGCGGGAAGGACTCGGTGAAGGACCCGCGGCCCAGGATCACCTCGGCCCGGCCCTGGGAGAGGGCGTCGACGGTCGAGAAGCGCTGGAAGACGCGGACGGGGTCGTCGGAGCTGAGGACGGTGACGCCGGAGCCGAGCTTGATCCGCTCGGTGCGCGTGGCGATGCCGGCGAGCACGGTCTCCGGAGTCGACACCGAGTACTCGGGGCGGTGGTGCTCACCGAGTGCGATGGCGTCGACGCCGATCTGGTCGGCGACGACGGCCTCGTCGAGGACCTGCCGGATGGCGGCCGCGTGGGAGACGGGGGCACCGGTGTCGTCCACCGGTACGTCGCCGAACGTGTCGAGGCCGAAGACGAGGTCAGACATCAGCAGGTTCCTTCGTGAGCAGTTCGCGCACCATCGGCGCCACTTCCCGGCCCAGGAGTTCGATCGTGCGGGCGCGGGCCTGGCGGGGCAGGTGCATGATGTCGTACTTGAGGTCGAAGCGGTTCAGGTGGAGGTCGCGGGCGACCCGGGCGATCTTGTGCGCCACCGTCGCGGGGGAGCCGACGAAGAGCGCGCCGTCGGCGACCTCCGCCAGGTAGCGCTCGTACGAGGGCCGGTAGAAGCCGCGCTCCTCGGAGAGCGCGGTCATGACCGGCTCCCAGTACCGCCACCAGGTCTCGACGGCCTCCTCGTCGGTGTCCGCGACGAGGCCCAGGGAGTGCTGGCCGATGGGCTGGACGGGGTGCCCGGCCTGCTGGAGGCCGCGCCGGAAGAGGTCCACGTGGCCCGCGAAACGCTGCGGGCGGCCGCCGATGATCGCCAGCATCAGCGGCAGCCCGTAGCGGGCGGCGCGCAGGGTGGAGTTGGGGCTGCCGCCGACGCCGATCCAGGTGGGGATGCCGCCCTTGCGCATGCGCGGCCGCAGCAGCTGGCCGGCCAGCGGGGTCCGGACGGTGCCGGACCAGGTGACCTCCTCCTCCCGCTGCAGGCGCATGAAGAGGTCGAGCTTCTCGTCGAAGAGCCGGTCGTAGTCGGAGACGTCGTGGCCGAACAGGGCGAACGACTCGGTGACCGAGGCCCGTCCGAGGACGAGTTGCGCGCGGCCGTCCGACACCGCGTCCAGGGTGGAGAACGCGTGGTAGAGCCGCACGGGGTCGTTGGTGCTGAGCACGGTCACCGAGGTGCCGAGCCTGATGCGCTCGGTGGCGGTGGCCATCGCGGAGAGCAGGACGGGGGTGGCGGTGTCCATGTGTCCGGGCCGGTAGTGCTCGCCGACGCTGAAGACGTCGAGCCCCGCGGCGTCGGCCAGCGCGGCCTCCTCGACGAGCAGCCGTACGGTCTCGGCGTCGCTCAGTGCGCGGCCGTCGTCCGTCGCGATCTCGCCGAACGAGTTCAGGCCCATTTCGAAGGCAGTGGGCGTCATGGTCCCCTCCTGTCGCCTCCGGAACGGCTCCGCGCCCGGCGGCCAAGTGATTGACGTGTCAAGCATGCATCGATATGATTGACGTGTCAAACAGAGGGGTGCTCATGGGACGCAGACACGGGCCGCTGCCCACCACCGAAGAACTCCGGATCTGGCGTGACTTCATCGAGACCACGGAGCGGCTCCGCTCCCATCTCGCGTCGCGCCTGCAGAGCGACTCCGCGCTGTCCCCCGGGGACTACGCGGTCCTGCTCGCGCTGCACGAGGCCGAGGGCCACCGCCTGCGCTCCTCCGAACTCGCGGCGGTGATCGGCTGGGAACGCAGCCGCCTGTCGCACCACCTCGGCCGCATGGAACGGCGCGGGCTGATCCGGCGCGTGGAGTGCGCCACCGACAACCGGGGCGCCGAGGCGGTCCTCACCGACGACGGCGCCCAGGCCTTCCGGCTGGCCACACTGCCGCACCTCGGCGCCGTCCGGGAGATGTTCGTCGACGCCCTCACGCCGGAGCAACTGGCCGCCGCCGGAGCGATCGCCCAGGCGCTGCGCGCCCGGCTGGACACCGCCTCCGGCCCCTCCTGAGGCCGTCGGGGCCTGGCCGGGCCTGGCCGGGCCCGGTCAGGCCCGGTCAGTGCTGGTCAGGGCCGGGCGTAGCGGTCGCTGATGACACCGCGCAGGCCCGCGGCGTTCCGCAGTGCCTGCCCCCGCGCGGCCTCGTCCTCCCAGGCCGTCATGTCGGGGAGGGTGGGGATGCAGACGAGCTCACCCATGTCCAGGCCGGCGAGCGCGGCGCGGACGAGGTCGCCGGCGTCGACGAACGACTCCTGCGGGAACAAGGAGGAGTCCACGCCGGAGGCCTCGAAGAACTCGGTGCGCACGGGGCCCGGCAGCACGACCTGCACGCGGATGCCGCTGCCCTCGACCTCGCGTTGCAGGGCCCGGGAGAAGTGCAGGTCGTAGGCCTTGCTCGCGGCGTACGCGGTGCCGCCGGGCGGTGCGTGGAAGGCGCCGATCGACGACACGTTGATCAACGTGCCCGAGCCGTGCCGGTCGAAGGCGAGCAGCGCCGCCCGGGACAGCCGGGTCAGCGCGAGCACGTTCACCGCGACGAGGCGGTCCAGGTCCCCTGGCGCCGCGTCGCGCAGCGGCCCGAGGGCACCGAGCCCGGCCGCGTTGACGACCACGGCGAGGCTGTCGTGGTCGAGGACGGCCCGTTCCACCCGGGCCAGGTCGTCCGGGTCGGCCAGGTCGGCGGCGAGTACGGTCGCCTCGAGACCGGTCTCCCGGCGGACGGACTCGGCGAGCGCGGCCAGCCGGTCCGCGCGGCGGGCGACGAGGACCGGCGTGTAGCCGCGGCGGGCCAATTGCTCGGCGTAGCAGCGCCCGATTCCCGAGGACGCGCCGGTGATCAGCGCGGCGCGAACGCGGTCTGCGTGTTCATGGGCCATGGGCACCTTCCGGGTCAGGGGCCGGACCCGTCCTGTCGTGCGGACCCGGTCCTCCCATGGTCGGGCCGGGAAGCCCTGCCGCGCCCCGCGGACGGCCTTCGCGTCGCGGCCTCGCGACCGGCCGCGCCGCGTCAGGCCCCGGTCGAGGACCGCCAGACCCAGTTGCGGCGCTCGTACGCCACCTGGAAGCCGAGCCGGAGCATGTTGTGCAGCGAGGAGTTGCGGGTGCCGGGTGCCTCCGCGCCGGTCTCGGCGACCAGCACGCGGCAGCCGAGGTCCCGCGCCCTCAGGGCCCGGGCGGCCAGCAGGGCGGTCTGGCCGCCGCGCTTGCGGGCGTGCGGCAGCACCGCGCCGGCGAAGAACTGTGCCGCGTCGCCATCGGCGTGCATCGTGCCCGTGCCGACGATCTCCCCGTCCAGCAGGGCCGCGAACGGATGCCACCCGCGCCGTCCCACCGAGGCCGCGGTCATCCGGGCGTAGTGCTCCTCGGGCATGCCGAACGCCCGGGTCACCACCGCGCCCCACTCCTGGGCCTGGTCCGCCTCCACCGGGGCGACCCGGATCCCGGCCGGCGGCTCCAGCGCCCGCGCGCGGGCCACGGCCTCCTCGACGGGGCAGACCAGCTTCACCCAGGACGAGCCCGCCGTGATGCCCTCGCGGGCGCGGATGTCGTCCCAGTCCTCCGGGAGGAAGGCGGGCGCGATCTGAAGGACGGCCTGCGACGTCCCCTCCGAACGGTAGAAGTCGCAGACCGCACCGATCACCTCGGCCGTGACCGGGGCGGTGACACCGAAGCCGAGCGCCTTGCTCCAGAAACGGGTGGGGTCGTCGCGCATCGACAGCACGACGCCGCCGCCGATCCGCGCGGCGTTCATCCCGAGCGCCGCCCGGACGGAGTCGGGCACCTCCGTCTCGAACCGGTACAGCGCCTCGGCCTCGGACCGCTCCGCGACCGCCGGGGGGACCACTGCGTTCATGGGAGGCCTGGCTCTCTTCTCTGGTGCGCGTCGCCCGCGGGCCGGAACACTGCCCCACCGGGGAGGGGCCGCGCGGATCATATATCGACAAAGTGACGTACGGGATTCCGGTCCCGGCGCCGGTGTCAGTGGCCTGCGGCAGAGTGCCGCCCATGATCGACGAACGAGCACTCGACGCCATCGACTGGTCCTCCATGCACCACGCCTACGGCGCGGCAGATGAGGTTCCGGTGTGGCTGAGGGACATGGCCTCCCCGGACGCCGAGACCCGCCGGAAAGCCGTGAGCCACTTCTACAGCGCCGTCCACCACCAGGGAGACGTGTACGCCAGCACGACGGCGAGCCTGCCCTTCCTCTTCGCCCTGGCCGACGACCCCGCCACGCCCGACCGGGCCGCGATCGTGCGGCTGCTGGTCAGCATCGGGGCGCACGCGGTCGAGCGCTGCGGGTACGACTACGTGGACGGCCCGGACTACAAGGGCAGCGCGGTCGTGGTGCGCGAGCGCGCGGACGCCTTCGTGTCCTACGCCCGCGACGACGACCGCCTGGTGCGCCGGGCGGCGATCGAGGGGCTGGGGCTGTTCGTCGACGACGCGGCCCGGGCGGCCGCACTGCTGCGCGACCGCCTGCCCGCCGAGGACGGCACCGAGGAGCGGCTGCTCCTCGTCGAGACGACGGCCACGCTGGCGCTGCGACTGCCGGCGGCCCGGGACGCCGCGACCGCCTGGCTCGACGCCGTGGCCTCCGACGAGGCGGTGGACCCGGCGACCCGGCTCGCCGCCCTCGTCCACGGCGCCCGCTGCGCCCCGGAGCGGATCGTCGCCGGCACCATGCCCCGAGCCGTCGGCCTGCTGCGGCTGAGCACGCCCGCCCCTGAGACCGGCACCGGAGACGGGGCCGCCGGCTCCGGCACCGGGGGGTGCCGGTGCACCGCGCCCGAAGAACCCGAAGCGCCCGCGGAGGCGTCGCGGAACGCGCCGCCGCAGGTCGTCGCCGCGTTCGAGGACCTCGACCGGCACAACCGCACGCACTCCCCGCTCACCTCCCTGCTGCGGACCTTCCACAAGGTGCTGGACTTCCGCGTCGCCGATCGCAGCGCGCTCGTCACCGAGCAGATCGCCAGCCCGGATCCGGCCGTCCGCCACGACGCGATCCGTATGGCCAAGGAACTCATGGGCGCCTGGCGCGGGGACCACTCCGCGCTGGTCACGCAGCTCGCCGGCTGCCTGCTCCCCGGCCATTCGTACACCGCCGCCGAAGCGGCCGAGGCCCTCGGCGCCCTGAGCCCGATCGCCGAACCCGCCCGCGAGGCCCTCGCCGCGTACGTCCTCGCCCTGCGCGACGCGCACGGACCGGAGGTCTGGGCCGCGCCCTGCCCACTGCTGCGCCGGGCGCACCAGCAGTCCGTCATGGCCCTCGCCCGCCTCGGTGACATGCGCGCCCTGCCCTGCCTGCTGACGGCACTGGACGGTGGCGTCGACGCCTGGCGCGCCGTGCAGGTGGCAGGACACCTCGCCCCAGCGGCCGACCAGTTGGTGCCGCGACTGTGCCGGCACCTCACCGCCGAGGACCCGTCGTCGGAATGGGCGGACATGAGCACGAACGCCCTGCTCTCCGCCCTCGCCCGGCTGGGGGATCCCGCCGCCGTACCCGCGATCACCGCGATGGCCACGGCCTCGGCGCGCCACGGGCAGTGGCGCACCACCGCCTCCGCTCTCAAGGCACTGGCCGCCTTCGGGACCGGTGCCGCACCCGCCCTCGAAGCGGTGCGGGTGCTGGCGCAGGCCGACGACCCCTCCGTCCGGACGGCCGCCGCGGCCACACTGTGGGCGGCGGAAGGGGATCCGGCCACCGTGGTGCCCCTGCTGGACGGCCTCCTCGACGGTCACGGGAACCGCGAGGCGGCCGACGCGCTCGCCCGGATCGGGCCGCCGGCCGCCCGGGCGCTGCCGCGCCTGCGGAACATGCTGACCGCCGACTACGAGTGGACCCGCGCCCATGCCGCGAGCGCCCTGTGGGACATCGGCGGCCCGGCCGAGGCACCCGTGGTGGTGCGGACCCTCCTCGCCGCCTGGGAGGAGAACGACGCGACCTCGAACCTCGTACTGGCCTGCTTCGACCGGATGGGCCCGGCCGCGGGTGAGGCCCTGCCCCACGTCCGTGAGGAGCTGACCCGCACCCGCCGCAGTGGCCGGTTCCGCGACGTCGGGCACGACGAGGACCTGCAGCGGATGTGCCGCACCGTCCTCGCGCGCCTGTCCTGAGGCCCGGAGAGGGCCTCATCGCCGCGACCCGCGCGTCACCCCATGTTGTGGTGCGCGTGCTCCCCGCCGGAGGGTGTCTCCCCGCCGGAGGGCGTCTTCGCGCCACTCTTCCCGGACTTCGCCGCCCCCGCGGCGTGGTCCGGATGGTGCGGTTCGTAGCCGGGGATCGTGCCGTCGGGCTTCGCTACCAGGAACAGACCGGCCATTCCCATGTCGGAGTGGCTCTGGACGTGGCAGTGGTACATCCACGCGCCGGCGCCGACGTGTTCGCCCGCGATGATCTGGAAGCCGAAGGAGTCCGCGGGCCCGGTGATCTTGTTGTCGATCACCCGGCTGGGGTCGTCGGGGCCGGTCAGCAGGCCCGTCCTGTTGTCGGCCCAGCGGTGACCGTGCATGTGGAACGTGTGGTAGTACTCGCCGTGCGTGATCATGATGATCTCGACGCGATCACCTACCGTCGCCTCGAAGTTCGGGGTGTCGGCGCCGGTTCTGTTGTTGATGGTCATGTCGTTGAAGACGATCGTGAACTGCTTGTCCGGCAGGATGTCGCCCTTCCTGCGCACGACCACCGGCCCGTAGAGGCCCTTGCGGATCCCGCCCGTTCCGTGGTCCGTGCCCACGACGTGGTCGTGGTAGTGCCAGTAGCCCGCGCTGCCCGGCCGCCACGTGCCGTCCTTGCGGCGACCCGGCGCGTGGGTCCGCCAGGTGTACGTCCGCGTGCCGCCCGGCTCGACGTGACTGCGGCTCATCCGGGTGCCGTCGCTGGCGATGTCGTAGTCCATGCCGTGCACATGGAGGCTGGCGTCCACGTCCGAGGCGTTCTCGAACTCGATGTGCAGGGTGTCGCCTTCGACCAGTTCGATCAGCGGGCCGGGCACGGTGGCCCTGCCCTTCTCCAGGCCGTAGCCCATCTGCCCGTTCGGTAGTTGCTCGGCGTAGAGCTTGAGGTGGCGCACCTGGCCTCCGGCCGGTGCGGTGGGCGGGGAGGGCTCCGCGGAGGAAGCCGTGGGGACGGAGGCCACCGCGAGCGAGGCCGTCCCGGTGGCGGCGACCACGCCACCGGCCAGCAGCCGCCGGTTGAAACTCCTTCTGTCCAAAGCCATACCGGTCTCTCCAGTGCCGTGAGGAGACGGTCGGGGCGCGAGGGTCCCCGGGGACGGCCACACGGTAGACCAGTGATCTCCGTTTATCCACAGCCGGGACAAAGTTGGTGAGATCCCGTCCATAGCTATTGGCGGACCGTCAAAAGCGGTCTAGCTTCAGGCGCTGTTGCTGTGACCACGAAGGGTGGGTGAAGCATGCAGAACGCACCACATCACCGGTCGAGATCCCGGCGCGGCACGGCCGCGGCCCTGGTGGCGGGGACCCTGGCGGCATCGCTGCTGGGCGGCACCGCCGCCACCGCCAGACCGTATCCGGAGCCGGTGCCGACAACGTTATCCCTGCCGTCCCCACCGGGCGGCAAGAACGTCAAGGTCCTGGTGTTCCACGCCTCGGCCACCGAGGAGTCCCCGACCGTCGACGCGGGCATCGAGGCGATCGAGGCGATCGGCCTGTCCGGACCTGCCGACCGGCGCTTCAAGACCGTCGCGACGGACGACGCCTCGGTCTTCACCAACGCCAAGCGCCTGGGCACCTTCAACGCGGTCGTCTTCCTGACCGGGGGCGGCGACGTACTCGACCCCGAGCAGGAGGCCGGCCTCGAGGCCTACATGGAAGCCGGCGGCGGCTTCCTCGGCATCCACGACGCCGCGCGCACCGAACCGTACTCCGACTGGTTCGCCGGTCTGATCGGCGCCCGGCCCGCGGCCACCAGCCCGGCCGCCGTCCAGCGCGCCGTCGTCGAGATCCCCGACCGGATCAATCCGGCCACGAAGGACCTGCCGCTGGAGTGGAAGCGGCCCGACAAGTGGATCAACTGGGCGAGCAACCCGACCGGCAAGGTGCACACCGTCGCCAAGGTCCGCGAGAGCAGCTACAAGCCCGGAACCGGCGCCAACGGCGTCGACCACCCCGTCTCCTGGTGCCGCGACTACGACGGCGGCCGGTCCTTCTACACGGGGATGGGCGGTACGGCGGAGTCCTTCGCCGAGACCGACTTCCGCGACCACCTGCGGGGCGCCCTGCAGTGGACGTCCCGGCTCTCGCGCGCCGACTGCAAGGCGACCATCGACGCCAACTACAGTGCGGTGAGGGTCACCCAGCCCAACCAGGCCGGCCAGCAGGACCAGATCGGCGAACCGCACGGCCTGGTCGTGGCGCCGGACGGACGGGTGCTGTACATCGGCCGCGGCGGCGGCGCCAACGGCGCCCCGGTCGTGACCGACTGGAACAACCCCGACATGGGCAAGGGACTCGGCCAGATCCACGTCTACGACCCGGCGACGAAGAAGGTGACCCTCGCGGGCGCCCTGACCGTCTTCGGCAACAAGGGCGGCGGCGACGAGCTCACCAAGGTCGAGGAGGGGCTGCTCGGCATCGAGCTGGACCCCGCCTTCGAGACCAACGGCTGGGTGTACCTCCACTACACCCCGCACTCCGGCCTCGACCGTGACAAGCACGTCGCGGAGCGGCGCGTCTCCCGCTTCACGCTGGACCTCGCCACGAACAGGCTGGACCTCGCCTCCGAGAAGGTCCTGCTCAAGTGGCCGGTGCAGGTCCACAGTTGCTGCCACGCCGGCGGCGGGATGGCCTGGGACTCCAAGGGCAACCTCTACATCGCGACCGGAGACAACAACTCCTCCGGCTTCAGCGGCGGTTACTCGGGCAACAACCCGGAGCCCGACTTCAAAGGCCTGTCCTTCGCGGACGCCCGCCGCACGGCAGGCAACACCAACAACCTCAACGGCAAGATCCTGCGCATCCACCCGGAGCCCGACGGCACCTACACCCTGCCCCCGGGCAACCTCTTCACGGGCGAGGAGCAGGACGAGGGCGGCGACAAGACCCGCGGCGAGATCTACGTCATGGGCGTGCGCAACCCGGCGCGCATCTCCGTCGACAAGAAGACCGACATCCTGTACGCGGGCTGGGTCGGCCCCGACGCCGGCTCACCGAGCACGACCTGGGGACCGGCGAAGTACGACACGTTCGCCGCGATCACCAAGGCCGGCAACCACGGCTGGCCGTTCTGCATGGGCAACAAGCAGCCCTACCGGGACCGCAACCTGCCGGACCCGGACAAGCCGCTGGGCTGGTACGACTGCGACGCCCCGAAGAACGAGTCGCCCAACAACGACGGCCTGGTGAACCTCCCGCCCGTCACCGGCAACACCATCTGGTACTCCCCGCAGGGCGGCGCCCCCGACTTCCCGCGGGACGCGAACGGGGTCCCCAGCTACAAGAACGAGGAGGCCACCTACCTCCTGCCGTGGCTCAAGGGCGGCGGCCAGGCCACCATGGACGGCCCGGTCTACCGCTACGACGCCACGACCGCGGGCGACGGCGCGTGGCCGCGGTACTGGGACGGCAAGTGGTTCGTCGGTGACTTCTACGACGCCGACAACCCGCGCCACGCGGTGCTGACCGACCCCAAGACCGTCGGCAAGGGCGGGCTGCCCGTCACCGCCGAGTCGCTGAAGAAGATCATCCCGGTCGGCCAGGGCGGCATCCGCAACCTCATGGACTGGAAGTTCGCGCCGGACGGCTCGCTCTACGTCCTCGACTACGGGCGCGGCTTCTTCACCTCCGACTCCCAGTCCGCGCTGTGGCGTGTGACGTACAAGGGTGGCGAGGCGACTCCCGCCGCCGCGGATCTGGCCAGGAAGGCGGCACAGTGAGACACCGACCTCTACGCCCGCTGGCGGCCCTGCTGGGCGCACTGCTGATGGTGCTGGGGCTCACCTCGACCGTCGCGTACGGACGCACCGACGACCGTGCGGCGGCCGGCGGGACCACGGCCGCCGCCCAGGTGCTCACCTGGACGGCCAGTTCCCGCACCGACCAGTACGCGAGCTTCCCGACCACGGCGGTGGCCGGCCCGGCGACGCTCGTCTTCGAGAACAGCGCCGCGACCGGCAACGACATCGGCATGCCGCACACGCTCACCTTCGACGTGTCGGACCCCGAGTACAACCACGACGTCCCGCTCAACATCCTGGCCAACCCGGGCGACGACAACGGCGGCAGGCACACCGTCGACGTGACCCTCACCCCCGGCCGGTACCGCTTCTTCTGCAGCATCCCCGGCCACGGCCAGATGCAGGGCATCCTCACCGTGACCGAGGACGGCAGCGGCGACGACACCGCGGCGCCCACCACCGCGGCCGACGTCACGGGCCAGAAGAACGCCGACGGCGCCTTCGTCGGCTCCGCCACGGTCACCGTCACCGCGACCGACGACGGATCCGGTGTGAGGACGGTCGAGTACGCGGTCGGGGAGGACGGCCCGTGGCAGCCGTACACCACGCCCGTGGTCGTCGACCAGGTCGGCTCCCACACCGTCCGCTACCGCGCCACCGACCAGGCGGGCAACGCGGCGGCCGAGAAGTCCGTCGCCTTCGACGTGGTCGCGCCACCGACCGACGACACCACCGCGCCGGAGACCTCCGCGACCGTGAGCGGGGAGAAGGACGCCGACGGCAACTACCTGACGATGGCCACGGTCACCGTCACCGCGTCGGACACCGGCTCGGGCGTCAACACCATCGAGTACGCCATCGGGGCCGACGCCGCCTGGCAGCCGTACACCGCGCCGGTGATGGTGCACCAGGTCGGCTCCCACACCGTCCGCTACCGCGCCACGGACAAGGCGGGCAACGCGGCGGCCGTGAAGTCCGTCGCCTTCACCGTCGTGGCACCGCCCACCCAGGACACCACCGCGCCGGAGACCTCGGCGACGGTGACGGGTACCAGGAACTCCAACGGCGCGTACGTCACCAGCGCCAAGGTGACCGTCACCGCGACCGACGCGGGCTCCGGGGTGGACCGCGTCGAGTACTCCCTCGACGGGGGCCCGTACCTCGCGTACTCCGCTCCCGTCATCGTCGACCGGATCGGCTCGCACACGCTCGCCTACCGTGCCACGGACAAGGCGGGCAACACCTCCCCGGCCCGCGAGGTGACCTTCACCGTCGCGCAGGGCGGAGGCGTCCCGGCGCCCAACTGCCCCGAGTACGACGAGCGGCTGACCGTGATCGTCGGCACCGTGGACTCGGGTGTGCCGAACCGCCTCACCCGCAGCCGCTGCACCATCAACGAACTGATCGAGGACGAGAAGGACTGGTCCTCGCACGCCCTGTTCCTCAAGCACGTCGACGGCGTGCTCGACCGGCTGCTCGCCGACAACGTCATCGACCAGCGCGAGTTCAACAAGATCACCAAGGCCGCCAAGCAGTCGAAGATCGGCAAGCCCGGCCAGACGCAGGGCTACCGGGACCTGTTCGACGGCACCGAGGCGTCCCTCGCCAAGTGGGAGCAGGTGGGCGGCGGGCGCTTCACCCTCTCCGGCGAGGGCGCCATCACCAGCAGCACGACCGTCCCGGGCATGGGCATGCTGTGGTTCCCGGAGCGCAAGTACGGCGACTTCTCGCTCAAGCTGCAGTTCCGCGACGACGCCCCGGGCACGGGCAACGCCAACGGCGGCGTCTTCATCCGCTTCCCGAACGTCCACGACCACCCCGAGGAGTCCCGGCCCGAGTGGGTCGCCATCAACTACGGGCACGAGATCCAGATCCTCGACCGCCCCGACGGCGACATGTACAAGACCGGCTCCGTCTACGGCTTCGACCGCGTGGGCCTCGGCGGCGCCGGCGTGACCCCCAAGGGCACCTGGAACGACTACGAGATCCGCGCCGAGGGCCAGCACTTCACGGTCCTGCGCAACGGCGTCGTCATCAACGAGTTCGACAACGTCGGCGGCCAGGTCTTCAACCCGCCGCGCGCCGGGGACCCGGGCACCGACGGCCGGCGCTACGCCACCGGCTACATCGGCCTCCAGGTCCACAGCACGACGGATGTGATCTCCTACCGCGACATCCGCGTCAAGGAGCTGTGAGCCGGCACTCCTGACCGCCGCGTGGGGCCCCCACCGCATCCGCGGACGCTGTTGGTAAATCCGGGGCATGCGTGACGGCGGCCTGTACTACCCCGTGGGGTTGTGCAGGCCGTCGTCGTGTTTCTGGGGTGGGTTCGTGTCGTTGCGTGGGGTGGAGCTGGCGGAGATCCCGGAGGAGACCGTGCGGGTGGCGC